>JBHACB010000048.1:0-70243 GCA_041854325.1 Porphyromonas sp.
AGAGGTAGCCTCACTCATACACCAGCGCCTGACGATACCCTCGTTTGCCTCACCGATGGCCTATGGTAGCGAATCTCTCAATGTGGCCGTCGCTACTGCCATCTGCCTAAGTGAACTTCGCCGTCGCCAACATTACTGATATGATCGCCACACGCCTGAGACGAGGCTCGCAGGCTATCACTCCAAGCATACACTCACTACATACCAAGCTACATGAAGACGAATAAGTTTATTGCTATCATCTGCACTGCTATGATGACCTTGGGCACAGCACTCGCAGCCAAGGTGAGCTCCGTACAGCACATCGCTCCCCAGAGCTGGTGGGCTGGTATGAAGAACCCCAAACTACAGATACTGATACACGCCTCCAACATCCGCCCCAGTAACGTAACGATCAAAGGACATGGAGTAGGCATCGACTCGATAGTACGGCTTGCCAATCCCAACTACCTGCTCCTATACCTCGACCTAACGAGTGCCCCTGCTCAGACCTTCGACATCGTACTCAAGCAGAAGCGACGCGAGCAGCGCACCATCGCCTACACACTGCACGAGCGTACGCCTGGCAGAGAGCAGGTGCAGGGCTTCGATGCCTCCGATGTCCTCTATCTCATTATGCCCGACCGATTTGCCAACGGGCGTGCCGATAACGACATTGTGGCAGGTATGCGCTCCACGACGGTGGATCGCACCGACCCACAAGGCCGCCATGGGGGCGATCTGCTCGGCATCGAGCAGCGCCTCAATTACCTAAGCGACCTCGGTGTAACGGCCCTATGGCTCAACCCTGTACAAGAGAACGATATGCCCCAGGGCTCCTACCACGGCTATGCGATTACCGATTACTATCAGATAGACCGACGACTAGGCTCCAATGACGACTTTCGTCGGCTCGTCAGCGAGGCGCACAAGCGTGGCCTCAAGGTAGTGATGGACATGATATTCAACCACTGTGGCATCGAGCACTACCTGTACCGCGATATGCCCGACAAGAGCTGGTTCAACAACGAGGGCAAATACACCCAAACCTCCTTTCGTACCGTAGCACAGAGCGACCTCTACAGGACGAAGCGGTCGATGGACGAAGCAGTCGATGGGTGGTTCGTATCGGTAATGCCCGACTTCAATCAGCGCAACCCACACGTATCCACCTACCTTATACAGAGCAGTATCTGGTGGATCGAGTATGCTGGTATCAATGGCATACGCCAGGATACACACCCCTATGCCGACTGGGATATGATGGCCCGCTGGTGCCAAGCTGTACTCACCGAATACCCTCGATTCAATATCGTAGGTGAGACTTGGCTCGGGAGCAATGTGCTCGTCTCGTACTGGCAGCGCAATAGCAGGCTAGCGCATCCTCGCAACTCACACCTGCCTACCGTCATGGACTTCCCTCTCATGGAGCACATGAACAAGGCCTTTGACGAGGAGACAGGCGACTGGGGTGGAGGCTTGTTTCGCCTGTACGATTACTTGACCCAAGACGTCGTGTATCCCGACCCCAACAGCCTGCTTACCTTCGTGGACAATCACGACACCTCACGCTTTGCACGCAACGATAGCCTCGCAGCCAACCTCGACCGCTTCCGCCAAGCAATGGCATTCCTACTCACCACTCGAGGCATCCCTCAGATCTACTATGGCACTGAGCTACTGATGGTAGCCGACAAGGCGCATGGCGATGGAGCCCTGCGCGCCGACCTCCCTGGTGGATGGCCTGGCGACAAGCTCAACTGGCTCATTGAGAGCGATCGTACACCTGCTCAGCGCGAGGCCTTTGCCTTCCTACGTCGCCTACTACAGTGGCGCAAAGCGCACCGAGAGCTCCTCGCACAGGGTCAGCTCCGCCACCGCAACCCCAAGGACGGCATCTATGCCTACGAGCGCAGATATGGAGATAGTCACGTCTGCATCGTATTCAATAGCAAGCCCGATAGACAGACGCTAGACAAAGGCTACTGGGGCGAACTGCTACCTAGTGGATCGACCTACTACGAGGTCGTGTCGGGAGAGCGCATCAATGCACGCCGATCCATCACTATACCGGCTAGAGGCGTCTTGATACTAGAGAAACAGCTACCCTAGACACATCAGACAACCTCTTAATATACAGCCGATAGCTACCTCTATCCGCGACGATCTAGCAATAAATCTCGCCCAAGGCTTGGTCAATTCAAAATAAAAGCCTACCTTTGCATCGTCAAAACATCGCGGAGTGGAGCAGTGGTAGCTCGTTGGGCTCATAACCCAAAGGTCGTAGGTTCGAGTCCTGCCTCCGCAACCAAAGGGTGCGCCTCACAAGAGGCGCACCCTTCTTCGTCATGGAGTGTATCTCTCTGCGCTGTGGGAGTACTCCCCAGTTTTGTGTGCACATCAAGGGCTACGCCATAGAGCATTCTATGGCGTAGCCCTTGATACATCTACGAGTCAAGGCGATCTAGAGAGCTCCCTCCCTGCCACAAAACTAGCCTCCATACACGCTAGGAGTATGGAGGCTAGGCAAACTGTCAGTAGGCCTACTGTAGGCTATCGATGGCAGAGAGGTTGCGAGCTATCTCGTCATCGCTCACGGCATAGTTCTGCAGGTCGCCCGAATAGAAGCGGTCGTAGGCCGTCATATCGATGAGACCATGCCCCGAGAGGTTGAAGAGGATAGTGCGCTCGGCACCCTCCTCTCTACATCGGTTGGCCTCGCGGATGGTGGCTGCGATAGCATGGCACGACTCTGGTGCTGGCACTATACCCTCGGCACGAGCAAAGAGCGTCCCAGCAGCGAAGGTCTCTAGCTGTGGGATAGAGACAGCCTCGATCAGCTCGTCCTGTAGGAGCTGAGAAACTATAGCCCCAGCACCATGATACCGCAGGCCTCCAGCATGGATATTGGCAGGCTGAAACCCATGCCCCAGCGAGTACATCGGTATAAGGGGTGTATAGCCCGACTCATCACCAAAGTCGTAGACGAGTTTGCCACGAGTGAGCTTGGGGCACGAGTCGGGCTCGGCCGCTATGAAACGTGTCCCGCGACGTACTCCGCTGAAGGTGTGGCGTAGGAAGGGAAATACAAGGCCAGAAAAGTTGGAGCCTCCACCGAAGCAACCAATCACAACATCGGGATAATCACCAGCCATCTCCAGCTGTTTCTCAGCCTCTAGGCCGATGATAGTCTGATGCAGGGAGACGTGATTGAGCACAGAGCCGAGGGCATACTTGCATCCTGGAGTGGAGATAGCGAGCTCTACGGCCTCACTAATAGCCGTACCTAGCGAACCCATACTCTTGGGGTTGGCCGTGATCACATCCTTACCTGCTCGTGTCGACATCGAGGGCGATGCCGTTACCTGCGCACCGAAGGTCTGCATGATGCTACGGCGATAGGGCTTCTGCTCGTAGCTAATCTTGACCATATACACCGCGAGCTCTATCCCGAAGACGCTACACGCATACGATAGGGCGGTACCCCACTGCCCAGCACCTGTCTCGGTCGTCAGATGCGTTACTCCCTCTTGCTTGGCATAGTAGGCCTGAGGCAGGGCACTATTGAGTTTGTGTGATCCTACGGGGCTTACGCTCTCGTTCTTGAAGTAGATCTTGGCAGGCGTCCCTAGGGCCTGCTCGAGCCCATAGGCGCGTACGAGGGGTGTCGAGCGGTAGTACTTGTATTTGTCCAGCACCTCCTCAGGGATTGGTATCCAGAGGTCGGTATCGTTGAGCTCTTGGCGAGCGCAGGCCTCGCTAAAGAGAGGCGTGAGATCGTCTATACCTATAGGCTGCCTCGTCCCTGGGTGTAGCAGGGGCTTGGGGCGTGTAGGCATATCGGCTAGGATGTTGTACCATTGGTTGGGGATTTGGTCTTCGGGCAGTATGAAGCGTTTGGTTTTCGCCATTGTCATTGATCATCTTTTCTGTTCCCTAGATACTACTATTCCCTCGCCTCCTAAGCATACGCCTAGAGGCGAGGGAATAGAGTATGGAGGGGGGAGGGGGCTACTTCTTGTTGTCCTTCTTCGCTTCTGCCTTGCCAGCCGTCTTGCAGCAGGACTTGCCAGCCTTGGCATTCTCCTTGCTAGCCGTCTTGCTATCCTTGCTACACTCCTTGGCGTCCTTCTTGTCGCCAGTCTTCTTGCTGTCCTTGCTACACTCCTTCTTATCGCCCTGCTTGCTACAGGTCTTCTCGGTCTTGGTCTCCTTCTGAGGCGTCTGAGCTACAGCTGTACCACCAGCTACCATAGCGAGGGCTACGGCTAGGGTCATCACAATCTTCTTCATTGTCTTTTGTCTTTAATAATCGTTCTAATGTATCAAAAGAGTAGGAACACCTCGGAGGTGCACTGCTCTTTCATGCAAATATAACGACATTATCGACAGATTAGTACTAGCGTCCATATTTTTTTGTCCACCAGCCTCGGGATCATCGCCCGCGATCAGATCATCAAATGGCAGAAAATCAACATCTCAGCGAGGATTTGGTCGATACTATGGTGTAGAGAAAAAGTTAGCTCCTAGGAGGGATAACAAGTTGCCTAGAGGTAACCGATTTCTCCCCTAGGGTGAACGCACCGTTACCCCTAGGGTGTCCGAGCCGTTCACCCTAGGCCTACCGACAGGTCTAGGTCATATTGCTCGTCATCAGCTCATTGGGCCCATACACCCAATGGCATATCAACGAGCCTAGAGGGCCATGGCTAGCCTCCTTCGCATATAGTAGGTAGATATGGCCACGACGTACGAGCCCCAATTCCCCTTATTTAGGTATTGGAGAGGAGATAGTGGCAGAGTACCTTTGCTCCATCTCTCAAACCAAATCATTTTATGTCAAAAAGACTACTAGTAGCAACACTTTTGCTCATCCTCTGCGCCCTCGGGGCGTGGTGGTTGTGGCGGTCGATGGCATCGACCACACGTATTGCCTTGGTCAACTTCCCGGGCTTCCAATCGACAGGCATCGTCTTGTCCAATACGGACGACTTCATCGAGTACGAGGTCTTTGAGGAAGAGTCGGAGGTAGACCGCTACAAGGGGCACGACTGCATTCTTGTCTTCGGCATGGGTCTACAGTGGACGGAGGAAACGCGTGCCCGACTACAGCAAATGGCTGACCAAGGGCAGGCCATACAGGTGCTCTTCGCCACATCGCCCGAGAACAACATCGTAGGTATCGATAGCACGCACAGCAAGCGCATCCTAGAGTACTACGATAGTGGCAACAAAAAGAACTATCAGAGCCTAGCACGCTATATCCGCAGGTATATCGATGGCAAGCGATGGTTCGCCACCGAGCCCGACTCTGTCGCCGAGAGTGCATCGGACGTCTACTACCACATCGATGAGGAGATAGCCATCGACAATATCACCGACTTTGAGGCCTACCTCAAGAAAGCGGGCTACTGGCATGAGGGGGGTAAGAAGATCATGATGATCGGAGGGCTCAACGATCCCTTCAGTGGCAACAAAGAGAACCTCGATAGCATCATCATGAGCCTACATCGGGCAGGGCACAACGTCTATCCCGTGGCCTCATTTATGAAGCGTGTAGACTTCCTCGCTGAGATCAATCCTGACCTACTCCTCTACTTCCCCCACGGACGTCTCATGATGGCCCAGCCCGAGGCGACTGTCGAGTACCTCAAGAGGCGCAATATACCGATGATCGCTCCTCTGACACTGATGCAGTCGCGAGAGCAATGGGAGGCCGATCCGATGGGTATGATGGGGGGCTTCATGTCGCAGACTATAGGCATGCCCGAGCTAGATGGGGCGATATATCCCTATGTGCTCAATACTCAAGAGACCAACGACGATGGACATCAGGTGATACGTGCCGTCCCTGAGCGACTCAAGGGATTGACCAAGCTCATCAACTCATTCCTTGCCCTCAAAGACAAGCCCAATGAGGATAAGAGGCTAGCGATCTACTTCTTCAAAGCCCCTGGCCAGGAGGCTATGGCAGCACAGGGGCTAGAGACCGTCCCCTCGCTCTACAATCTACTCAAGCGACTACGTGCCGAGGGATACGACCTCACTGGTCTACCCGAGACACTCGAGGCATTCCGTCAGCAGATCGTCAGCCATGGGCAGATCCTCGAGCCCTATGCCAAGGGACGTCATGAGGCTTTCATCAAGAGCGGTGCGCCAGCCCTGGTATCAGCCTCTACGCTGAATACGTGGATCGAGACCAGTCTATCGCCCGAGCTACGTACACAGCTAGTGGACAAATATGGCCCTGCACCAGGCGACTACATGAGCCTACTGCGCGACGGAGACAGCTATCTAGCTATATCGCGCCTCGTGTACGGCAAGGTGGCCATTCTCCCCCAGCCAATAGCAGGCATTGGCGACGACACCTTCGCCATAGCACATGGAGCCAACACCGCCCCACCCTACCCCTACATCGGTGCCTATCTGTGGGCGCATCACGAGCATAGAGCAGATGCTATGCTACACTTTGGGACACATGGTAGCCTAGAGTTCACCCCACAGAAGCAGGTAGCACTTAGCCGACTCGATTGGGCTGACCAGCTAGTGGGAGCTATGCCACACTATTATTACTACACGATCGGCAACGTCGGCGAGAGTATGATGGCCAAGCGCAGGTCGTACGCCATGCTAGTATCGTACCTCACCCCTCCCTTCACCGAGAGCAAGACACGCTCTACCTTTGCCCAGCTACAGACGGCCATCACCAAGTACTACGAAACCAATGCCTCCGAAGCCAAGGATAAGCAGAGCCTAGAGGTGAAGCGTCTAGCCGTAGCCATGGGGGTACACCGCGAGCTACGCCTCGATAGTGTGCTCACCAAGCCCTATACCGACAAGGAGGTAGAGCAGATCGACAACTTCGCTGAGGAGGTAGCCAGCGAGAAGATCACCGGACGCCTCTATACCACAGGCGAAGCCTACGAAGCCGAGCGCATCAAGTCCACAGTGGTAGCGATGGCAGCCGACCCGATAGCCTTTGGGTTAGCGAAGCTCGATCAGATACGTACTGGACAGCGAGAAGACCCGACCAAGAATAGGCGCGCCTTTAACCAACGATACTTACACCCTGCCCAAGCTCTCGTGGGGCGCATTCTTGGAGGAAGTCAGACACCCGAGGAGGCCCTCCGCAGCTATGCTAAGCTCACTGATACAGAAATAGAGCGTGCGCGTACCATAGTGGCACCCCCTCGCAGGCGGATGCCACCAGCTACGGCCCCTGCCGATACGACCAAGGGAGCCCAGCAGGGCAAGCCTATGGGCATGGGAGGACATCCTACCGGCATCCCCAAGGAGGAGGCTAAGCCTGCTGGCATGGGAGGACACCCCGCTGGTATCCCCAAGGAGGGAGCTAAGCCTGCTGGCATGGGGGGACACCCCGCTGGCATTCCCAAGGAGGGAGCTAAGCCTACGGGCATGGGAGGGCATCCCGCTGGTATCCCCAAGGAGGGGGCTAAGCCTGCTGGCATGGGAGGACACCCTGCCGGCATTCCCAAGGAGGGAGCTAAGCCTACGGGCATGGGAGGGCATCCCGCTGGAATCCCCAAGGAGGGAGCTAGCAAGCCAGGTGCAGTGCTCCACGAGCGCAATAGCAGCATGAAGGCATCATCCCCCAGCAGGGTGATGGGCGGAGCCAAGCCTCGAGAGGTATCGCCCCAAGAGCGAGAATGGGCTGTAGCAGTACTGGAGGTAGAGGAGGCAATCAAGAACGTCACCCACTACGCACACAGCCTACAGACGAGCCCTATAGCAGAGCTCGATGCCCTAGTCAATGCCCTTGGCGGAGGCTACACAGCACCCTCATCGGGCGGTGATGCCGTTGCCAACCCTCGAGCAGTACCTACGGGGCGCAACCTCTACTCGGTCAATGCCGAGGCCACACCCTCTCAGCGTGCATGGAGCCGAGGCGTTCAGCTCGTAGAGAGTACTCTACGAGACTACCGCGAGCGCCACGGGCGCTACCCCACCAAGGTGAGCTATACCTTCTGGTCGAGCGAGTTCATCGAGAGCGAAGGTACCACTATAGCGCAGGTGCTGTATATGCTAGGCGTAGAACCCATACGCGATGGTTTCGGACGTGTGTCTGATCTGCGTCTCATCCCTAGTGCAGAGCTTGGGCGCCCACGTATCGACGTCGTCGTACAGACCTCAGGGCAGTTTCGAGACCTCGCGGCCTCTCGCCTCGACCTCATCAGCAGAGCCGTGGCGATGGCATCGCAGGCCGAGCGAGGCGAGTACGACAACTATGTGGCGCAGGGGACTACCAACACCGAGCAAGCCCTCGTAGAGGCAGGCATGACACCACGCGAGGCGCGCGAGCTATCTACGAGCCGTATATTCGGCGGTATCAATGGCATGTACGGCACAGGCATCCAAGAGATGATCACGGCTGGAGACAGGTGGGAGACAGAGGAGGAGATAGCCAACGTCTATCTCAACAACATGGGCGCCTCATACTCATCGACCAAGAGCTGGGGGCACTTCGCCAAGCCTCTCTTCCGTGCTGCCCTCGCCAATACCGATGTCGTCATACAGCCTCGCCAGAGCAACACCTGGGGAGCGCTTAGCCTAGACCACGTGTATGAGTTTATGGGCGGTATGAACCTGACCGTACGTGTCGTTACGGGCAAGGACCCCGAGGCCTACCTAGCCGACTACCGCAACCGCAACAATGCCCGCATCCAAGGGCTCAAGGAGGCTGTCGGTGTCGAGAGCCGTGCTACGGTGCTCAACCCCATCTTCGTCAAGGAGGCCCTCGAGGGTGGCGCGAGTAGCATCGGGCGCATTACCGAGATCGTAACCAACACCTATGGCTGGGAGGTCTCCAAGCCCGAGCTCATAGATGATGAGCTGTGGAACGACCTCTACGATATGTATATAGCCGACAAGCATCAGCTGGGTGTCCAGGCACGCTTTGAGGCTCTCGACCCCGTGGCAATGCAGGAGGTAACTGCCGTAATGCTAGAGACTATTCGCAAGGGGATGTGGCGAGCCTCGGCAGAGCAGACAGCGACACTGGCCAAGATACACGTAGACCTGACCAACAAGTATGGAGCATACGATAGCGGTATGGGCGGTAGCAATACCAAGCTACAGGATTTCATCGCGAACCAAGCCCCTGAGCAGGCACAGACCTATCGTAGCCATCTGCGTACGATGCAGCAGGCCAGTGGCGAGGCCTCTGCCACCAAGGATGGTGTCGTGATGCAAAAGCAAACGACCACTCCTACCGACGACGAGACGACAGGGCTCAATGGCCTACTCGTGGCCGGTGGCGTGCTTGCTCTCTTCGTCCTCCTGCTCACCGTGCTACGCCGCAGACGCAGACACGCCTAGCCTCGATACACAGACCACACTATTATGGAGATCGTAGTACAGATACTCATGCTATTCGTCGTGATAGCATCGGTACTCAAGCTGAGCTTCTCCAAGCTAAGCTACACGCTGGGGGTTGCCCTAGCGTGTAGCGCGTTTGTGGTGCTCACCTACCCCTACAGCATCGAGCAGACGCGCCATGGTATCGCTGAGTACATCCTCAACAGGGGTCTGCGGGAGAATACCGCTATCCTCATCACGCTCGAGGCACTTATCTTCATTGCCTACGCCTTCGCACGGCTCGAGGGTGGTGGTGGTGGTGCGCCTAGTGTGCGTCGCCCACGCACGCGCCTCAGAGCCATCGCAGGGTATGTGGGAGACTTATTGCTCGACAGCTATCCAGGAGTACTGATACTCTTGGTTCTGTTCTACATCCAGACGACCCTTATCTTCGCCCTGCCAGGGGTCGACTTCGCCTGGATCTCGTACGCCCTAGCTCTCGCCGTGCTGGTACTGATCCCCACAGCTCGCTATCTACTACGGCTACTACTCCCCGAGCGAGAGCTAAGGCTAGAGACCTTCTTCCTCGTGTCGCTAGTCGTCTTCGTCCTAGGCATCATCACTACGGTCGATGAGCATATACGCTCTGCTCCCGAGGTCGACCTCGACTGGCGAGGTGGAGCTATCGCACTTGCCCTATTTGGGGTGTGCTTCATCCTAGGCCACAGTAGCTATCGCCTACGTCGGCTACTACGTCGGCTCATCTCTCATAGATCGGCATAACGGCTCGACCTATCTTACTATCTACCATACTATCTATCAGCAATGAATACGATTACCCAAGTGCTGTTTTGGATCTCCAACAGCCTCCTCATCCCCAACATCCTCATTCTCATCCTCCTCTTCATCCGTTCGCTACTACTCATCGGGAGCTTCTACAATAGCTACATGACCAAGCGACGTGTGGATAGGCTCCTCGACCGAGGCACAGACCTTAGGCTCGATGACCTTCTCGACAAACGCCCACAAATGCACCCCGATAGCTCCTCGATGCTACAGCGCTACCTCGTGCGCCTACTCGATAGCGAGGCCCCGAGCGAGGAGTATGTCCAGTATCAGCTCAGCCAGTTTGAGAGCGAGGCCGAGCGCGAGCTAACCGTTGCCAAGATGCTCGCCAAGGTAGGTCCCGTACTAGGACTTATCGGGACGCTAATCTCTATGTCGCCCGCCCTCGTAGGCCTATCCGAGGGCGATATAGAGGGCATGGCCTACAACATGCAGATCGTCTTCGCTACTACCGTCGTAGGGCTCGTCATCAGTCTCGTAGGGCTCATCACTCAGCAGTACAAACAACGCTGGCTCACGAGCGACTTGGCTTGCCTCGAGTACGTCTCTGCCCAGATACTAGAGCGTAGGAGGGCTCAGCTATGAAGCTCAAGCCCCGACGTAGCTCGCCTCTGCGTACGAGTGAAGATAGCGATCCGCTAAGCGTCGTAGTCAATCTATTCGATGTAGCTATGGTCTTCGCCGTCTCCTTGATGGTAGCCATGGTGATGCACATGAATATGACCGAGATCTTCGGCAAGGAAGACTTCTCCATAGTCAAGAACCCCGGTACCGAGCGCATGGAGATCATCACCAAGGAGGGCAAGAAGATCAACCGCTACACCCCAAGCCAAGACCAGCGCACCTCTGGCAACAAGGGGCGCAAGGTCGGTGTCGCCTACGAGCTCGAGAACGGCGAGATCATCTACGTCCCCGAGTAGCTTTCTCCTCTCTGAACGGCCTAGGGGCTGTAGCACGATACTCTGTGCTACAGCCCCTAGGCTACTATGGGAGGGGGAACAATCCCTACTTGGTGGTGGGGGTGCCAGTGAAGGCTTCGATCTCGGCGAAGGCTGGGGTACCCTCGGCACGTATCCATGCCTTAGCATCGTCCCAATAGCTGGGGAATCCACCATGGATAGCACCGATGAAGACTACCTTGATGGGGTGATAGCCTGCCTTCAGTGCTCGACTCTTGTCCTTACGGCTAAACTTCTTTACCTCGCCAGCGTTGTCGATGAGCTTCTCGCCATCGATCCATAGCTCGTCATTGTTGGTCGAGAAGTAGTAGACGCCATCGGCAGGGATATTGATGTAGCCCCCGGCTACTACGGCCTTGGGATCAAACTCGTCAAAGTTGTTGATAAGGCCATTGGGGCGCACCTGCTCGAGCTTGTCAATGCGACCAGCCGTCCAGTTGGTCACGCTAGAGAGATCCGATGCCTGCCTATAGCGACCAATAGAGGTCCGCGTCATCATCCCTGGGCGTACATCGGTTAGCTCTACGGCAGGCGACAGGGCCTGCTTCTCGAAGGTAATCGTACGCACAGGGCTTAGCTTGCCCGAGGGGAGTCGGCTGGCCGTCTTGACTACTCCACTCGCTGTGATGGCGATAGGAGCCGTGTATTCGGGGCTCTGCGCTGTAGGCTCGCTACCATCGAGGGTGTAGACGATCGGGAGAGGGCGTGTCGTCTTGAGCTCGAGCTTGGTAGAGTCGGTGAAGGCGATGAAGTCGCACGAGCCATTGGGCTGCTCTGGTAGGGGGATGTGGTAGTTGACCTTATACTGGTCAAGGCGCACATAGGCGTTGTTGATGCGACGAGCGAAGTCATCGAAGTTCTTCTGCTCACGAGGCGTCCATACAGCCTCAGCTAGAGCCAAAGCACGTGGATACGACATATACTGGCGCTGTGCATCGGTGTAGAGGTACTCGGCCCATACGTTTACCTGAGCCCCTAGGATATGCTTGCGCTTGTCGGCAGCTATAGCCTCGGGTACGGGGTAGTAGTCGTACACCTTGCTTAGGGGGCTATAGCAGCAGATAGCCACAGGCTCTATCTTGGGATCACCCTGATAATGGTCGATATAGAGACCACCGCTACCTGGCGTCATGATCACGTCGTGCCCCATGTTGGCACTCTGTATGCCACCACTCTCGCCACGCCAGCTCATCACGGTAGCTGATGAAGCTAAACCGCCCTCGAGGATCTCATCCCAGCCGATGAGCTTCTTGCCATGCTTGGCGAGCATCTCCTGAGCACGACGTATGGTGTAGCTCTGTAGCTCATGTTCATCCTTGAGACCCTCGCTCTTGATGCGCTTCTGACACTCGGGGCACACCTTCCAGCGATCCTTGGGGCACTCATCGCCTCCGATATGGAAGTACTCGCTAGGGAAGAGGGGAGCGACCTCGTCGATCACATCACTTAGGAACTCGAAGGTCTTCTCCTTGCCTGGGCAGTAGACATCGACCTCGACACCCCAGATGTTGCGCACAGCATAGTCGCTCCCCTTCTGTGTCTTGGGAAAGCAAGACAGCTCGGGGTAGGCAGAGATAGCTCCCATAGCATGCCCTGGAAGCTCTATCTCGGGGATAATGGTTACGAAGCGTTCGCTAGCATAGGCAACGATCTCCTTGACCTCCTCCTGAGTGTAGAAGTAAGGGCCATACTCGGTGCCATCGCCCTCGATACGCTTGCTACCGACAGAGGTCAGGCGAGGGTATTTCTTGATCTCGATACGCCAGCCTTGGTCCTCGGTGAGGTGCCAGTGTAGGCGGTTGATCTTGAACATTGAGAGGACATCGATATGCGTCTTCATTTCCTCTACCGTAGCGAAGTGGCGACACACATCCACAAGCATACCGCGGTAGCCAAAGGCGGGTTCATCCTTGATGCTGACCCCTGGTAGCGTCCACAGAGCATCAGCCACGGCACTAGAGCTCTCTATCTCGGCAGGGAGAAGCTGCAGGAGCGACTGTACACCCCAGAATAGCCCCTGGGCACTAGCACCGACTATCTCTACTCCCTCGGCAGAGCTACGCAAAGTATAGCCCTCGGAGCCTAGCCCTTCGTGCCCCTCGGCTACCTTGAGGCTGATGGCTCGGCCACTAGCTTCGGTGCCTACCTTAAGATCGTAGCCTGTGGCTCGATTGAGCTTAGCTACGAGGAAGTTGGCAATCTTGGTCGCCTCCTCTCCCTCGGCTACTATAGGCGTCTGGCTCGTAAGCACAAACTCCACTCCCTCGGTAGGCTTGAGCTCCTTGGGCATAGGGATAATGTTGATCCCTTGGTTGTATGCTCTATCGGCAATGCGCTCGGTAGGCTGAGAGCTACACGAGGCGAAGAGCATCGAGCAAGTGGCGATGAAGGCCACTGCTGGTGTCTTGAGTTTCGCAATATTCATATTTGTCTCTGTTTATACACTCAATCGGGTAGGCACCTTGGCCACTGGCCACTGTGCCTACCCTAGAGCTGTAGTGTTAGTGATGAATAGGTGCCGTCCTTACCACGCAAAGATAGGGTACTGGCTCATGAGTGCATTCACCTCACTACGCACAGCCGAGAGTACGGCATGGTCGTCGGGGGCAGAGAGCACGCGGTCTATCTTGTCTACGATAGCCTCCATTTGCTCGGGCTTGAGGCCTCGTGTCGTGATAGCCGATGTACCGATACGGATACCAGAGGTCTGGAAAGCAGAGCGACTATCAAAGGGCACCATGTTTTTGTTCACCGTGATGTCAGCCTCCACAAGAGCCTTCTCGGCCACCTTGCCTGTGAGATCGGGGAACTTGGCCCTTAGGTCGATGAGCATGCAGTGGTTGTCAGTACCGCCCGATATGAGCTTGTAACCTCGCTTCACGAAGGCCTCTGCCATAGCCTGAGCATTGAGCTGTACGAGGCGCTGATAGTCGCGGAACTCGGGCTTGAGAGCCTCGCCAAAGGCTACAGCCTTGGCTGCGATCACGTGCTCCAGAGGACCACCCTGCACACCAGGGAAGACGGCCGAGTCGAGGAGGGCAGACATCATCTTGACCTCGCCCTTGGGCGTCGTCTTGCCCCATGGATTGGGGAAGTCCTTACCCATTAGGATAATCCCTCCGCGAGGACCACGGAGCGTCTTGTGCGTCGTACTCGTCACGATGTGAGCATACTTCACAGGGTTGTCGAGTAGACCAGCAGCGATCAGACCAGCAGGGTGTGCCATATCTACCATGAAGATGGCTCCTACCTTGTCTGCGATCTCACGCATACGCTTGTAGTCCCACTCACGGGTATAGGCCGACCCTCCACCGATGATGAGCTTGGGGCGATGCTCCAGGGCACGTGCCTCCATCTGATCGTAATCTACGCGACCGTCTTCTTCCTTTACATTGTACTCCACGGGCTTGTATAGCAAGCCAGAGCTATTAACGAGAGAGCCGTGCGAGAGGTGTCCACCGTGTGCGAGGTTGAGCCCCATAAAGGTATCGCCAGGCTCTAGGCAGGCGAGTAGCACAGCCATATTGGCCTGTGCTCCCGAGTGAGGCTGTACATTGGCCCACTCTGCCCCGAAGAGCTCACAGAGGCGGTCGATAGCGATCTGCTCGCTCTTGTCTACCACCTCACAGCCACCATAGTAACGACGACCTGGGTAGCCCTCGGCATACTTATTGGTCATGCAGCTACCCATGGCTTTCATAACGTCTTCGCTAACGAAGTTTTCAGAGGCAATCAGCTCGACACCTTTGAGCTGTCTCTGGTGCTCCTCCTCAATGAGGTTAAAGATCACAGGATCGTTCATTGTAGTTACTGTTATATTTATAGAATGATACTATTACATCAAACATTAAGTGGTGTCGCAACACCAAGGCAAAGATACTAATTACATTTCAATCCACCTATATAAAATTACCCCAATTCGCTCTCGCATATTCCAGCTATATGTGCATTACCAAAGCATATTCACCGCTCCATAGAGCGAGCTGGAGGGATAGTGCAGAGCACCATGCCCAACAAATGCCACAGCCCCCAAGGCTCCGTAGGGCGACTTGGGGGCTGGATAACTGAGGCACTAGCGGCCGCATATGGAGACAAAGGAACAATAGCGGCAATGAAGCAGGTTCGGTGTCTGCTTAAAGGGAATATCAGGATCGAACAGCTCCTCGAGTAGCTCTGTGAGCCCCGAGAGATACTTATCGCGTATGGCGCGGTAGTCGAGTACTTGCTCTCCATCAGCCACGATATATGGGCTATAGGTATCGGTACTCCGACTCATCGCACGCGTAGCGAAGATCCCTGGGGCTATAGGATAGTGCTGGGCTAGGTCTTGTACTCCTCCTCTCTCATCGGTCAAATGCTGGTGCCCCGAGAGGAGCATCTCGCAGTAGAGCAAAGTCTGCATCGTAGCTTTGTGAGGCTTGTGAAAGAGGGTCTCGATCTGCACGGCCTCTGGTGTATCGCTTCCGGTCTTGTAGTCTAGCACACGCAGCGTCTCCCGACCATCGACATTGCAGAGGTCTATGCGGTCTATGAAGCCCTTGACCTGTATCTCTCGCCCTCCACTGATGGCCACCTTGAGGCGCATATTGGCCTCGGTAGCTAGGTAGGTGAAGGGCGTGCACAGGCGGTCGTAGCGTAGTACGCCACGGATATAGATACATATTAGGTCGATATAGTACTTGGCTAGGGTAGTCATCTCCTCCCTCAGGCTACTGCCCGTAGTGCCCAGCTCCAGCGTCTGCACATAGAGCTCGGTAACGATACGCTCTATCTCGGTACTACCCTCGGCCAGTAGTGCATCCAAGTACGAAGCCTCCACACGACCTCCTCCCACATAGGGGCTATAGAGGCGCTCGATGGAGGCATGCAGTATGGTCCCGAAGTCATTAGCCGCTAGTAGCACCTCTGGCGTCTGTTCCTCACGCACCTGTAGTAGCTCCTCGTAGTAGAAACGTAGGGGACACATTAGGTAGGTATTGATGCTCGAGGCCGATAGGGCTCGAGCATCCTCGCTATCACTATAGTAGCGTGCTAGGGCTTCCGCTACCTCGGGCCTCGACTTGTCGATAGGCTCTACTACACTATCGGCAGGGCGAGGCGAAATAGCTACACTCGAGCGCACTATCTCCGCTCCGTAGAGCATCTCCATCTGCCCAACATAGCGGCTCTCCTCACCCTTACCTCCGAGGGGATCATCAACGCCATAGACCAGCACCAAGCGACGACAGCCTGCGATGGACTGGTAGAAACGATACGCCTCGGCCGCATCGTACCATTCTGGCATAGGCAAGCCAAAGCCACGGCGTAGCGTGTAGGGAATGAGTGTATTGCCTTGCTGTTTGCGAGGTAGGCTCCCCTCTTGAGCCGATAGGTAGATCGTGGTGTCGAAGCTCAAGAGACGGCTCTCTAGTAGCCCCATAATCTGTAGACCTCGCAGAGGATTGCCCTCGAAGGGAATGGTGATACTCTGTGCCAATCCCTCAAGCAGGTGAGCAACGGACTCTACACTCATATCAGTGCTATGCTGGTGTATCAGGTCACTCAGCCTAGAGGTAAGGGCCTTGTAGTGGAAGAGGAACTCTAGGTCGAAGCTCATCGGTACACGTGCTAGGTCTAGCTCGTCCTTGCAGGATAAGTTAGCGTCCCTGAGGGTCTTGTCTATCATTAGCTCGCCAAGGCGATCGAGTAGCCGCCCCAATGAATTGAGTAGCCCCTCGGCATCGCTTGGAGGTACGAGCAATAGGCGTACCATAGGTAGAGCTTCGTCGAGCTGGCGTACTAGAGTCTCGGCACGTGCGCTAGGCTGGTCGCTACTGTCTAGTATCTGCCTCCTAAGGCTAGGGATATAGGTCGATACGATCCATTCGCCCGAGAGCATAAAGCGTTTCTGTCGGCGTATGCGCTCTGCGATATATAGTAGCCCTGGGAGGTGCTCGGTGATGAGCTGTAGGGTTAGGACACTCAGGATACGCTCTACAGGATAGGCTCCACGCTGTGCGGTGATGATGAGCTGTATCCAGCGATTGAGCAAGATGGATATGGGGGTACGGCTAAGTGGATAGCCAAGGGTGATGTTGAGGTGCTCGCACTCTGGCGGTATGGAGCTAGCCACAGGTAGTAGGAGCTGCTCACTGGGCAAGACAATAGCAGTGTTGATCTCGCGTTCGTCGGTCTGTAGATCTATCCCTAGATCCTGAAGCAGGGTGGGCAAAGCCTTGACCTGCGTTACTGTACTAGCACTATTGACGACACGTATCTGCTCGGGTAGCAGCTTCGTTAGCTCTCCCTCGGGTAGATCCAGCCGCTGATTGGCAGCACCTAGGCTATCGATATTGGCTCGTAGCATCCTATATGCTGGATGTCTGTCGTCGTGTACAATGCGGATGTGATCATCCCAGTAGAACTCTGCCAGCCCTCGTCGGCGCATCGCCCTAAACAGACGCATCTCGCTAGGTGTAATCTCAAACAACCCAACGAAGACATAGCGCACCTCCCTATCGCTCGCCTCGGTGTGCCCTAGTCGCTCGGCCAATGTAGCTACGAGGTCTGTAGCCTGCTCACCTACATAGCGGTAGATCTGCCCTTCGTAGGCCTGCCCTAGACCCTTCAAGTGCTCTCTGAATGTCTCATACAGAGGGAATAGGCTCAGCCAAAAGTCCATGAAGCTCTGCCTATAGTCGGCCTGCTCACCTGCCGACATGCGACGAGGGTTGCGGAAGCCCTGCCAGAAGGTCTCGATCATCTCTAGCGTGTCGTCCGAGAGATAGGCATAGTCATCCTTCATCTCCTTGTAGCTCTCTACATTGCGATAGAGATGGCGAGCCTCTACTAGGTGGCGATCGATGAGGTCAAAATCGCGCAGTATGATACTACCCCAAAAGAGAAACTCATCGAAGCTCTCTGCCATCCCTCCTCGCACAGAGCGATACGCCTCCCAGAGCTCGAAGAGTAGAGCTGTGCGGTCGAGGATCTGTATATCGGGGGCCAACGAGAGGATGAAGTCGTTGATCGTCTGGCTACTAGGAGCAAATATAGGACGTAGAGCCACCTCCGAGAGGTAGCGTGTGAAGAAGAGCTGAGCACGCCTCGAGGGGACCACGAAGGTGAGGCGACTGATATCGCTACCATAGAGGTCGAGGTAGTGGCGAGCTACGCGCCTTAGGAAGGGCTCTATAGTAGGCATTTACTGAGCTTTGTCTAGCGGTTTGAATGGGTCTATCTGTCTCTCTAGTTTGGTAGCAATATCTTCATCGCGCTTGGCAGAGGCTTCATCGCCAGAGCTACGCGCTATCTCTGCCCTTAGGCGATAGAGTGTAGCGGAAGCAGAGGCACCTGCTAGCTCGAAAGCGCGCTGCACATCTCTGATAGCATAGCCTTTCATCCCTCGTGCAAGGTACAGACGAGCACGCCCCTCATAGACCTCGGGCGACTTGGCTAGTTTGCTGACAAGGTAGTCATAGAGACGCTCGGCCTCGTTGTATCGCCCACGCATGGTCTCTAGCAGGGCATAGCCTATACGAGCTTTGAGGCTCTCGCCATTGCGCTGGATAATGGCCGAGAGATCAAGGTCGGCGAGATCGTACTGAGCAGTCATGAGGTAGGCCATGGCACGCTGATAACGATATAGCTCGTTGTCAGGAGACTTGGCGACCAACAGAGAGAAGTCGGTGATAGCGGCTTGGTGTTGGCCTACGAGGAAGAAGAGCCTAGCCCTGTTGAAGCGTATCGTCTGTTCGTCGGGCACACGCTCTAGGGCAGCAGAGTACGAGAGGATAGCCTCCTCAGTCTTGCCTTGCAGCTGCTGTAGGCCCCCGAGGTTATTGAGCAGATAGATGTTGAGGGGATGGTCAGGCTTCTCTTGCATAGCTCTGCGTAGATAGGTCTCGGCCACCGCCCAGTCGCCTTGACCACCTCGCAAGAAGCTCGAGTCTATCAAGGCTAGATAGCGCTGATCGCTAGGTGATATGGAGTCGGTAGTCTGTGCCCTTAAGGGGAGAGAGGTCAGTATCGCGAGGGCTAGAGTAGCCACGCTACTTAGCACCTTTTTGGCTATCTTCGCAGTCATAATGCAGGTGAAATATTGTCTGTATATAGTAACAACTACAAAGGTACTCAATAATTATGAAGCCATTCTTTGTCGCCCAGGTATTGCCCGTAGACTCGACAGCCTCCGAGCGAGCTTCTTCTTTTGTCGATGGGCTCACAGCCCCTATCACCACGCGCACGTTCGACTGGGAGCAGATCGCTCACGACTGGCTTACGGGGGCTACCAACTTCGGTATCCGCGTCGTGCTGGCTATCGTGCTCTTTTTCCTAGGGCGTTATCTCATACGTCTACTGACGAGCTTCCTGAGGCGTATCCTAGAGCGCCGACAGGTAGAGGGTGTAGCTATCACGCTCTTCAACTCGCTCTTCATCGCCCTACTCTACATCATACTCGGGATTTGTATTGCTGCCATGCTTGGCGTCAAGAGCGTATCTTTCGCTGCTGTACTCGCCTCTATGGGGCTGGCTATAGGTATGGCATTGAGTGGTCAGCTACAGAACCTTGCTGGTGGGGTAATCATCATGGTTACCAAGCCCTTCAAGATAGGAGATGCTATCGTGGCACAAGGCGAATCGGGTATCGTTAGGGCTGTGAGCCTATTCCATACACATCTGAGGACTTTTGACAACCAGGCGATCTATATCCCCAATGGCATCCTGAGTAGTGGTGTCATCACCAACATCTCCGAGGCCAATGTACGCCGAGTGGAGTGGATCATTAGCATAGACTACGATAGCGATTATCAAGCGGCCCACGACTTGCTCCGTGAGATCATCATACGAGACGAGCGGATACAAGCATCACCCGAGCCTATCATCGCCCTACATGCCCTAGGACAGAGCTCACTGGACATCATCGTACGAGCCTGGGTAGAGAGCGACAACTATTGGACGGTGTTCTGGGAGGTTAATGAACAGGTATTACGAGAGTTTCGCCAGCATCACATCAGCTTCCCCTTCCCTCAGCTCACGATCAGTAAGCGCGACTAGCGAGCCTCATCCCTCAAGAGTCGCCCTAGCGAGGGCTAGAAGATCGTCATACAATATCGGCCAAGGCGATCATTCAATATCGGCCAAGGCGATCATTCAATATCGACCAACGAGGATATTGAATATCGACCTCTGCGGAGATCAAACAAGACGTGTATCGAATTTATGGAGTATCAACTAACATCACGCTTTCGGCCCACGGGTGATCAACCCGAGGCTATTAGGCAGATTGTAGAGGGCTTTGGAGCTGGACAAAACTATCAAACCCTGCTCGGTGTAACAGGCTCGGGCAAAACGTTTACAGCCGCCAACGTCATCGCCCAGCTTGGCAAGCCCACACTAGTGCTGAGCCACAACAAAACACTCGCGGCTCAGCTCTATGCCGAGTTTCGGGCTTTCTTCCCCGACAATGCTGTAGAGTACTTCGTCTCGTACTACGACTACTATCAGCCCGAGGCCTACATCGCTGCCAGCGACACGTATATCGAGAAAGATATGGCCATCAATGCCGAGATCGAGAAGATGCGCCTACGAGCTACGGCATCGCTACTCTCTGGGCGTAGCGATGTGATCATCGTATCGAGCGTATCATGCCTCTATGGTATGGCCGATCCTTCAGCCTTTGCAGAGAAAATCATTAACCTGCGCGTGGGTGAGCGTTATCCCCAGGAGCTATTCACTCGCCACCTCGTGGGCAACTATTATGTAAATGACAAGGTAACGTTCGAGAGTGGCTACTTTCGCGTCAAGGGCGATACCGTAGACGTCTTCCCTGCTATAGAGGGCTACAATGGTGTGGCCTACCGCATATCGTTTTGGGATGATGAGGTGGAGCGTATCGCCTCGTTCGATCCCACAACTGGGCGCGAGTATGGGCCCATGAGTACCCTCGCTATTCATCCTGCCAACCTCTTCGTTACGACCCAGGAGCAGGTGGATAGAGCTATCCATCTCATAGAGCTAGACCTCGGTGTGCGTGTGCAGGAGCTAGAGGATCTCGGCAAGGTCTACGAGGCCAAGCGTCTGTACGAGCGCGTTACCTACGATGTAGAGATGATACGTGAGCTTGGCTACTGCTCTGGTATAGAGAACTATTCACGCTACTTCGATGGTCGCGATGCTGGCGATCGTCCCTATTGTCTACTCGACTATTTCCCCGACGACTTCCTGATGATCATCGATGAGAGCCACGTTACGATACCTCAGATCAGGGCGATGTATGGTGGCGACAAGTCGCGCAAGACCAACCTCGTCGAGTATGGTTTTCGCCTCCCTGCAGCCCTTGATAATAGACCCTTGACTTTCGAGGAGTATGCTTCGCTCACCCCTCGCACCCTCTACATCAGTGCTACACCAGCCGAGTACGAGCTCGAGCAGAGTGAAGGCATCATCGTAGAGCAGCTCATCCGCCCCACTGGTCTACTCGACCCGACTATCGAGGTCCGCCCCACTGCTCATCAAGTTGACGACCTCGAGGAGGAGATAGCCCAGTGTATCGCCAAGGGTCAGCGTGTGCTGGTGACGACACTCACCAAGCGTATGGCCGAGGAGCTATCGGAATACCTACTGAGACACAAGATAAGCTGTAGCTACATCCACAGCGACGTCGATACCCTCGACCGCATTCGCATCATGGAAGATCTGCGCAAAGGGGTGTACGACGTCCTCATCGGAGTCAATCTACTACGCGAAGGGCTAGACCTCCCCGAGGTGGCTCTCGTGGCTGTACTCGATGCCGACAAGGAAGGCTTCCTGCGCTCTCATAGGTCTCTGACACAGACAGCAGGGCGCGCTGCACGCAACGTCGATGGACGTGTTATATTCTATGCCGACAAGATCACCGAGAGCATGCGCCTGACAATGGAAGAAACAGCACGCAGACGTGAGAAACAAATGGCATACAACACTCAGCACGGCATCGTACCTCAGCAGATCGTGAAGAATAGCCCCTCGGTATGGAACAAGGACGATGCCTACCTCGAGCCCCTAGAAAGGGAAACTACAGCCCCTGACCCTATCCTCGAGCAGATAGATCCGAGCAAGCTCCAAAGCCTCGCCGAGGCTCTACGCAAGCAGATGCTCGAGGCGGCAGCCGAGCTCGACTTCATCGAGGCAGCACGCCTACGCAACGAGCTACAGCAGATAGAGACACGCCTCAGGCATGGCTAGCATCTCTCGGATATAGAATTCATAGCTAACTATATGCTAAGGAGGTGCTGGGCCATGATGTAGTGATGCCAGCTAGAATATTTGTATTGCAATTGATATTTTTACTATTTTTGCATTATCAACTATGTTAGTTAGATCAATCAAGTAAGTAATGAAGAAGTTTTTCTACAGCCTTGCACTCGTAGGTGCAACTATCCTCTCAGCCTCTGCGCAAGAAGAGGAGAAGACGTCCAACTGGACACTCAAAAACGTAGGGGGTATCAACCTCTCGCAGACCTCTCTCACCAACTGGGCCGCCGGTGGTGAAAACTCCGTAGCATGGCATATCTACTTCAATGGTAGTGCCAACTACAAGAAAGACAAGTGGATCTGGGATAATGGTCTTGTAACTGACTTTGGTCAGACCTACACCTCCAGCAACAACTGGCAAAAGAGCCTCGATAAGATCAACCTCAATAGCAAGGTGGGCTATGCCCTCTCCAAGCACTGGTACGCATCTTTCTTGGCCGATTTCCTCACTCAGTTTGCTCCTGGATACTCCTCGGCGACAGCCAAGAAGAATGGAGATGCTCCGATCTCCAAGTTTATGGCTCCTGGCTACCTAACGCTATCACTTGGTGCCGACTACAAACCCACAGACAACTTCTCGCTCCTCATCTCCCCGGCTACGGGCAAGATGACATTCGTCCTCGACGAAGCTCTATCCAACGCTGGGGCCTATGGCGTAACGCCTGGCAAGCACCTCCTAGCAGAGATCGGTGCCTCGCTTGTGGCCAACTACACGACCAATATCTCGAGCAACATCAACCTCATCACCAAGCTGACGCTCTTCTCTGCCTACAACAACAACTTTGGCAATATCGACGTCAATTGGGATCTGATGCTTGCCTTCAAGCTCAACAAGTACATCTCGGCCAACTTCTCTACCAACCTGATCTATGACGACGACATCAAGTCTGTCGATGCCAATGGCGTGGTAGGTGGCCCTAAGGTACAGCTGCGTCAAGTCTTCGGTCTCGGCCTATCGTACACGTTCTAGAGCCATAGGATCTAGGCGACATAAACACAATGAATGAGGGGGCAGAGTGTGTGACACACTCTGCCCCCTCGTTCATTTGGCTATCATATAGGGTGTCTAATCCTCGTGGGGATCCTCATCCCAATCAATCTCTAGGTCGCCATACTCGTCATCGTACTCCTCCCAGTCATCCTCGTCATGGTCATCGCTATCGGTGGGGATATGGCCCCAATCTTCGTCATCCCAATCCAGGCTCCTAATGTCCATCGCTTTGTGCACGATACTCTCAACACGATGCTTGGTCTCACGATTGAGCTCACGCCAAAGGAGATCCTTGAGCTCAACGAGGTTCGTGTGCGCAGCCGACGAAATAAAGATAACAGGAAGCCCCTCGGGAAGGTCTGCTCGCAATAGCTCTTGGAGCTCCTCGTCAATAAGATCGCACTTGGTAATCGCTAGTACCTTGCGCTTGTCTGCCAGCTCGGCATTGTACTTGATTAGCTCACCAAGTAGCAGCTCATACTCACGAGCTATATGCTCAGTATCGGCAGGTATCATGAAGAGCAGTAGCGCATTGCGCTCGATATGGCGCAGGAAGCGAAGCCCTAGCCCACGCCCTTCAGCAGCGCCCTCGATGATGCCGGGGATATCTGCCATCACGAACGAGCGATTGTCGCGGTATAGCACCATGCCAAGATTGGGCTCGAGTGTAGTGAAGGGATAGTTGGCTATCTTGGGCTTAGCAGCTGTCAGCACCGATAGGAGGGTAGATTTGCCTGCATTGGGAAGACCTACCAGCCCTACATCGGCCAGCATCTTGAGCTGTAGGATTACTGTCCGCTCTTGAGCTGGTTCGCCAGGCTGAGCATAGCGTGGAGCTTGGTTGGTAGAGGTCTTGAAGTGCGTATTGCCACGGCCTCCTCGCCCTCCCTTGAGTAGCATCTCCATCTGCCCATCACGGTTGAGATCCATGATGAACTCTCCCGTCTCGGCGTCGTACACTACAGTACCTACAGGCACCTCGATGATGCGATCTTGACCATCGGCTCCAGTGGAGCGCTTGGCACTGCCCGATGCTCCTGCTGTAGCTAAGATATGACGCTCATAGCGTAGGTGTAGTAGTGTCCAGTAGTTGCCATTGGCTCGGATATAGACGTGTCCTCCACGCCCGCCATCGCCACCGTCTGGGCCTCCTTTGGGGATATACTTCTCTCGTCGAAAATGCGTCGACCCTCTGCCTCCCTTACCCGAGCGACAGTAGATCTTGACATAGTCGACAAAGTTCGATTCGGCCATATTTGTCTACTTTAGGCTATCGATAACGCCTGAGATACGCGCGGTAATCTCGTGAATAGCACCCGTCCCCTTAAGGGCATAGTGCACCCCCTTGTGGGCATAGTACTCTGCGAGAGGAGCCGTCTGGGCATGGTACACAGCTAGACGCTTCTGTATTGTCTCTAGGTTGTCATCGGTGCGGCCACTGGCCTCTCCACGCTTGAGTAGACGATCGATCAGCTCTGCCTCCTCTACCTGTAGGTCGAGAACGGCATGTACTCCTGTAGCGTATTTGGCGAGGAGTCGCTCTAGGGCTTCTGCCTGTGGCACTGTACGAGGGAAGCCATCAAGGATAAGGCCCACCTTGGGTTTACGCTCCTCAAGGACACGTTCGATAAGGCCGATGATCAGCTCATCGGGCACCAGTTGCCCGGCATCAATATAGCTCTTGGCAGCCTTGCCTAGATCTGTCTCGGCCTTGATAGCGGCACGCAGTAGGTCGCCAGTAGACACGTGATCGAGACCATACTTCTCGATCAGAATTTCGCTTTGCGTTCCCTTGCCAGAGCCAGGGGCGCCAAAAATAACTAGATTAAGCATCTTGCTTTAGTCCTTTAGTTGATAAATGTCCTTAAACATACGGCCATAGTCGTCGTAGTCGAGCCCATGGCCTACGATAAACTTATTCTCTATCTCCATGGCGATGTAGTCGGTCTGCACGTCGCACTTGAGGGCATCGGGTTTGGAGAGCATAGCCACGATATGCACCTCGGCAGCCCCTAGCTCTAGGAAACGCTCGCGCACACACTGCATCGTGTAGCCCGTATCGATCAGATCCTCTACGACTACTACGACACGCCCCTCGAGCGACTGACTCACGGGCATCACTTCCTTGAGCTTCATGGTACTTTGGGTACCTTGATAGCTCGAGTAGCGGGCGAAAGCGACCTCAAAGTCTTCGTCGATAGCGTACATCAGTTCGGAAGCGAACATGAATGCGCCATTCATAATGCACACAAACAAGGGATCGCGTCCCTTGAAGTCTTCCTTGAGCCTAGCAGCGAGGGTGGCGATAGACTCACTAATCTTCTCAGCAGGCAGATAGAGCTCGAATGTCTTGCCGTGCAACGTAACTTCTCTCATCTTGGGTAGATAGTCGATTAAAAGCGCAAAGATACAGCTTTCTCCTCGATAGTCCACCACTCTTCCCTCGCGATTTTTTGAAGGTCTAGGGCCCCTTGCGCACGGGTACCAAGCCCATGGGTTGACACCACACACCCAAGCTGATCGCACTGGCGATGAGGTACACAATAGCGAAGGTCGTACTCCGAATGGAACACGACCTTCGCAACCAAAGTGGTACCACCAGGATTCGAACCGGGGACACACGGATTTTCAGTCCGTTGCTCTACCAACTGAGCTATGGTACCTTGTTGCAGCGGAAGCGACGAGATTCGAACTCGTGGTACGGTTGCCCGTACGGCAGTTTAGCAAACTGCTGGTTTCAGCCACTCACCCACACTTCCTCGAAGCTTGTTGCTTCTCGTCTTTTGCACTGCAAAGATATATACTATTCTCCAATCTGCCAAATGTGCGAGCAAAAAACTTTGCTCTCTCCATCCTCTAGTCAGTTATCTACCTTGAAGGCAATTCGGTATAGAGCTCGAATATTTTGCCACCATAGGGACAAGCAACACCCACTAGCCTAGTGCGACTGCCTACGCACATGCTCTTCGTAGGGTTCGGTAGGGATATGGCGCTTGAGGATGAGGCGTAGCGAGCGGTCGTAGGTGAAGTAGTTCCACATCCAGTTGAGCAATACGATGATCTTGTTGCGTACCGACAAGATAGAGCGCAGGTGCACTACGAGCCACAGTATCCAAGCGGTGAAGCCACCCCACTTCATTCGGCTAATCTCTGCCACTGCCTTATTGCGCCCTATCGTAGCCATAGAGCCGAGGTCGCGATAACGGAATGAGGCTAATGGTTCTCCTCGTAGGCTACGCTTGAGGTTCTTGGCTAGTAGGGTAGCCTGCTGTAGGGCTACCTGAGCCATCTGTGGGTGCCCTCCTGGATAGGCTTCGTCAGTCGTCATTAGACATTGGTCGCCAAGGGCGTAGATATGCTCCTGACCGCAGACTCGGTTATGAGCATCGACCAGGATACGCCTACCTCGCCCCACGCTATCGCTAGGAAGCCCCTCGACAGCATTGGCTACTATACCACTCACCCATATCACCGTTTGGCTCTGCATCTCTTCGCCCGTGCTGAGGCTTAGCCTCTTGCCGTCGTAGTTCGTTACCATCACCTCGGTGTGTAGCTCTACACCTAGCTCTGCAAGGCCACGAGCCGCCATGGCGGAGCTCTTCTCACTCATGGCCGAGAGCACTCGCCCTGCAGCGTCTATGAGGTGTATGCGCACGAGGTTCGCATCGAGGTCGGGATAGTCTTTGGGGATGATGTATCGCTTCATCTCTGCCAACGCGCCAGCTATCTCTACCCCTGTAGGGCCAGCCCCTACCACTACGATGTTGAGCAGAGCATCGCGCTCCTCGGCCGAGGCATAGAGAGACTGCTCGATATGCTGTAGCAAGACGTTGCGCAGGTTGATCGATTCGTAGAGCGTTTTCATCGGCAAGGCATGGCGGGCAATGCTTTCATTGCCAAAGAAGTTGGTCGTAGCTCCACATGCTAGCACGAGATAGTCGTATTCGATCTGACCAATAGAGGTGTGAGCACATTTGCGAGCTGTGTCAATCCTCTCGATGGTAGCAAGGCGAAAGTAGAAGTTGCGCTTGCGACGTAGAGCCGCTCTGAAGGGGAAAGCAATCGAGCTGGGCTCTATACCTGATGAAGCGACTTGATAGATGAGGGGAGGGAACTGATGATAGTTGTTTTGATCGATAAGCACCGTCTGAAAGAGGCGACTATCGAGGCTCTGGGCGAGCTTGAGCCCTGCGAAGCCTCCACCAGCGATCAGTACACGTGGCAGGTCGCTCTTGGGGAGGTTGGTATTGGTTTGTAGCATAGTTTGTATTACACGAAGTTGAGAGTTTCGTCTCTGTAGTCATTGTCGGTATCATAACCACCCCGCATTAAGGATTGTTTTCCCCAAGCGTACAGCCCTATAGCCAGCAAGGCTACGACAAAGCCTCTACAACTAGATCCGCCCTCCCCAACCACTAAATACAGCCCGCGGCTCCCCAGCCCGACTAGACCATCCTAGACGCCAAACAGCATCCTACCACCGGAGTAGTAGGATGCTGTAGGCGAGTGAGGGCGTTAGCTAGGCCTTACTGCTGCTCACGGCCACGAGCGAAAGCCTCCATGGCCTCGGCACTCATACCCATAGAGCTAAAGCCACCATCGTTGAAGAGGTTCTGCATCGTTACCTTGCGCGTCAGATCGCTGAAGAGCGATATGCAGTAGTCGGCACAGTCATCGGCCGTTGCATTGCCGAGGGGCGATAGATCCTCAGCAAAGTCGAGCAGGTCGGTCATACCCTTGACCCCACTACCAGCGGTCGTCATCGTGGGCGACTGCGATACAGTGTTGATGCGTACACCACGCTCACGGCCATAGTAGTAGCCGAAGCTACGGGCTATGGACTCGAGGAGGCTCTTGGCATCGGCCATATCGCCATAGCCGAGGAAGGTACGCTGGGCAGCGACATAGGTAAGAGCTACCACCGAGCCACCCTGTGCGATCGCATCGAGCTTCTTGGCCGTCTGTAGCATCTTGTGAAATGAGATAGCAGAGATGTCGAGCGTCGTGGAGAGCATCTTGTAGTCGAGGTCGTCGTAGCTACGCCCCTTACGTACGTTGGGGCTCATCCCGATCG
The DNA here is from genome assembly GCA_041854325.1 of Porphyromonas sp. Lineage (GTDB taxonomy): Bacteria > Bacteroidota > Bacteroidia > Bacteroidales > Porphyromonadaceae > Porphyromonas. Next base: position 28,439 of record JBHACB010000048.1, read on the forward strand.
AGTGTAGCACGAAGTCTACAGGGCCGCCAAGGGCCTCCATAGCTCCTCGGAAGACGGCCTCTAGGTCGGCTTCGTTGGTAGCATCGGCTGGGATCACCTTAGCTCCTAGCTTCTCGCCAAGCTCATTGAGCGAGCCCATGCGCACTGCTACGGCAGTGTTGGTAAGCACGATCTGCGCTCCCTCCTCTACTGCGCGCTCGGCTACACGCCAAGCGATTGACTGTTCGTTGAGAGCACCGAAGATGATACCCTTCTTGCCTGCTAATAGATTATAGCTCATAATGAAATTTCTAATTTATAGATTAGCCTTACAAAGCACAAAGATAATACTTTTGTGCACAATAGCCCCTCCCCTACCTCCGTTCTCTCTGCTCTCTGCACTTCTATATCGTATATATCTCTGTTTATTAAACTACTAAGCAGATTTCATTAAGACCATATCCACGAGACTATTGTCCTCATCATCCCCTGCCTATAGCCAAAAGACTAGAGACATCCGCTCTGAGCGAGGGGATGTCTCTAGTAGGGGTACTGGGTATCGAGGTAGAATGCTAACCTCTACTTGTATTGGCTCCACGCCTTGATAGGCAGAGCATCGATAGGCATCGTGCAGAAGGCTGTGATGAAGGCAGCCGCAAGGCGTGCATTGGTCAGCAGGGGTATATTGAGATCGATAGCAGCACGACGCAGACGATAGCCGTTGGTCAGCTCGCGAGTGGTCAGATTCTTATTGATATTGACCACCATATCTATCTTGCGTGCGTGCAAGAGATCGAGAGCCTGTGGATGCTTGCCCTCATCACTAGGCCAAAAGACTAGAGTGGAGGGGATACCATTCTCAGCGAGCATATCGTGCGTGCCCTGAGTCGCATAGAGCTGATAACCTCGCTCCACGAGCAGGCGTGCCGAGTCGAGCATATCCACTTTCTGCTTGTAGCCTCCTGTCGAGAGCAGTACACTGCGCTCGGGGATCCGATAGCCCACCGAGAGCATACTCTTGAGCACAGCCTCATGTGTATCATCACCGATGCAACCTACCTCTCCTGTAGACATCATATCTACACCGAGTACGGGGTCGGCCTTCTGCAGGCGGGCGAACGAGAACTGGGAGGCCTTGATACCCACATAGTCGAGGTCGAAGGCACTCTTCTCAGGCTTCTCTACCGGCAGGCCTAGCATGATACGTGTGGCTATGTCGATAAAGTTGATCTTAAGCACCTTGCTCACGAAAGGGAAGCTACGCGAGGCGCGCAGGTTGCACTCGATCACTTTGATCTCGTTGCCTTTGGCTAGGAACTGGATGTTGAATGGGCCCGATATCTTGAGTGCCTCTGCGATCTGCTTGGAGATACGCTTGATACGGCGCACCGTCTCCACATAGAGCTTCTGTCCTGGGAACTGTATCGTGGCATCGCCCGAATGTACCCCTGCGAACTCGATATGCTCGCTGATGGCGTAGACGATGATCTCACCATCGCGTGCTACAGCATCGACCTCTACCTCCTTGGCGTGTTCGATAAACTGGCTCACCACGACAGGGTGCTCCTTGGACACATTGGCTGCGAGCTCTAGGAAACGGCGTAGTTCATCGGCATTGGAGCAGACATTCATCGCTGCCCCCGAGAGTACATAGCTGGGGCGTACAAGCACAGGGAAGCCTACCTCCTCTACGAAGCGGTCTATATCCTCGAGGCTAGATAGCTCCTGCCAGCGAGGCTGGTCGATGCCTAGGGTGTCGAGCATGGCACTGAACTTGTGCCTATCCTCAGCGTTGTCGATCGATGTGGCCTGTGTGCCTAGTATGGGGACTCCCTGCTTGTGGAGCTTCATCGCTAGATTGTTGGGGATCTGGCCACCAGTGGAGACGATTACCCCCTTGGGTGCCTCAAGCTCTAGGATATCCATCACACGCTCGAAGCTAAGCTCATCGAAATAGAGGCGATCGGTAACGTCATAGTCGGTGCTCACCGTCTCGGGGTTATAGTTGATCATCACTGAGCGATAGCCTTCCCTGCGGATAGTTCCTAGGGCATTGACGCCACACCAGTCGAACTCTACCGAGCTCCCGATACGATACACCCCAGATCCCAGCACTACTACAGATCGCCCATCGTGCTCGTAGCTAATATCATTGGTCGTACCGCCATAGGTCAGATAGAGGTAATTGGTCTCAGCGGGATACTCTGCGGCGAGAGTATCGATCTGCTTGACCACTGGCAGGATGCCAAGGCTCTTGCGATAGGCGCGTGCGGCTAGCCCTGCATCATTGGCTGGGAGGCTGTCCTTGAGCACAAAGCGCCCTACTTGAAAGTCGGAGAAGCCCTGACGCTTGGCGAACTTAAGGAGGTCGGCAGGCACCTCCTCAAGCTGGTCATAGGCCGCTAGGGCTACTGAGGTCTGCTTGATGCTATGTAGCCTGTCGAGAAACCAACGATCGATCTTGGTGAGCTGATAGATATCCTCTACCGAGTAGCCGGCCTCCATGGCTTGGCTAACGGCTACGATGCGCGTATCTGTAGGCTGGCGTAGGGCTACGTCGAGATCTGCGATGTGATGCTCCTTGTTGCCTACGAAACCGTGTAGCCCCTGCCCTATCATGCGTAGCCCCTTCTGGATAACCTCCTCGAAGCTACGGCCGATAGCCATGATCTCGCCCACACTCTTCATGCTAGAGCCGATCTCGCGCGACACACCATGAAACTTGCCTAGGTCCCAGCGAGGTATCTTGCACACCACATAGTCGAGAGCAGGCTCAAAGAATGCTGGTGTAGTGCGCGTTACAGAGTTCTTGAGCTCATACAGCCCATAGCCAAGACCCAGCTTGGCTGCCACGAAGGCTAGAGGATAACCCGTAGCCTTGGATGCTAGAGCAGAGCTACGCGAGAGGCGGGCATTGACCTCGATCACTCGATAGTCTTGACTCTCGGGGTCGAGGGCGTACTGCACATTGCATTCGCCGACGATACCGATATGGCGTACGATGCGGATAGCTATCTCTCGTAGCATATGAAACTCATCGTTGGTCAGCGTCTGCGAGGGCGCTATGACGATGCTCTCACCAGTGTGGATACCGAGAGGGTCAAAGTTCTCCATATTGCAGACGGTGATACAGTTGTCGTAGCGGTCGCGTACCACCTCGTACTCGATCTCCTTCCAGCCCTTGAGACTCTTCTCCACAAGCACCTGAGGGCTAAAGGAGAATGCCTTGGCACACAGCTCATCGAGCTCGGCTTCGTTGTCGCAGAAGCCACTCCCTAGCCCTCCGAGGGCATAGGCTGCACGTATGATGATAGGGTAGCCAAGATCGGCAGCGGCACGGCGCGCGTCCTCTATGTTCTCTACGGCATGACTCTTGATCGTCTTGACGTCAATCTCATTGAGCTTGCCGACGAAGAGGTCGCGGTCTTCGGTATTCATGATAGCCTCGACTTGTGTACCTAGCACCTCTACGCCATACTTGGCGAGCACTCCACTTTGGTGTAGAGCCACACCGCAGTTGAGAGCTGTCTGTCCACCGAAAGCTAGCAGGATACCCTGTGGGCGTTCCTTCTCGATCACCTTTTCAATGAAAAAAGGCGTTACAGGGAGAAAATAAATCTCATCTGCAATGCCTTCGGATGTCTGGACAGTAGCGATATTCGGATTAACCAAAACGGTGAAAATACCCTCCTCCTTGAGAGCCTTGAGAGCCTGCGAACCAGAGTAGTCAAACTCACCAGCTTCGCCGATCTTCAGTGCCCCCGAACCAAGTAGAAGCACCTTCTTCAACTGACTTTTATCTATCATAAGAACACAAATGCTTAATCAAATGCACCGCAAAGATACTAATTATCGCCCAAATAATCACTTCGTCTGCGCTCTATCTCAGAGATGACGCACTAGGAAGTATGGTTAGCTTCGTAGCGGTCATTATCCTAACAGCACGCATTGATCCTTTAGTTCCTCAGGTCCAATAGTCTTTATAGGGCTTTCGCTTAGTTAGGCTTAGTTAGCACCCCGAGTACAGATCGTCAGAGGCCATATCCTCCTAACTTATCTCTTACCAATGAAAGAGGGGTGCCATCGTAGGCTAGCTCAAAAAGCCTAGGGTGAACGCCTCGTTCACCCTAGGGGAAAAATGCGTCAGCCCTAGCTCTACCTCACGGTAGACGGCTCAAGCCACCCGAGTGCTTGCCTCGTGCTCTCCCTCTCCCTCTCAAATACGATCATCCAACATCGGCCAAAGCGATCATTCAATATCGACGATGGCCAACATTCAATATCGACTGAGGCGAAGATTGAATATCGACAGTGATCGATGTTCAATATCGATACTAGTTCGTGAGATGCGACCGATAGCCCCCCCTCCATACTCTCGGCCAGAGTATGCGTATAGGAGCGAGAGGGAGAGGGCTTTGTCGAGCCATAGGTAACGATTTGCTCCTGCTGTGCAAGGGCTATCAATAGGGCTTGTTTTTAGGGGGGATTATTGGTATCTTTGGTGCGCAAATTAATCGATATTCAAGAATGAAAGGACTTTTCAAATACCTCATGGGCCTCAGCCTCTGTACCACAACCTACACCACCGTAGCACAGGCGCCGAGACAGCAGCCCATGCGACTGGTCTACGACAGACCTGGATACACATGGATGACTCAAGGCTTGCCCATAGGCAATGGGGAGCTTGGGGCGATGTTCATGGGCGATGTAGCCCGAGAGCGTGTACAGTTCAATGAGAAAACACTATGGACTGGTAGCCCCGAGCTACGTGGGGCGTACCAAAACTTTGGCTATCTCACCCTATACATGCCTCACAATGCCGACTATACCGACTACGAGCGTGTGCTCGACCTCGACGAGGCCATCGGCAAAGTACGCTATACGATGAATGGCGTTACCTACCAGCGCGAATATATCGCTTCGCACCCCGATGGCGTGGTGGCTATACACATCTCTACACCAGGGCACAGGGGCAAGATCAGCCTCATGTGCGATCTCAATGATACTCGCCGTACTGCTACGGCACGCAAGAAGGTAGGTGTCGGTGAGATCAACTTCGGTGGCACGCTCGACCTCCTGAGCTATGAGGCCGGCATTCGGGTACAAGCCATAGGAGGAGAACGACAGCTCGTGGGCAACAGAGTGCGCGTAGTCGATGCCGATGCCGTAACGATATACCTCGTGGCAGCGACCAACTATGACCTCAGTGCCGAGCGTTACGTGGGGTTCGGTGCCGATGAGCTCACTCAGCGCGTCAATCGGCGCCTAGAGCGAGCTCAGGCCAAGGGCTATGAGGCCATTCGCCGCGACCACATCGCCGACTATCGCCGTCTGTACGACAGAGTCAAGCTACGCCTCGATAGCCAGCGTCCGATGCCACAGCTAACGACCGACGAGCTCGTACGCCGACAGCGCAGCGAGCCCTACCTAGATGAGCTTTATTTTCAGTACGGACGCTATCTACTGATCTCCTCAAGTCGTGGGATGAACGTACCCAACAATCTACAAGGCATCTGGAACGACAGCAATACCCCTCCCTGGGAGTGCGACATCCACACCAACATCAACATACAGATGAACTATTGGCCCGCCGAGACAACCAACCTCAGCGAGTGTCACAAACCATTGCTACACTTCGTCGCTACAGAGAGCCAACGCCCCGGTGGCGGTATGCGCAAGACAGCTCAGAACGAAGGCTTACGAGGCTGGAGCCTACACACACAGAGTACTATATTCAGCCACACCGACTGGAATATCAACCGCCCTACCAATGCCTGGTACTGCATGCACCTGTGGCAGCACTACCTCTTCACCCACGATCTCGACTACCTACGGCACACGGCTATGCCTGTGATGCGAGCAGCCTGCGAGTACTGGTTTGATAGGCTCAAGAAAGATAGCCAAGGTAAGTGGATAGCTCCCAACGAATGGTCGCCAGAGCATGGGCCATGGGAAGACGCTGTACCCTACGCTCAGCAGCTAGTGTGGGAGCTCCTAGACGCTACGCTACAGGCCTCGCAGATAGTACGCCAGGATGCAGCCTTCGTACGTGAGCTCAAGGACAAGCACGCCAACCTAGATCGTGGCCTGCGCATCGGTAGCTGGGGGCAGATACGCGAGTGGCGATACACCGAGGACAAGCAGGGCAATGAGCACCGCCACGTCTCTCACCTCGTAGCCCTATATCCTGGCAATCAGATATCGTATGCCAAGGATGCTAAGCTCGCAGAGGCTGCTGCTCGCACCCTCGACTCTAGGGGTGATATGGGCACTGGATGGAGCCGTGCGTGGAAGATAGGTCTGTGGGCTCGCCTAGGCAATGGTGATAGGGCTCACCGCCTGCTCAAGAGTGCCCTCAACCACACCACCTTCACAGGCAATAGCATGGACACGCACGATGGTGGTGTGTACGAGAACTTGCTCGATGCTCACCCACCCTTCCAGATCGATGGCAACTTTGGGGCTACAGCGGGTATGGCCGAGATGCTTCTTCAGAGCCATCAGGGTTATCTAGAGCCTTTACCTGCCCTACCCAAAGCTTGGCCTAATGGACACATCAGTGGTCTGCGCGCTGTGGGCAACTACGAGGTAGACCTCGAGTGGCAGGCCGGCCGACTCAGCACCATGACGGTGCGCGCGGGCTCTACAGGGGTATGCCACATAAGGCTAGCCCCCGAGGCTAGCTATAGCATAGAGCGAGGGGGCAAACCTCTCAGGGCCGTTCGCAACAAGGCAGGTCTCCTAGCCCTCTCCCTGCGTGCAGGCGAGGTATGCCGTATCTCGGTACTCTAGCATGGTGTAGTTGTCGATAGAATGCGTACATTTGCACCTGCGCTATAGCAATGTAGTATAGAATTACTCCAAATACAAACAAATCATTTAACAGAGACTGAGTGATTATGAAGAATATCCTAATCATCGGATCAACAGGGCAGATAGGCACAGAGCTGACTATGGCCCTACGCAAGAGGTACACACACGGTAGTGTAGTGGCTGGCTACATTCCCTCACTCCCCCCACAGGGCGAGCTCCTAGAGTCGGGCCCTAGCGAGATCGTGGACATCACCAACGCCCAGCAGATAGCCGAGGTCGCCAAGAAGTACGAGGTAGACACTATCTACAACCTAGCAGCCCTACTGAGTGCTGTAGCCGAGCAGAAACCACAGCTAGCATGGAACATCGGTCTCGGAGGTCTATTCAACGTCCTAGAGGTAGCACGCGAGCTAGGCTGTGCGGTATTCACGCCAAGCTCTATCGGAGCCTTTGGTCCCGAGACGCCCAAGGACAACACCCCTCAAGACACTATCCAACGCCCCAAAACCATGTATGGCGTTACCAAGGTAGCTGGTGAGCTCCTCAGCGACTACTATTTCAAGCGTTTCGGAGTAGACACACGCTCTGTGCGTTTCCCAGGGCTTATATCCAACGTAGCCCCTCCTGGAGGCGGTACTACCGACTATGCTGTGGACATTTACTATGCTGCGGTACAGACAGGCAAGTTCGTTTGTCCCATCAAGCCTGGCACTTACATGGATATGATGTATATGCCCGATGCCCTAAGGGCTTGCATGGATCTTATGGAGGCTGACCCTGCCCGACTGGTGCATCGCAACTCGTTCAATATCGCTTCGATGAGCTTCGCTCCCGAGGAGATCGCGGCTGTAGTGAAGAAGTTCGTTCCCGAGCTCGAGGTTACCTACGAGGTAGACACCCTGCGTCAGTCTATCGCCGAGAGCTGGCCCAACTCCCTCGACGACTCCTGCGCACGTACCGAGTGGGATTGGTGCCCCGAGTACAACCTCGAGACCATGAGCGAAGACATGATCCGCACACTACGCGCGCGTTTCGGCAAGTAGCTCCTAGCCTCTCCCTTGATACAAGTAATCAGCCCCTACTCGATAGTACGAGTAGGGGCTGATCTATATAGAGACGTAGAGAGGCTGCCGAGAGGGGGGGGTGAGGAGCGGCACTAGTCGCCAATAAAGGTTTCGTTGAGCACCTCGCGGTAGCTATTGAATATCTTGCTCTTGGTGATAAAGCCAAGGTAACATCCATGCTCGTCTACTACGGGGAGCTTCCACTCCTTGCTCTCATCAAAGATCTGCATAATACGAGGCATCGGCATCGAGGGATTGACGAGGATACGTGGCGTTACCATAATGCGTCGCACGCTGTGCGTAGGGCGATCGTACAGCTCGGGGCGGAACATGATATTGCGTATATTATCGAGCTCTACGATACCGACGAGGATCCCTCGATCATCAACGACAGGGAACGAGTTGCGATTGCTCACCGAGACGACACGTACTAGGTCGCCAAGGAGCATATCAGGGCGTACTACCTCGAAGTCGGTCTCTAGGACATGCTCTACATTCATCAGTGTGAGTACGGCTGCATCCTTGTGATGCGTCAAGAGCTTGCCCTGCTCTGCTAGGCGTAGTGAATAGATGCTGTGAGGCATGAAGACACGTATCGTACCAAAGGCAGTGATAGACACCAGCATCAAGGGCAGGAAGAGGTCGTATCCTCCCGAGAGCTCTGCGATCAAGAAGACCCCCGTGAGCGGGGCATGCATCATCGCGGCCATAAGACCAGCCATACCCAGCAAGACGTAGTTCTTGCTCGGCAGATACATTTTCACAAATGGGAGATAATTGACCACGAAAGTGAAAAGGAAGCCCGTGATAGCGCCGACGAAGAGAGTGGGAGCAAAGAGGCCACCACACCCTCCACCCGAGTTGGTCGCGACCGAAGCAAACACCTTGAGCAACACACTGAGCAAAAGAAACCCAAAGACGATCCAAAAGCTACTCGAGAAGGGCTCCAGCAAGCTCCCGTCTAGCAAGCTCCCATACTGTCCACTGAGCAGTAGATTGATAGTGCTATAGCCCTCACCATACAGAGGAGGAAAGAGGAAGATCAAGAGGCTCAATATAAGAGCCGAGACGAGGTAGCGGTTGCGATAAGGAACGATTGACTTGAGCCTACTCTCTAGGCTAAACATCGTCTTGGTGAAGTACAGAGCCACAAGACCACAGATGATGCCTAGGAGGATCATCATCGGGATACGATCGATATAGTAGGGCTCCGTGAAGCTAAAGCGAAACAAGCTCTCCCCACCCGAGATCATGTAGCTCGTAGCGGCAGCCGATACGCTAGATATGAGCAGTGGTAGTACCGAGGCCATCGTTAGGTCGAGAAGCAGTACCTCTATGACGAACACTAGCCCAGTGATAGGTGCCTTGAAGATACCCCCTAGGGCTCCAGCCACGCCACAGCCGATGAGGAGCATCAGGTTGCGTTGCTCGAGGCGAAAGATACGCCCAAAGTTGGACCCAATGGCAGCCCCCGTCATCACTATGGGCGACTCTGCCCCTACCGATCCACCGAAGCCTATGGTGATACCTGAGGCCAGTAGCGAGCTCCATGTATTGTGTGGCTTGATACGGCTCTTGCGCTGTGAGATGGAGCTAAGCACCTTGGTAACGCCATGGCTAATGTCATCGCGCAGTATATAGCGCACGAAGAGGCCACTAAGCAGTATCCCTATAGCAGGCAATATCAGATAGAGGTAGCTACGCCCTTGTATGCCCTGAGTGAGGACATGCTCGAGTAGGTGAATAGCACCCTTGAGCCCAGAGGCGAGGAGGCTCATCGTGATCCCTACCAAGAGGCTAAGCAATAGTATGAAGTAGCGCTCACTGATATGGCCTTGCCTCCAGTAGATAAGTCGATCTTGTATGCGGCGGATACGTTCTGCTATAGGCGTCATTTCCCTAATCCTTTGAATATCGTTTGTATCGTATAGAAGAGAACTACGGCATCGAGCCGTAGCGACATATTCTCGTAGTAGAGCCAGTCGTAGGCTAGTCGCTCCTGCATCTCCTCGAGTGTCGAGGCGTAGCCGTAGCGCACCATGCCCCAGCTAGTAATACCTGGCCTAATGCTATGCAAGAGGCATATCTGTGGCGAGGTAGCCATGAGCTGTCGGATGTAGTGGGCGCGCTCGGGCCTAGGCCCCACGAGCGACATATCTCCCCGCAGTACATTCCACAGCTGTGGGAGCTCATCAAGGCGATAGCGGCGCATCGTACGCCCCCATGGGGTAATGCGTTGGTCTCCACGCTGGCTAAGCCTAGGACCATCGTCCTCGGCCGAGAGGTGCATAGAGCGGAACTTGTACATCACGAACGGACGTCCATGCTGCCCTATGCGCTCTTGTTGGTAAATGGCGGGCCCAGGCGTATCCTTGCGCACCCGATAGATGATATACAGCATTAGGGGCGAGAGAAAGAGGAGCCCAAGGGTCGAGAGAACCTTGTCGGCAAGCCATTTGACATTGCGCGAGCTCTCACTGAGGTTGGAGGTCGTAAGGTCTGCCAGAGGCTCGCCTACCAATGTCTGGACGCGCAGCTTGACCCCCGCATAGGGTATGGAACGTGGCGATAGCTTGATAGGTAGCCTTAGTGGATACAGCCCGTAGAGCAGGCGGCTGATATGGCTTAGAGAGCACTCGGTCGTCGCTACCACTATCTCATCAGCATAGCTAGTGGCCTCTGTGAGCTGTGCCAAGACATCATCGATCTGCTCCATCTCTAGTGGTAGCTCTACACGCCTAGCGATGCTCATACGCCCCTCTCCCTCGAGCCACTGAGCTAGATCTTCGCCCACAGCTCCCTGGCCGAGTAGCAGTATGCGTCGACGATAGCGACTACGATAGCTCAGCCGCAGGAGCACGCAGGTGCAGAGGCTGCGCCCTAGGTATAGGCAGAGAAACAAGGCGAGGAGTAAACGGCTGAGGTCGTAGCCCCACATCCAGCTCGCCACGGAGGCTAACAGGAGGGAGGAACATAGGCTTGCGGTAAAATCACTGAGGCGGCTCTTGGCCTGGGGACGGTTGTAGTACCCCGACAAGGCATATGTAGCCAGCGACAGAGCCAGTGTGGCGAGTATCTCTAGCCTAGAGATAGAGGGCATCGCCCCACTATGGACTACCGCCAAGATAGCGCCTAGCGTACAGATGAGATCCGCACCGATATACACGGCTCGGTGTAGCCATAGGCGCAGAAGCATTAGGGGCGGACTATCTTGACTTGCCCGTCATGGCTGAGCTTAATGATCTGAGAAGGTGGGGCCTGCTCCTTGTCGTCCTGACGATAAGAGACTACATAGTCTACCCCCTCCACTATCTCTCGTCCAATGGCAGAGAAGACTAGAGGTGTAGGCTCGCCACTAATATTGGCAGAGGTCGATACGAGGGGACGACGTAGGGCACGGCACAGGGCCGATGAAAAGGGCTCTCGGCTCACTCGTACCCCTAGGCTACCATCCTCGGCTAGGAGGTTGGAGGCCACACCCTCGGCGCGGTCGTAGATAATGGTGATAGGGCGTATAGCGAGCTCTATCATATCGTAGGCAACCTCGGGGACAGTAGGGACTATGCGCTCTAGGCTAGCTATGCTATCGACAAGCACTAGCATGCTCTTGGCATCGGCACGCCGCTTGAGCGCATATACCCGAGCCACAGCCTCAGCATTGGTAGCATCACAACCGATACCCCACACCGTGTCTGTGGGATAGAGTATGATACCGCCACGCTTGAGCACACCGACGGCTTGATCTATATCATCCTGGTAGATGGGGCGGATATTGGGTTTGTTACTCATTACATCACACTGACTAAGCGAGGGGGGCCTCTAGGCGTCTCGCTACCGATAGGCAAATTTATCTACTCTAGCCGAGATACACAAGCCAAATCAACCTTAATTTGCCCTGCTACCCCACACAGAATAGTCTTTTACGGGAGCTTCGCTTAGTTAGCGCACCGAGTACAGATCGTCAGAGCCTATATCCTCTTACTTATCTCTTACCTATGGAAGAGGGGCACCATCGTAGGCTAGCTAAAAAAAGCCTAGGGTGAACGAGGTGGTAGCCCTAGGGCGAACGCCTCGTTCACCCTAGGGGAAAAATACGTCAGCCCTAGGGTATTCCTCGATTACCTAGATGTGGGGAGCCAAAGATATGTAGAGATCGAGAGACATATTACCTAGTATTGGGTATTGGAAGGGTGGATAGATTTGGAGACCTTTGTGTACTCAAACTTCAAAAACTCTACATCTATGAATTCAAAGCTACGTAAGGCTTTATTAGCCGTGGGCATACTGGCCTGTGCGGGTATGGCATGGGCCACAGATTACCGAGGACGAGTCTTCGATAGACACAGCAAACAGCCTCTGGCTAACGTCATCATCGTTGATGTCTCTGGACGCATACTGGCGACTACTGATGCTCAGGGGGTATTCGTGCTACACAACCTACCAGACGAGACTGGAGAACGCCTCAAGGTAGTACTACAGGGCTACTCACCTATCTACATCGAGACTGCCAAGCTCAAGGCCTCGACAGAGATTAGCCTACAGCTAAGTGAGTCGCCCAAGGAGCTCCACGAGGTGGTGGTATCGGCCGACCGCCAAGAACGCCCCCTCAAGAGTGTCCCCGTGATAACTCGCGTCTTCTCGGCTCGACAGATAGAGCGCATGGGAGCATCTGACCTGCGCGATGTCCTTACCCTCGCATTGCCAGGCATCGAGTTTAGTCGCCACAATACCTCGGAGCTCGTCAGTATGCAGGGGTTTGGTGCCAAGTATCTGCTCTTCTTGCTCGATGGAGAGCCCATATCGGCACAGAATGCCTCCAATATCGACTTCTCTCGTATCGATGTCAATAGCATCGATCGCATCGAGTACGTACCAGGATCGGGCTCTGCACTCTATGGCTCTAGTGCCATAGGGGGCGTCATCAACATCATCACCAAGCGAGCTACAGAGCCTTGGCAGGCGCAGGTCGGGAGCCATATCGTAGGCAAGTATCAGCAACGCTATGAGGCGCGTGCTGGACTAGCAGGAGAGAGACACAACGTGCTAGGACACATTAGCTACAATAAGTTCGACCCCTATCAAGCGCCCGAAGACGTGGGCATAGTGCGTGGATCGGATGCGCTCAATGGCTCTATACAGGCTAGCTATAGCCCGATCAGTGCTCTGAGGCTCAAGGGCTCTGTCGGGCTTACACGTAGTAGCTACCACCAACTCCCCAACCAGCTCGACCTCATCTCCTCTATTGCCAATGCCAAGCTGGGGGCTCAGTACCGCATCTCGCCACGACAGTCGATAGACCTAGGCCTATCGCTCGACAAATCAACGAGAGATCGTGATGTACTCGTAGATCTAGAGCAAGGTGGGCGCATCATAGAGCCCAAGGGACGTAGCCAAGAGAACCGCAATCTCGTGTGGAATGCACGCCTACAGTACAACCTACAGCTTGGTGAGACACATCAAGTCAACCTCGGGATCGAGCACTATCGAGAATTCTTTCGCTATCGTCTACTCCTTGACCCCAAGGGGCATCAAATGCACAATACAGTCCTCTATGGTCAGCACGAGAGTGAACTAATAGGTGGGCTACGTATGTCGTATGGTCTGCGTCTTGACAAACATTCGATGTTTGGCGAGCATATCACGCACAAGGCTACCCTCTTACGACGCTTCGGAGGCTTTGATCTCCGCCTCTCCTATGCACAGGGCTTCCGAGCTCCTTCACTCACCGAGATGTATTTCTACTTCCTGCATCCTGCACGTGGTGGAGGGCAAGCATTCTATATCTATGGCAATGACAACCTCGACCCCGAGACGAGCCAGCGCATCACACTACAGACAGGGTATAGCGACCACAGACTGACGCTATCGGGGTCTTTCTTCCACTCCTTCATCGACAACCTCATCACCACAGCCCCACACCGCGATGACAAGGGAGCTCTATACTACAGATATGAGAATGTGCAAGGCAAGTCGATCATCAAAGGCATAGAGGCACTAGCGCGTCTACACCTACCCTGCGGTCTCTACCTACAGAGCTCGTATAGCTACACGATAGATCGCCAGATGATCGAGGATGGAGGCATACGCTACAACAACTCTCGTACTCGCCCCCATGCCCTCAGTGCTGTCCTCGGCTATACCTTCGGTGGGCGCAACTATACTGCCGATCTCAACCTCTCCGGCAGATATATGTCGTCTGTTGTCTACCCCATACGCAAGACTGCCGCAGAGATAGAGGCAGAGAAGAACGCAGGAACGTTTAGGACTCAGTACAACAGCTTCGAGGACGAAGGCTACCACAACGTCCGCTTCACCTCCACCCTCACCCTATTCAAGGCCTACAAGCTACAGCTAGGGATAGACAACATACTCGACTATCAGCCCACGCGCCAGACGCTCAACTCTACCCTCTCTCCAGGCCGTAGATACTTCGTCTCGCTCTACATCGACCTACATCGCATATTCACCAAATAACTTATAAGTATGAGGATCGCAAGCATACGACGCCTATGGCTCATAGGCTCTCTACTGCTCGGGCTATGGCCACTCGCACAGGCGCACACCATGTGGCTAGAGACAGCTCGAGAGGGACGCTCAGGGCACACGCACCGCATCGAGCTCTACTTCGGGGAGTTTTCTATAGCAGATAAGACACGCGTGGACAAGTGGCTCAAGGGCATGGAGTCAGGACACCTAGAGCTACTCACCCCTAGGGGGCAAGTGCAGGTGCTCGCTCTATCGGCATCCGATAGCTGCTATAGTGCGAGCTTCGTGCCCGACCAAGAGGGCTGGTACCGCATCACTTACGACTGCCTAGTTCCTACACTCTGGCAGGGTACTAGGCTACACTACCAGTCTGTAGCTTGGGTACGTGTAGGTAGCCCTAGCCTAGCACCAGAGCGCACAAGCCCCTTTGGGCAGGGGCTGAGCCTACTGCCTCATGAGCTCACGGAGGGGGCATTCAGCATGCCGGTGGCTCACATCTCAGGCTCTCTCAATGGCATCAAGCTCAGCATCCAGGGCGACAACGGCTGGAGCCGCAACGTCTATCGTTATCCCGAGGGTAGGCTCGCCTTCACTCCCCTATGGCCTGGGCGATACCTCATCAGCAGTGTAGCCAAGCAAACCTATACCGCTGAGCAGTCGGCTCAGCATGGTGGAGCCAAAGGCTTGTATGATATGATTACCTACTTCGTACAGCTATAGCTCACCCGCGCTATCTGCACAATGAAGCCGCCCCATCCTCAAGGGATAGGGCGGCTTCTAAAGTATTGATTGGTGGAGCTTTACTCTGCGCTGGGAGTAGCTGTCTCCTCTGTCTCCCAAACACGGTTGGCTAGGCGCTTGTAGCCTGCATAGCGCCACTGAGAGTTGCGCTTAGCCTCTTCGAAGAGCTCTACCGCCTCTGTGGGATACTGCTTCTTGAGGGCAGAGTAGCGTACCTCGCTCTCGAGGAAGGGAACAAAGTTGTCCCAGTTAGGCTCCTTGCTATCTAGGATGAAGGGGTTCTTACCTTGTGCTTCGAGCTCGGGGTTGAAGCGCCATAGGTGCCAGTAACCGCAGTTTACAGCGTTTACCTCTTCTTTCTGTGCCTTGCCCATACCACCCTTGAGGCCATGCGAGATACATGGAGAGTAGGCGATGATCACAGAGGGGCCATCATAGGCCTCTGCCTCCTTGATCGCCTTGAGCGTCTGTGCAGGGTTGGCACCCATGGCTATCTGTGCCACGTACACGTAGCCGTAGGTCGTGGCGATCATACCAAGGTCTTTCTTGCGTACACGCTTACCAGCAGCAGCGAACTTGGCGATAGCCCCCACGGGGGTGGACTTGGAGCTCTGACCTCCAGTGTTGGAGTACACTTCGGTATCGAGCACTAGGATATTCACATTCTGCCCCGAGGCGATCACGTGGTCGAGGCCACCGAAGCCGATGTCGTATGCCCAACCATCGCCACCGATGATCCACTGGCTACGCTTGATGAAGTACTTGCGCAGGTCGTACATCTGCTGGCACACACCTGTGATACGGCGAGCAATGATGGGCTTGATCGCATCCGCGAGGGTCTTGGCCTTGGCTGCGTCCTCACGATTGTCGATCCACTCACGGAGTAGTCCCTTGAGCTCTGCATGATCAATCTCTGGGTTGGCAATGCACTCCTCTGCTAGGCGTACTAGGCGTTCGCGCATCTTGGTGTAGCCAAAGTGCATACCGAGACCAAACTCAGCATTGTCCTCAAAGAGGGAGTTGGCCCATGCAGGGCCTTCGCCTCGCTCATTGACCGTATAGGGCGTCGAGGGAGCCGAGCCTGAGTAGATAGACGAACAACCCGTGGCATTGGCTACCATCTGACGATCGCCAAATAGCTGAGTGATAAGCTTGACATAGGGGGTCTCACCACAGCCCGAGCAGGCACCAGAGAACTCAAAGAGAGGTGTAGCGAACTGCGAGTTCTTCACATTGGACGTAACGTCCACTAGATGTGCCTTGCTAGTAACACCGGCTAGGAGCTTGTCCCAGTTGTCTTGTTCGGGGAACTGGCCTTCGATAGGCTTCATCTCTAGAGCCTTGCCATTCTTGTTGCCTGGGCAGATGTCCACACAGTTGCTACAGCCAAGGCAGTCAAGCACATTTACCTGAATGCGGAACGTCATATCTGCAAACGGCTTGCCGATAGCCTTGAGGCTCGTAACGCCTGCCTGCTCCTGCTCCTCTGCTGTCATCACGAAGGGACGTATGGTGGCATGAGGGCAAACATAGGCACACTGGTTACATTGGATACAGTTGTCTGCAATCCACTCGGGTACATAGGCGGCTACGCCACGCTTCTCACTGGCGGCAGTACCATTGTCCCAAGTTCCGTCCTCGCGACCACGGAAGGCAGAGGATGGGATGCTGTCGCCATCCTGGGCATTGATAGGACGAACGATCTTCTGGATAAACTCGCTGTCGTTGCTGTGATGCTCGGGAGCGTCATCAGGCAGGTTGGCCCACTCGGGCTTTACGGGTACCTCGATCACGTCTCCGCCACGATCTACGGCTGCGAAGTTCTTGTTCACCACGTCTTCACCCTTCTTGCCATAGCTCTTGACTATAGCCTTCTTCATCTGCTCTACAGCGAGATCATAGGGGATAACACCCGAGATCTTGAAGAACGCAGACTGTAGGATCGTATTGGTACGATTGCCTAGACCTATCTCTCGAGCGATCTCGGTAGCATTGATCATGAAGAAGCGGACGTTGTTGCGTGCCAAATGGCGCTTCACCTTGTTGGGCAGATGCCTCTCTACTTCGTCAAGACTCCACACAGAGTTGAGCAGGAAGGTACCATTCTTCTTCAGACCACGGGTAACGTCGTACAGGCGCAGATAAGCTGGTACGTGGCAGGCCACGAAGTCGGGCGTTACGACGAGGTATGTAGAGCGGATCTGCTTGTCGCCAAAGCGCAGGTGCGAGCAGGTAAAGCCTCCCGACTTCTTGGAGTCGTAAGCGAAGTATGCCTGGCAGTACTTGTCGGTGTTGTCACCGATGATCTTCACCGAGTTCTTGTTGGCCCCTACGGTACCATCGGCACCTAGGCCATAGAACTTAGCCTCGAAGATACCACTATCATCGAAGATAAGGTCTTCCTTCTCGGGTAGAGATGTAAACGTAACGTCGTCTACGATACCGATCGTAAAGTGATCCTTGGGTAGGCGCATCTCAAGGTTTTCGAACACGGCCTGTATGTGGGCTGGCGTCGTATCCTTGGATGACAGACCATAGCGACCACCTACGACGAGGGGCGCATCTTCCATGCCGAAGTAGCATGAGCGCACATCGAGGTATAGAGGCTCGCCATCAGCCCCAGGCTCCTTCGTGCGGTCGAGCACAGCGATACGCTTAACGCTCTTAGGCATAGCTGCGAGGAAGTGCTTGGCACTGAAGGGGCGATAGAGATGTACAGACAGCAGACCTACCTTCTCGCCCTTGGCAATGAGATGATCGACTACCTCACGGATACACTCCGTCACAGAGCCCATGGCTATGATGACGCGCTCAGCATCTTCGGCCCCATAGTAGTCGAACAGGTGATACTTGCGCCCCGTTACCGTAGCGAGCTTGTCCATGTAGTCTTGAACGATCTCGGGAATAGCGTCATAGAAGGGGTTGGCTGCCTCGCGATGCTGGAAATACACATCGGGGTTCTCAGCCATACCGCGCGATACGGGTGCTTCGGGATTGAGCCCTCGCTCGCGGAAAGCCCTCAGAGCATCCCAGTCAATGAACTGAGCAAGATCTTCGTTGTCGAGGGCCTCGATCTTCTGTATCTCGTGCGAGGTACGGAAGCCGTCAAAGAAGTGAATGAAGGGTACACGGCTCTTGAGCGTAGCTAGATGGGCCACACCAGCGAGATCCATCACCTCCTGTACAGAGCCCGTACAGAGCTGAGCGAAGCCCGTGGGGCGCGCCGCCATCACGTCCTGATGGTCGCCAAAGATAGAAAGCGCATGCGTAGCGATAGCGCGAGCCGATACATGGAAGACCGTAGGGAGTAGCTCACCTGCGATCTTGTACATATTAGGGAGCATCAGCAGTAGACCCTGTGAGGCTGTGTAGGTAGTAGTGAGCACACCTGTCTGAAGCGAGCCATGCACAGCACCAGCTGCACCGGCCTCGCTCTGCATCTCCTGCACCAGCACTGTCTCGCCAAAGATGTTCTTGCGACCCTGCGCAGCCCACTCGTCTACGTACTCCGCCATAGTCGATGAGGGCGTGATGGGGTAGATACAAGCCACCTCACTGAACATATACGAGATATGAGCAGCGGCTTGGTTACCATCACAGGTCAGAAATTTCTTCTCTTTAGCCATTGTATAACCTGTTTAATTATGTGATAATATTTATAGTTCCTTCGTTTCCTGAGGGTCTCGGTAGCACACCTAGTACTCCAGACTATCGGTAGACCAAGAATACACTCGGCAAGGGATACCAGTACCTAGATAAGTGACTATATAAGATCGCAACAACCTACAAATAAGAGCCATGGCTCGTACCTTCGAGATCTCACGAATATCATTACATCACTATATCTTGCTATGCTTAGCCTTACCCAATATACCTACTAATTGCGAACAAAGTTAAGCGATAAAGTGCAATCTCACAAACTAAGAGCACACAAACTTGTCGAGGTCTACCTCCTGACTGGTCAAGTACCAAGGTCTCGAGGGAAGGAGGAGATGGCCAAGGAGAGCACGTCCGCCAGAGAGAGCATCAGACTAGCTAAGTATAGCTATGTACTTACTTAGGCCGCTCGTCTCCCAAAGCTCAGCCCAGCACGGCCTGCCACTAGGGCTATCGTGCTGGGCTGAGGTCTAGAGGGAATGGGGGCGGAGAAGCTATTGTTTCTTGAGATCCTCGAGCAAGATACGTACTGCACCCTCGAGCTGTGTATCTACTCCTACGAGGGCCTTAGCCGGATCGAGAGGTAGACGTACATCGGGCTCTAGCTGAGCGTTCTCTAGATACGACCCCTCGGCTGTACGATAGCCTACTGCCGGGATACCGAAGTATAGGCTTGGATCTTGGAGCGTTACCCAGTTAACACTCGTCATGGTACCTGGCACAGGCATACCTACCACCTTGCCTATCTTGGTATGCTGATAGACCCAGGGAGTGCCGTGGGCATTGCTGTAGTCGTCTTCGCACACGAGCATGATGCTGGCGTGGTTCCAGCGACGGCTAGGCATCTCGCAATGATCTCGACCACGGATCTCCTGCTGTAGATACTGCTTGCTACTGAAGAATACCTCGATGTCCTCATGCAGACGTCCGCCTCCGTTGTGGCGAATATCGATGACGATACCCTTGCGTCCATAGTAGCGACCTAGCACCTCGGAGTACATCGTGCGGAAGCTAGGATCACCCATGGAAGGGATGTGTACGTATCCTAGCTGACCGCCAGAGAGACGCTCTACTATATCGGCACGCTGACGTACCCATCGACGATAGAGCAGCGATGAGAGCATCCCTGAGGAGATGGGCTTGACCTTCTCATCGATCGTCTCACCCTCAGCCGTGCGGTACGTTACGAGGATATACTTACCGACCTTGCCATTGAGTAGAGGGAAGTAGTCCATGCCGGCCTTGATCTCGGTACCATCGATCGCGAGTATCGTAGCGCCAGCGCGAAGCTTGGATGTAGAGCGGTCGAAGGGGCCACCAGCCACTACCTCCTCGACAAGCAGGCCGTCTCGCCCAGTGCGGTCGTCGATGAATAGGCCTAGCTCAGCCGTAGGCTCTGCAGCCGAGGCGGCAGGCGAGCGATAGCCAGAGCCCGTGTGCGATACGTTGAGCTCACCAAGGAGCTCGCTAAGCATCTCGGCAAAGTCGTAGTTGTTGCTGATGTGAGGCAGATATCGGCGGTAGTACTTGGTGAGGGTCGGCCAGTCTACTCCATGCATATCGGCGCGATAGAAGCGTAGCCCCTCCTCGCGCACCACCTCCTGATACATGGCTTCGCGCTCGCTAAGGCGATTGATCTTGATGTCGGCACTATAGCTTATTGGCTTGAGTACATCGCTCTTGGGGTCAAGCTTCTGTACCGTAGCTCCTAGGACGAAGATCGTCTTACCGGCCTTGTCCATATCGAACCATACACGCCCAGTATTGGTCTTGTTGATGATCTTGGTAGTGCGCTTGACGAGGTCGAGAGCCCAAAGGTCATAGTTGCCCTCTACGGCCGAGAAATAGTAGAGCTTCTTCCCATCGGGGCTAATGATAGCGTCTGATAGGCTAGAGCTATTGGGCGTAAGGCGCACAATACGATCCTCAAAGTGATCTTGCTCGAATTCTATTGTCTTGCTCTTGGGCGCGGCTGGTGCTGGTTTCTTGCCCTTCTCTTTCTGTGCCTTGGCTGTGGCGTCATCCTGGGCTTGCTTACGGTCCTTCTCGGCCTGATCATGGAGCTCGCGCTCCTCCTCGGTCATGCGATACTTCTCGTATGAGGCTCTGTTGAGGAAGGCTATCATCACATCGTCCATAGAGCCCCAAGAGGCATGATTGCGCATGCCGTATCGCTCTGTCATATAGATCACAGCATTGCCATCGAGAGCCCAGCGTGGCGACGAAGAGGCGTAGCCACTATTGGTAATATTCACGATACTACCCTGCCCTGAGGCACTCGCGATACCGATATCGTTGTAGGGAGCGTGGGCTCGTGCTACATATGAGAGGACAAATCGGGAGCCATCGGGCGACCACTGATAGTCGAGATATCCGTTCCCATTCTGGAGCAAGCCGTCGGGCATGATACGACGTAGTTGCTTGGTCTTGAGGTTGTACACGACGAGGCGTTCGCGCTCATGGACGAAGGCAATCTCCTTGCCATCGGGCGAGAACTGAGGGAACATCTTCTCACCCTGGATCTCGGGGATGAGTACCTCCTCGCTGATGCGCGTAGCGTTGGGGAAATTGGGATCCTCCTTGCGTACTATACGAGCGCAATAGAGATCCCAGTGGCCATCGCGACAGCTAGCGTAGACGAGGGAGCGATTGTCGGCCCCGAAGGTAACGCCATGCTCTGCTGCAGGCGTCGTGGTGATGCGCTTGGTAGTAGCATGATCGGTAGAGGTAACAAAGACCTCGCCACGGGTAACGAAGGCAAGTTGTTTGCCATCGGGCGACACAGCTCCCGACTGCATGCCCGAGCGGTAGTTGATGTGCTCTACATACGTATCCTCAGTATCGGTCGTGATGCGGATCTGTACCTTCTGTGGCTTGCCTCCTGGCTCTAGGATGTATATCTCGCCAGCATAGCCAAAACAGAGTGTACCCTGCTTGTCGCTCGAGAGGAAGCGTACGGGCTCGCCTGTGAAGCTCGTCAAGGGCGTTAGGCCACCACCGCTGAGGTCGCTACGATAGATGTTCATAGATCCACCAGCACGCTCGCTCAGGAAGTAAATCCCCTGGCCGTCGGGGGTATATAGGGGATTACGATCTTCGCCAGGGTGCTCGATGACGAAGCGGAAGGTATTGCGCCTAAGGTCGTACTCTACGATGTCACGCGTGATCGACGAGGTGTGGTGCTTGCGCCATTCGTTCTCACCGCCCTTGCGGTTTTGGTAGAGGATACGCTGACCATCAGCACTCATCACAGCATACTCGGCAGGTATCCCTAGGATACGCTCTGGGCGTCCTCCTGCTACAGGTATGCGATAGAGCTCGGGTTGGTTGTGCCCAGGGTATAGGGTACTACGCACATCGTCTTGGATATGTGCACGCGAGAGGATGTACTTGCCATCGGGAGTAAACGAATAGGGCATCTCTGCCGATGAGTGTGTCGTCAGGAGACGCGCCTCACCGCCCATAGCATCCATGATGTAGATGTTGATACCAAGCTGATTGCGATCGCTAGTGAAGGCAATCTGCTTGCCATCGGGCGACCATATTGGCTGGCTCTCGTGCGCAGGATGTGTAGTGAGGCGTACGGCCTCGCCACCCCCGCGATCGACGCGGTACAGGTCGCCTCGGTAGGTGAAGGCGATCTGTGTACCATCGGGCGAGATGCTCGGATAGCGCATCCACAGAGGCGATGTCTGAGCCCCTGCGACCTGACCTAGCCCCGTAGTGACCACGAGGCATAGGAATAGTTTCTTCAAGTTCATACAGGTTATAATGTAATAGTGATTGGACAATCAGACCGATAGGGCTCCTACGAGCTCTCTGAGGTCAGCGATACCATGCCGATACATGTAGGCTTCGATGCCATCGAGGATGTGTATGGTGCAGGCAGGGTCGACGAAGTTGTACGTCCCGACTTGTACTGCTGTGGCCCCTGCTAGGATAAACTCTATGGCATCCGTGGCACTCGCTATCCCCCCCATACCGATGATAGGCACCTGCACAGCACGCGCTGTCTGCCAGACCATGCGCAGGGCTACGGGCTTGACGGCAGGCCCCGACAACCCGCCCGTTATGGTCGATAGTATCGGACGACGCCTCTCTGCATCGATCGCCATACCCAGCAGGGTATTGATCATGGAGATGCTATCAGCCCCCTCGGCCTCTACGGCACGAGCTATCTCGGTGATGTCGGTAACGTTGGGCGAGAGCTTGACGATGAGTGTCTTCTTGTAGACCTCACGTACAGCACGCACCACAGATGCTGCTCCCTGACACGTTACACCAAAGGCCATCCCCCCTTCCTTGACGTTGGGGCACGATATATTGAGCTCTATCGCGGGGATGCGCTCCAGCTCGTTGATCATCTCAGCCGTGGTGATGTAGTCCTCTATCATAGAGCCACTCACATTGACGATCATTGCCGTGTCAATGTCTCTAATGGTGGGATAGATATGTTCGCAAAAATACTCTACACCCTTGTTCTGCAGGCCTACAGCGTTGAGCATGCCAGAGGGGGTCTCCGCCATGCGAGGATAGGGATTGCCCTGACGAGGATGCAGGGTAGTCCCCTTGACCACAATGCCACCAAGACGCTCGAGGTCGACAAAGTCGGCATACTCGAGGCCATAGCCATAGGTGCCCGAGGCCGTCATGACGGGGTTGCGCAGCTCTAGCCCCCCGATATTTACCTTAGTATTGATTGTCATAGAGAGAGGATTACCATTTGATTTCACGAGCATCGAAGACGGGGCCTTGGGTGCACACGCACACATGGCCTGCCGATACTGTATCCTGCACACAGCACAGGCAGGCACCTATACCACAGGCCATGGTATTCTCTAGCGATACCTCGCACTTTAGGGCACGTGTGGCGCACAGATCAGCTACAGCGCGCATCATGGGCATAGGGCCACAGCAGTACACGCGCTGATAGTCGCCCTCGGAGAGGATAGGATGATCGGTAACGCGCCCATGCACACCCAGAGAGCCATCGTCGGTAGTCAGGTGTAGATCACCTAGTGCCACAAACTCATCGCGCAGTACGATATGAGCCTCTGTGCGCCCACCCAGCAAGATGTGAGGACGTACACCCCTGGCTACAAAGGCCTTGGCAAGCATCAGCATAGGAGCTATCCCTACACCTCCACCTACGAGTAGAGGGCGATCAATGCCGTCTATCTCGAAGGTATTGCCTAGTGGCAAGATCACATCAAGGCGATCACCAGCACGGACATCGGTAATGGCCACCGTGCCTCGTCCTACACGAGCCACTAGAAGCCAAAGCTCACGGCACTCGGGCAGAGCGTTGCAGATAGAGATAGGGCGTCGCAGTAGTGTCGCAACTCCTGGAGGCTGCACCTGCACAAACTGCCCTGCATACATAGGGGGAAGCTCTCTCTCGGGTGGAGCCACTAGCTTGAGCAGGTAATTGCCTGCCCCTAGAGCGATATTGGCATCGACCGTTAGTGATGTAATTTGTTTGCTTGTAACCATTGGACAACTAGTATTCGTCCGTAAAGTTAGTCATTTAATGCCATTCTCTCAAGCCTCACCACTCCTCCAGTCTAGGCGACCACGCTCACAGCCTCCCCTATCCTAAGCCTCTCCTTACAGGGCCAATGCCTGTATGAGTGAGCATTCAATATCGACCGAAGAGGATATTGTGAGAGGCCCACCTCCGCAGAGGGCTCTCGCACACCAGCACCGCACCGATAGCAGAGAACCCCAAGCGTCAAGAA
Organism: Porphyromonas sp.; assembly: GCA_041854325.1. GTDB lineage: Bacteria > Bacteroidota > Bacteroidia > Bacteroidales > Porphyromonadaceae > Porphyromonas. Next base: position 52,917 of record JBHACB010000048.1, read on the forward strand.
CAACAGGGCTGACGCATTTTACCCCTAGGGCGAACGAGGCGTTCGCCCTAGGGATGCCATCGCGTTCACCCTAGGGGTAACATCCCGTTCACCCTAGGCTTTTTGAGAGGACTACATACGCTACAGAGCAAATATCAGCTACAGAGCTAACTATACTTTGTAGTGCACCTCCCCTGTCAAGAACGACGAGGAACGAGGAAATGTAGGCGAAAAGTAGTATCTTTGCTCGGTTTAGTTAGACAACAAAGCTATGCAAGTAAGACATTTGATTACGGAGCATTCTCTGCTTAGCCGATTTGTATCGGAGATGAGAAACGTCCATATACAGCGTGATGCCCTGCGCTTTCGTCGCAACATAGAGCGAGTAGGTGAGATCATGGCCTACGAACTGAGCAAAACACTACGCTACACGATAGAGCCCGTACAGACACCTCTAGGGACGGCACAGTGCGCCCACATCCAGGATCGGGTGGTACTAGGCACCATACTGCGTGCCGGGCTATCGTTTCACCAAGGCTTCCTCAACTATTTCGATGGAGCCGAAAATGCCTTTGTATCGGCCTATCGCAAGCACAAAGATCGCCTCAACTTCGACATCTTCATCGAATACATCGCGTCGCCTGCCCTTGATGGCAAGACGCTCGTGCTCGTCGATCCTATGCTCGCCACGGGAGGCTCTATGGAGCTAGCCTATAGAGCTCTACTGACCAAGGGACAGCCTGCCGAGGTACATCTCGTCTCGATCATAGCGAGCCAAGAGGCCGTCGACTATCTACAGCGTACCTTCCCCGAGGCCAACGTTTACCTCTGGGTAGCGGCCATAGACCCCGAGCTCAACGAGCTTGCCTACATCGTACCAGGGCTTGGCGATGCTGGCGACCTAGCCTACGGCGAGAAGCTCTAGCGGATGATGCGCCCTATAGAGCTCCTAGCTCCAGCCAAAGATCTAGAGACGGCACGTGTGGCGATAGCCCATGGTGCCGATGCCGTGTACATAGGTGCGCCCAAGCATGGCGCACGTGCCTCGGCTGGCGTCCCAATAGAAGACCTACGCGTGCTGTGCCAAGAGGCTCATCGATATGGCGTCAAGGTGTATGTAACACTCAATACCATACTCTACGACCACGAGCTCGACGAGGCACAGGCCCTCATCTGGGAGATCTATCGTGCAGGGGCCGATGCTATCATCGTACAGGATATGGGTATCACGATGATGCATCTACCTCCTATCCCTCTGCACTCTAGCACGCAGTGCGACACGACCGAGCCCGAGGATGCTCAGCTCCTCGAGGCTCTAGGCTTTGAGCAGATCGTCTTGGCTCGTGAGCTCAACGTGGAGCAGATCAGACGTATCCGCATGGCTACGTCACGCCCACTAGAGGTATTTGTTCATGGAGCTCTGTGCGTGAGCTATAGCGGTCGGTGCTATCTATCGCATGCCCTAACGGAACGCTCGGCCAACCGTGGCGAATGCTCGCAGCAGTGTCGCCTGCCCTACGACCTGCGCGATAGCCTCGGTACACTGGTACGCCAAGGCGAGCATCTCCTCTCGCCTAGAGATATGAACCGCACCGAGTATCTCGAGGCTCTGCTGGAGGCTGGAGTATCGTCATTCAAGATCGAGGGGCGTCTCAAAGGCATCAGCTACGTAAAGAATATAGTAGCACACTACCGTGCTCACCTAGACGCTATCATAGCCCGCTATCCCGACCGCTATAGGCGCGCTTCGTATGGACGTATATCAGTGCGTTTCGAGCCCAACCCTCTCAAGAGCTTCAACCGAGGCTTCACGAGCTTCATGTTTCGCCTAGGCACACCCGATAGCCCCAACGAGTCCGTCATCAATCGCCACTCACCCAAGAGTCAAGGCGAATATATCGGCACCATAACTAGCTCCAAGCGACAGAGCTGGCAGATCGACACCAAGACGCCTCTAGCCAATGGCGATGGTCTGCTCTACATAACGCCTAGCGGTGAGGTCGGAGGCATCAAGGTCAATAAAGCTGGGCCTAGTGGGCAAGTAGAGCTGGCGCGCCGCGAGGTGATACCCGTGGGGAGCAGAGTCTGGCGCAACTACGATCACGAGTTTGAGCGTATGCTCAGTGGCCGTACCGCTACACGCCTCCTGCCTGTACATCTCCACCTGCGCGCCATAAGCTGGGGGCTAGCCCTAGAGGTGACGAGTGTCGAGGATCCTGGCCTATCGGTCACCGTTACGCTCGCTATGGAGCTGGAGCCGGCCAAACACCTCGATGAGGCGAGGCTCAAGGCTGAGCTCTGCAAGAGTGGAGACACCATACTAGCTGTCGAGGCTGTACACCTCGGCCTAGGCGATCGCCCTCCCTTCATACCGATGTCTCTATTGGCTCGCCTGCGCCGACAGGGCTATGAAGCCTTCACCCGCGCTGTAGAGCTAGCACGCCGCCCCGATACCAGCCCACGTACCATGCTCATGAAGACGCTCGATAGGGCTCAGCTCCCACACCGAGCGCATTTCGTGGCTGACTACCGTGCCAATATAGCCAACCGCCTAGCTCGCGATCACTACCGCGCCATGGGCTATAGCGATGTACGCCAAGCCTACGAGCTAGAGGCATGTGCCGATGCCGCACTGATGACGACCAAGCACTGCATTAGGCACGAGCTAGGCTACTGCACACGCGAGACCCTCGCACCCATGCCCTACCGAGAGCCTCTGTATCTAGAGCAGGGGGGGAATAGGCTACGCCTCGAGTTCGACTGTGCTCGTTGCCAAATGCGTATCTATCGCTCGTGATCTTCACAAGGTAAGGTCGCAATGCTTGAAACGACTAGGGGGTGTAGCCACATGGCTACACCCCCTAGTCGTGGGATAGAGGCTAGTGGACTAGCCCTGCTCCTCCTCGAGGAGGTGCTGGCTATAGCTCACTAGATGACGAAGCTGGTTGAGGACCTCGTTGGTCTCCTGCAGGAGGTTGAGGTAAACAAGCGAGACGCGGAAGTCTTCCTTATTGCCCTTGTGCGTACGCTTCATCTGCGTCTTGCGCATCTCCTTGACCTCGTCTCGAAGCTCCTTGCCCATAGCCTTGGCCTTCTTGACGTCTTCCATGCGTTCGCTCGCGATAAGCTTCTGCGCCTGGGCTATATAGTCAAGCACACGATCGCGAATAGGGAGGAACTCATCTCGGAAAGCAGTAGGCATAGGGTTGAAGTTGTTGCTCACGTGTTCGTGGCACATCTCAGACGAACGCTCCAGAGCGTAGATCATCTGTAGGCAAGCGTTGGCACCGAGGTGAAACCACATATTCTTCTCGAGCATAGCATCGCTCTTGAGCCTGCGGATACCGATCGTCTCCTTACGACGATTGGTCTTGAAGCTCCGCTTCTGCTCCTCGGTCTTGTAGCGCATCTTCGTCAGGAGCTTGAGGTCTTCGTTGAGGATACCATCAGTTAGGCTTCGGTACGAGAGAGCTACGCTGCTCAGATGATCGAGCTGATTAGTGCGTACATGCTGTGATACGAGTTGCCACGTCTCTTCGTCGGTCTTGCTATTGAGTATCTGGACGAAGAGGGCGTCATCGGCATCGTTCTTCTTCTTGCCAAAGAACTTGTCGGAGAAGAGTAGGACGAACGTCAAGATCATCAAGACTACTATGCTCGTGAAGCCACCATAGTACATGATGACAGAGATCACTACTGCGATGATAAATGCAGCTCCTGCCGTTACGAACCAACCACCGATCACACCCATCACACCAGTAAGGCGACTTACAGCACTCTCGCGCCCCCAGGCACGATCGGCAAGTGAGCTACCCATAGCCACCATGAAGGTAACGTAGGTCGTAGATAGTGGGAGCTTCATCGAGGTACCTAGAGCGATGAGCAGACCAGCGAGCACGAGGTTGACGGCAGCACGCACGAGGTCGAAAGCGGCCCCATCCTCGAGGATGATCTCCTTCTTGTTGAAACGGCTATCCACCCAGCGAATTACCGAGGTGGGGACGATCTGATTGATGAAATGTGCTACACTAGTAGCCGAGCGTACAAGGCCGCGAGAGATCTTGGACGTACCGAAGCTCTCCTCACCTTCGTCTTGACGAGACAGATTGACCGAGGTCTCGATTACATTGCGGGCACTCTTGGAGAAAATAAGCGCAAGTACCATCACCAGACCAGCCCCGAGGAGGTAGTACACGGGGGTAGAGCTGGGGCCGTTGTTCACCTCCATGAGGTACGAGTTGTACTCGCCACCGCCATTGGCCATATAGTCCTGATAGGCTGATAGCCCAGCGAGAGGGATACCGATAAAGTTCACGAGGTCGTTGCCTGCGAAAGCGAGAGATAGGGCAAGCGTACCGATGAGGATGATCACCTTGAAGATGTTGACCCCAAAGGCGTGTAGTAGCTGCATCACAAGCGCACTGACTGCGAAGATCCCTCCGATGATCTCGAGCGTGTGGTGGTCGATCCAGGTCTTCGTATCGGCGGTCATAAAGGCAGCATCCTTGAGCCCCTTCATCAGCATAAAGTAGATGATGGACGTCACGGCGATACCCCCGAAGATGCCGGCAAAATACTTGAGGTTCTTTCTATAGTTGAACGTAAAGACGATACGTGTGATCCACTGTACCACAGAACCGAAGAAGAACGCCACAGCCACCGACATGAAGATAGCGATGATTACCTGTAGAGCCTTGCTCGTATTGATCAGCTCCATGAGCTCTAGCTGACCTGTCGTGTCGTGCGCTATCTTGAGTAGCGACATACACACAGCACCACCTAGGAGGTTGAAGACCATCGACACCGTGGTCGAGGTAGGTAAGCCCAGCGAGTTGAATATGTTGAGCAGGATCACGTCCGTTATCATTGCCGTGAGGCAGATGATCATCACCTCCTCGAAGGTGAAGAAAGCTGGATTGTAGATCCCATTGCGAGCGATATCCATCATCCCATTGCTAAGCGCAGCTCCCATGAAGACCCCTATGGCAGCCACCCCGAGCACTACCTTGAAGGGGGCAGCCTTGGCACCGATGGCCGAGTTGAGGAAGTTCACGGCATCATTGCTCACCCCGACGACGAGGTCGAGGATGGCGAGAACGCCTAGGAAGATGAGGATACACGTAAAAATTAAGTCCATACGTAGTTGATTGTTTGTTGTTCTTATCAGCTAAATATTATAGTCATATGTTGTGCCTCAGACGCTGGAGCCCTCACCGATGAGGGTGAGTAGCTGGTCTTCGGTCAGAATAGTAATGCCAAGCTCTGTAGCCTTGGCGAGCTTGCTAGGTCCCATCTTGTCTCCTGCGATCACGTAGTCGGTCTTGCTAGAGATAGAGGATAGCATTCGCCCCCCAAGGCGCTCCACCATAGCCTTGTATTCCTCTCTACTATGATGTACGAAGGTGCCACTGATCACAAAGCTCTTGCCCGATATAGGGCTGTTCGTCACATCCTGAGGGCGCTCGCTATCGCGTAGCTCTAGGCAGACACCAAGTGATCGAAGCTCGTCAATGAGTGCCCTATTGCGCTCGTCTGCTAGATATGCTACCACACTACGGGCTATCACTGCCCCGATGTCGGGGATACTGCATAGCTCCTCCTCACTCTGCTCAGCGAGCGTATCGATAGAGCCAAAGGCTCTAGCTAGGGTCTTGGCGACCGTCTCTCCGACATATCGAATACCTAGACCGAAGAGGGTGGCTGCGAAGCTCGTCGACAGGCGAGAAGTCTCAATGCTCTCGACAAGCTTCTCCGCACTACGGTGCTGGAAGCCTGGGAGCTGGATGAGATCCTCTATCCTAAGTCTATAAAGATCGGCGATCGTCCTCACAAGGCCGTGCTCGAAGAGTAACGCTATAGTCTCGGGCCCAATGCGTATGTCGGCGGCTCTGCGTCCACAGTAGTGCTCTACCCTGCCACGTTGCTGTGGGATACAGCCTAGGGCATTGGGGCAGAAGTAGGCAGCCTCGCCCTCTGCCCGCTCAAGGCGGCTCGTACACACTGGGCAGTGAGTGGGAAAGACGATCGGCTGAGCCATGGGATGACGGCGCTCAAGGTCTACCCCCACGACCTTGGGAATAATCTCCCCCCCTTTCTCTACAAACACAGCATCGCCTAGATGCAGATCGAGCGAAGCTATGTAGTCGGCATTGTGTAGGGAGGCTCGGCGTACCGTAGTGCCAGAGATCTGTACAGGGCTGAGGTTGGCCACAGGGGTAACGGCTCCAGTGCGCCCCACCTGATAGTCTACATCCTCTAGGATAGTGGCGACACGTTCGGTAGCAAACTTGTACGCAATAGCCCAGCGGGGGCTCTTGGCCGTGTATCCCAGCATCTCTTGCGAGGCTATAGAGTCAAGCTTGAGGACTACGCCATCCGTCGCTACGGGTAGTGTAGAGCGTGCCACATCCCAATGGTCGAGGAAGGCTAGTACCTCCTCGAGTGTAGAGCATCTACGAGTAGCATCGCTCACTTTCAGCCCCCATGCTCGGCATAGCTCTAGACGAGCCAGGTGGCTATCGGGTAGCTCAGGATGCCCAGGTACGTAGTACAGATAAGCATCGAGCCTACGGCTAGCCACGACACGAGGATCAAGGAGCTTGAGTGTGCCACTAGCGGCATTGCGAGGGTTGGCAAATGGAGCTTCACCTGCCGACTCACGCTCCAAGTTGATGCGATCAAACTCCGCGTAAGGCAGGAGGATCTCACCACGTATCTCCACCTGATCAGGGATGCCTGCACCACGTAGCACGAGAGGGATCGAGCGGATCGTACGCACATTGGCCGTAACATCATCGCCCATCATGCCATCCCCACGCGTTACGGCACGCACTAGGCGTCCAGCCTCGTAGATTAGGGAGATAGATAAGCCATCGTACTTGAGCTCGGCCGCTATGTCAAAGGGCTTGTCCAGCTCTCGCTCGAGGCGTGCGTAGAAGTCGCGCACCTCTCCATAGCTATAAGTGTTGCTTAGCGAAAGCATCGGATACTGGTGAGCTATCTGCGCAAAGGCTTCGCTACGATCGCTCCCGACTCGTTGGGTGGGCGAATCGGGGCTAATGAGCTCAGGGTACTGCGTCTCGAGCATCTCGAGTTCCTTGAGCAGGAGGTCAAAGTCTCTATCGCTCACCGTGGGCTGAGCTAGGACGTAGTAGGCATGGTTGTGCCTATCTAGCTCCTCTCTCAGCTGTCGTACTCGCTCTAGGATGGATCGGTCCATAGCTGATAGTAGTGTAGGTCGTGATACGCCCCGTCCTGCCAATGCCAGCGAGGCAACGTAGCCGTATGGCGATAGCCAAGATGTTCGAAGAGGGCTATCGATCCTGCGCTAGAAGCCAATATAGAGGCATACAGCATACGACAGCCTAGGCGAGCTGTGGCATACCGAGCTGCTAGGGCGAGAGCTTCGCTGGCGTAGCCCTGTCGGCGTGCCTCTGGCGTTATGTAGATGCCCATACCAGCTCGGTGGCTAATGGGGTCGTAGTCGAGGATCTGCACGTAGCCCACGGCAGGTGCTCCATGTGGTTCTATGGCAAGGCTCATCTGACCACGCTCCACGATAGCCGTAGGCGACTGTAGCACGACCTGCTCGGCAAAGAGGCGCGAAAGGGGGTTGAGCGTGCCAGCACTGCTCCACGAGGCACTATCGTTCTCCCACTGATGCAGTAGTGCGAGGTCTCGATCTAGCTCGAAGGCTCTTAGGCGAATGCGATCACTCTGGAGATACATAACAAGTCGTCAGAAGCGAATACTCTGCTCAAAGTCGGTACGGCTGAGTATCGACCGACCCAGCGTAACCTCGTCGGCATACTCTATCTCATCGCCGATAGCCACACCACGAGCTATCACCGATACCTTCACCTCGATCCCCTCTAGGAGGCGATGAATGAAGAAGTTGGTCGTGTCGCCCTCCATAGTCGTCCCTAGAGCGAGTATGACCTCTGCGGGGCACTCTGTGGCGACACGCGCTACCAGAGCATCGATAGTGAGATCCTCGGGCCCAATGCCGTCTATAGGCGAGATCACCCCTCCTAGTACATGGTAGAGGCCCCGATATTGCCCTGTGTTCTCGATAGCCATGACGTCGCCCACGTGGCGCACCACACAGAGTAGCGACGCATCGCGTGTAGGGCTCGAGCAGATGCTACAGACCTCGGTATCGCTGATATTGTGGCACCGACGGCAGTAGACAATATGCTCTCTCATGTCGGCAATAGCAGAGGCGAAGGTGTGTACCTCTTGCTCCGTTCGCGTCAGCAGATGCAGAGCTAGGCGTAGGGCACTCTTGCGTCCTATACCTGGGAGGCTCGAGAGCTGTTCGACAGCTCGTTCTACTAGCCTAGAGGGGTATGCTATCATCTGTCGTCTACAAGCTACTGGAGCTGGTGCTATCTCTCGCTTGCGAGGTATAGCTACCAGCTCCATGCAGTTTAGTCAATTAGTTCGTCATCCAGAGGCTCTATCTCTAGGCCCTCTTTGTCCAAGAATTTGTACTCGAGGAAGGCTAGGCTCTGGTTGGGAGTTACTCTTATCTTACCGATCCCAAATCGCCACTTGGTAGCTATTGAGACGACCCCCTTGGTCAGATAGGCTGCCACGTAGGGGTGGACGTGTAGGTTGATGTAGGATACATCGGGCTGGGCCATCAGCTCACGGAGCTTCTCCTCGATCTGGTCAGTCAGCAGTACGGACGACTTCATCTTGCCTGTGCCCATACAACTAGGGCAGGTCTCCTCGGTCATCACCTCCATAGCCTGGCGCACACGCTGTCGGGTGATCTGCATGATACCGATCTTGCTTAGGGGTAGTATATTGTGCCTAGCCCTATCACCCTCCATGAGCTTAACCATATGCTTGTAGAGGAGCTCACGGTTCTTGACATCATGCATATCTATGAAGTCCACTACTATGATCCCCCCGAGGTCGCGTAGACGTAGCTGACGAGCAAGCTCTTCGGCAGCGGCCATATTGACGTCAATAGCTGTCGCTTCCTGCTCCGAACTCTTGCGTGAGCGGTTGCCACTATTGACATCAACCACATGCATGGCTTCGGTCTGCTCGATGACTAGATAGGCTCCACTCTTGAAGGTAACTGTACGGCCGAATAGGCTCTTGATCTGCTTCGTTACGTTCTTTTCGTCGAAGATAGGGAGCTTGCCCTTATATAGCCGGACGACCTCTTCTCTACCAGGAGCGATAGAGGCTACATACTCCTTGATGTCCTCAAAGTATTCCGAGTCGTTGACCTGAATGCTCTGAAACGTGGGGTTGAAGGTATCGCGTAGTAGCCCCAGCGTACGGCTAGCCTCCTCATAGACGATACGAGGTGCCTTGACCTTGGGTAGGCGGCTGATGCTCTCTTCCCAGCGACGTACCAGCTTACGTAGCTCTTGGTCGAGGTCGCGAGCACTCTTGCCCTCAGCAGAGGTGCGTATGATGACGCTAAAGTTCTTGGGCTTAATACTCAAAATCAACTGTTTGAGCCTAGTACGCTCCTCGTTCGACTGTATCTTGTTGCTGACAGACACCTTGTCGGAGAATGGAACGAGCACCATATTGCGCCCTGCGAGTGAGATCTCGGCCGACAAACGAGGCCCCTTGGTAGATATGGGCTCCTTGACGACCTGTACGAGTACCTGCTGTCCCTGCTTGAGATAGTCCGAGATCTTGCCATCGCGAGGCAGCTCGGGAAATGTCGGGATCTTGGAGAGTGGAGGCACCGAACCGCTACGCTCTATAAGCTCTAGTAGCCTCTGCTGGTGCGAGAAAGTATGCCCTAGATCGAGATAGTGCAGGAAGGCATCCTTCTTGTATCCTACATCAACGAAAGCAGCATTGAGCCCTGGCATCACCTTCTTGACGCGCCCGAGGTATATATCCCCGACGGCGAAGGCGAGATCACGGCGCTCGCGTTGGAGCTCGACCAGCTTACCGTCCTCTAGGACGGCCATAGATATATGCCTAGCCGAGACATCAACTATCAAATCACTGTTCACTTCGACTGATGTATAAAGTTAGTCCTAAAAACTATAAGCAGACGAGGGGACAAAGAGAAGTAGCTACTCTTCTTTATCCCCTCATCCAGGTGAAGAATAGCTTACTTTTTCTTCTTGTGTCTATTCTTCTTGAGTCTTTTCTTACGCTTGTGCGTAGCCATCTTATGGCGCTTTCTTTTCTTTCCGCTTGGCATATTCTTATTATTTTACTGAGTATTACTTACCGATGTTTACTTCACCTTCACTGAGAACTTCTTGGAGGGCTTGAAGGCAGGGATCCTCCTCTTGGGGATGATGATCGTCTCCTTCTTGGAGATATTGCGAGCAGTCTTCTCGGCACGCTCCTTGATGATGAAGCTACCGAAGCCACGGAGGTAGACGTTCTCACCGCGCACTAGAGAGTCCTTGATGCTCTCCATGAACGACTCCACTACCGCCAGTGCCGTCTCCTTATCGACACCAGTGCTCTTGGCAATTTCGCTTACTACTTCAGCCTTTGTCATAATTGCTTTATGTTTCTTTATTATAATGAATAATCTCTCGTTTCTTTTCGGAATGCAAATATAGCACTTTTCTCGGATATACCACACTGATAACGAAATTACTCACCGCTACCACCCCCGAGAGACCGATACGATAGTGAGACCAATCTAGACCTCGTCTCCGCTCAAATCACAGGCCAGCTAATCACACACTGGGCAGCCCTCCTAGAGGCTAGGTATCGAGACTTTTGATATCACCCTAGGCGAATGAATACCCTCCTCTACCCTTTCTTCCCCTTATTATAACATGGCTCTACCCTCCCCAAAGCACCCTACTCTTCCGCCAAGGAGCGCAAAGGCGAACATTAAAGGATCGTCGAGGCGATCATTGAATAAACCCGATGGCGATCCTTTAATGTTCGCCTTTGCGTTCCTTAGTAGAGCCCCTGACCTCCCCTCCTCCAAAGCCTCCCGAACAAAGATAGAGGCATGCAGGCTCCACTGAGCATCATACCTCTGGAAAGATTGAGGGGCGAGTCCCTGCCCTACGGTTTAGGCCGAGGTGAAAAACCGAGTGCGGATATAGCAACAATTTCTTTCTACGCAAACATCATCAAATATGCCCCCCACGAACACAACCCCACGGCCTCAGATAGGGTGTCGCATCAACAAGAGCATTAGTAAACCTGCACTCTTCTCAAACCTTGGCAATGAGACAGCAGGAGCGTGGGGAGGGGGGGGGGCGTTATTGACCCATATTGGGCGATAATGGGCTGCTTTGGACAGGTGAGGGCAGGGGGCGAGGGCTACCTTTGTGTAGGCACTCGAGGAGGGGTGGGCAGGCCGGAGGCAGAGGCTATTGCTTTATTCGGGAATAACTCGTAACTTAGCTCCGTAATCGGTCGAGCCTCCGCCATATTGCTACTAGGCGCAGGCCATAGAAGTGGGTAGAGGCGAGCAAACCGAGGACGACATGTCATTTTGATAATTCACAAATGTCATTCTGACAATTCACAAACGTCATTCTGATAATTCACAAACTATGAGCTATCTGATCTTCGATAGACGATTGATGTCTAACCTTGATGAGTCTCTACAGAGAGAGTACATTCGCACCAACAGGATGGGCGCGTACTGCTGCTCGAGCATCGTCGACTGCAATACGCGCAAGTATCATGGTGCACTCGTGATCCCTCTACCCGAGCTTAGTCGCAACAATCACGTCTTGCTCTCATCACTCGATCTGACCATCGTACAGCACGATGTGCCATTCAATATCGGACTACATCACTATCGTGGGGAGGCATTCAGCCCCAAAGGGCACAAGTATATACGAGAGTACAACGTAGAGATTGCCTCTGAGACCACCTACCGTGTGGGCGGAGTGGTGCTCAAACGAGAGATCTTCCTCTGCCACTACGAGCACCGCATCATATTCAAATTTAGCCTACTGGAGGCCCATAGCCAGACGACCCTACGCTTCTCGCCCCTACTTGCTTTCCGTGATGTGAAGATGCTCACCCATCGCAATGACCACATCAACGGAAGCTATGAGACAGCTAGAGGAGGGCTCAGTTTTTGCCTCTATCCAGGATATCCTCGTCTGTACCTACAGCTTAGTCAAGAAGCCCAGTTTGTCGATAGTCCTCACTGGAACGAAAACATCCTCTACTTCAAGGAGCGTGAGCGAGGCTACGAACACACCGAAGATCTGTACGTACCTGGCTACTTCGAGTGCGTCATCGAGCTAGGCAAGCCTATATATTTCTCGGCGGGTATCTCCGAGGTAGACCCCGAGAAGCTGGAGGAGATGTTCGAGAGCGAGCGTAGTGTACGCATACCACGCACCGACTTCCGCTCGTGTCTATTGAGCTCGGCACAGCAGTTCTACTACCGCCCCAACGAGCACGATGGCTATCTGCTGGCAGGCTATCCGTGGTTTGGGGTGCGAGCTCGCGACCTCTTCATCGCCTTACCTGGGTGCTCCATCTATGCCGATGCTCCCGAGAGGTACGACCGTATCATGAGCACCGTGCTCCCCGATATTGAGGACTTCATCGGCGAACGCCTACCACGGGGTCTCATGACGCACCTACACGATGCCGACGTTTTCCTATGGGCCATATGGAGCATACAGCAGTATGCCCGACAGAATGGTCTGCCCGAGGCCTACCAACGCTATGGGCGCTACGTGCGCATGATCGTTCACTACTATAGGGCAGGGCTACACCCCGAGGCTCCTATCGACAGCAATGGTCTGCTCTATGCCCTCTACGAAGACGAACCTATCAGCTGGATGGACGCCAAGTTCAATGGCAGAGCCGTGATCCCACGCCATGGCTACCTGGTAGAGCTCAATGCCCTGTGGTACAATGCTCTGATGTTTTACCACGAGCTGTGCCCCGACGACTGGACGACAGAGCTCGAGATACTACGTGAGCGCGTGGAGAGTAGCTATCGGGCTACGTTCGTCAATGAGCATGGCTACCTATACGACTACGTAACACATACAGGGCTTCGTGATCTGAGCGTACGCCCCAATATGATATTTGCCGTGTCTCTCCCCTACTCGCCTCTCACCCGTAGCCAGCAGAGATCAGTGGTAGAGATAACGACACGCGAGCTACGTACGCCCAAGGGACTACGTACCCTAAGCCCCAAAAGCGAAGGCTATCGCCCCACCTGCCACGGCACACAGCCCGAGCGTGAGCTATCGTACTACAACGGCTCGGTGTGGGCATGGCTCCTAGGGCCCTATCTAGAGGCTTACCTCAAGCTATATGGCCGTGGTGGCATATCCTTTGCCGAGCGCACACTAGTAGGTATGGATGAGGAAGTGCACGAGCATGGTGTGGGCACGATCAGTGAGCTATTCGATGGCAATCCTCCCTATCGTGCTCGAGGTGCCATATCCCTAGCTATGAGTGTGGGCGAGATCATACGAGCTCTGGCGCTCATCGACGAAGCAAAGCAGAAATACGACAATATTAACCCCATCATACGATACGACCTATGAAAGCCTTGATGTTTGGGTGGGAGTTCCCTCCACATATCCTAGGGGGTCTGGGGACAGCTAGCTATGGCCTGACCAAGGGAATGGCCGAGCAGAGCGACATGGACATTACTTTCGTTATCCCTCGCCCCAGTGGAGACGAAGACAAGAGCTTCCTGAGCATCATCGGTGCTGGAGATACACCTATCGTGTACCGCGATATAGACTACGACTATGTACAGCGTAGGCTCGAGCGCAGGATGACGCCCGAGATGTACTACCACCTGCGCTCGTATATCTATGCCGACTTTGGCTATCGACACACCAACGATCTAGGCTGCATTGAGTTCTCGGGCAAGTATCCCGACAACCTCCTAGAGGAGATCAACAACTACTCGATCGTAGCAGGCGTCATAGCTCGAGCCCAGGAGGTGGATGTGATACACTCGCACGACTGGCTGACCTATCCTGCTGGCATACACGCCAAGCAGGTTACGGGCAAGCCTCTAGTGGTGCACGTGCATGCTACAGACTTTGACCGTAGCCGAGGCAACGTCAACCCTACCGTCTATGGCATAGAGATGGATGGTATGAACCACGCCGACCACATCATCACCGTAAGCGACCTGACGAGGCGCATCGTCATAGAGAAGTATCACCAAGACCCTGCCAAGGTAACGACAGTACACAATGCCGTTACACCGCTCTCATCATCTATCCTCGCCATCCCCGACAAGCGTGGCGTCAAGGACAAGGTGGTTACCTTCCTCGGGCGCATCACTATGCAGAAGGGGTGTGAGTACTTCGTAGAGGCGGCTGCCCGTGTCCTAGAGCGTACCCAAGGCGTACGCTTCATCATGGCCGGTAGTGGCGATATGATGGACGCCATGATACGGCTTGCAGCCAAGTACAAGATAGCCGATCGCTTTCACTTCACAGGCTTCATGAAGGGTCAGCAGGTCTACGAGGTCTTCAAGAGTAGCGACGTCTACGTCATGCCCTCGGTTAGTGAACCCTTCGGCATATCGCCCCTAGAGGCGATGCAGTGTGGCGTCCCCTCTATCATTTCGCATCAGAGTGGCTGTGCTGAGATACTCGACTACGCCGTCAAGGTAGACTACTGGGATGTAGATGCCATGGCCGATGCTATCTATGCCCTCATCACCTACCCTGAGATGCATGCTTTCCTCAAGGAGGAGGGTCTCAAGGAGGTGAATAGTATCACTTGGGAGGAGGCTGGACGCAAGGTAAGAGCCATCTACGACAAAGTAATAAGATATTAACAGACATCGCAATATAGACATTGATTATGAAACAGATTTGTTTGTGCTTCCAGATACATCAGCCCTATAGGCTACGTCGTTATCGCTTCTTCGACATCGGCAACGAGCACTACTATAGCGATGACTTCCAAAACGAAGAGATCTTCCAGCGCATCGCCGAGACCTGCTATCTACCAGCCAATCGTATGATGCTAGAGCTACTGCGTCAGTATCCCGACTTCCGCATTAGCTACAGCATCTCTGGGCTAGCTATCGAGCAGATGGAGTACTACAAGCCCGAGATCCTAGAGAGCTTCAAGGAGCTAGTAGCCACGGGGCGTGTAGAGCTAGTGGCAGAGACGTATGCACACTCGCTCACAGCTCTGTACGACACAGCGGAGTTTCGTGCACAGATCAAGATGCAGCAGGCCAAGCTACACGAACTGTTCGGCATCGCTCCCTCGCGTGTCATGTGCAATACCGAGCTCATCTACAGCGATGATATTGCCAACGAACTTGCCACCATGGGCTTCGAGGGCGTTATCACCGAGGGAGCCAAGCATATCCTAGGCTGGAAGAGCCCCAACTACGTCTACCACTCCTCCTCTCCCACGCCTATCAACTTGCTGATGCGCAACAGCTCCATTAGCGATCTTATCACCCGCGACTTCACTCGCTACGACTCGCCCGAGTATCCCGTTACGGCCGACAAGGTGCTCAATCGGGTCAAGTGGCTCCCCGAGGGCGAGCAGTTCGTCATGCTCTACATGAGCTACGAGGTGCTAGGTGCTATGCATCGTGCCGAGAGTGGCATCTTCGACTTCTTCCGCGCACTGCCTGCCCTAGCCGACCGCTACGATGTAGGCTTCGCTACTCCCAGCGAGATCATTGACCAGTATCCAGCCGTAGGCACCATAGCGGTAAGCTCACCTATCAGTGGCTCGGGCGAAGAGCGTAGCACCAACGACTGGATGGGCAATATCCTCCAGCAGGGAGCTATCGACAAGCTACGTCAGTGGGGTGAGCGCGTGCGTGCCATTCAAGATCGTCGCCTGCTACAGGACTGGCTCTATCTACAGAGTGCCGACCACTTCTACTATATGAATACAGGCAGTGGAGGGCGAGGCTTCAGCCCCTATACATCGGCCTATGATGCATTCAACAACTATATGAACGTACTGAGCGACTTCTTGATACGCGTCGATGAGCAAGCGCCAAGATCGCTGGAGACTGAGGAGCTAGATAGCTACCAAAAGACTATCAAAAACCAAGATCTCCGCATCCAAGCCCTAGAGAAGGAGCTCAAGAAGCTACGCAAAGCAGAGCAGGCCTCTACATCTAGAGCTACCAAGGGCAAGAAAGCATAAGTATTATCCCAATCCAAACATAAATTAAATGAAGAAACTAATCCTATCACTCTGTCTATTGGCTCTATCGCTGGGAGCAGAGGCACAACTACTGTACAAGGTATCTGGCAAGGGGCTTACCAAGCCCTCGTACATCCTCGGGACACAGCATCTGGCCCCTATATCGTTCGTAGATAGCATCGTGGGGGTCAAGGCTGCCCTCGCAGAGGTAGAGCAAGTGTATGGAGAGCTCGATATGGCTCAGATGAGCGACCCTACCAATGCCGCCAAGATGCAAAAAGCGATGTTACTCCCCGAAGGGCAGAGCCTAACGACAGTGCTCTCTGCCAATGAGATGGAGCGACTCGGTGCATTCCTCCTCAAGCACCTCCACGTAGATTTGAGCAACCCTGCGATCAAGAGCGCATTTGAGAAGCTGACTCCAGGAGCCCTCTCTACTCAGCTGTCTGTGCTCCTACTCCTCAAGAAGGAACGAGGCTTCAATCCCTCCAAGCCGTTCGATGGCTACTTTCAGGAGCAGGCACGCCTAGCTGGTAAGCCTGTCGGTGGGCTGGAGACACTCGACACACAGATCAAGGTCCTGTTTCAGAAGCCTATGGATCGACAGGTCAAGAGCCTTATGTGCCTCGTAGACTATCCAGAGGTGGCCGAGGCCATGGTGGACAAGCTCCTCAAGGCATTCTATACGCAAAACATGGAGGCTATTGCTCAGGTGATCAATGAGAAGCAAGGCAGTGGATGCGACCCTACCCCCGAGGAGCGCAATGCCCTGTTCGGCGATCGTAATAGAGCATGGGTACAGCAGATGCCCCAGATCATGCAGGAGCGGTCGACCTTCTTCGCTGTAGGTGCAGGGCATCTGCCCTCTGCCGATGGAGTCCTAACCCTACTCCGAGAGGCTGGCTACACGATCACCCCTATCAAGTAGAGACTCACCCCTATCCCACACGTGCCACTGGGCTACATCAGGTAGCCCAGTGGCACGTCCTTTTGTACTCTCCCCCTAGGTGGTAGGCTTGTTGCTCTCCCTTGGCAATACCAGTCGATAGGCTCTGATATTATAGCTCTCTAGTCCTCTTCAGCAGACAGTCCTCCGCATGCGAGAGAAGCATTGAGGCAGGCGATAAGCAGGGCGCAGCTTTTTGCGTATCTTTGTGGTGCAACAAATACAAGACAAAGAGTATGAGCCAAGGACAGAGGACTCCCGTTTTCCTCCTTATAGATACATCGACATCGGTATGCAGTGTGGC
>JBHACB010000049.1:0-2592 GCA_041854325.1 Porphyromonas sp.
AAAAACATCGAACTTTTTCCCAAAAAACATTGATGTTTTTGAGGAAAAAGTTCGATGTTTTTCTCCCACCCCACCTCAAGCTCTCTACGCTATTGAGCACAAGTAGCTTAAATACATTTCTACTCCATCGAGCTACGTCCTTCATCGCCATTCGTAGGCACCACTCTAGCTAGGTCCGTGGAGGCAGAGGGCGAGAGAGGTTTGAGCAAAAAGGGCTATCTTTACGGGCATATACTAAGGATGCCCAACCCATGTACGATAGATACCAAGCCGAGCTCGAGGCCCTTGCCTCCCAAGGCATGCAGAGACAGCTGCGCCACATCGAGCACGATGGCCACTACATCGTAGAGGCGGGGCGACGTATGCTCAACCTCTCGGGCAACGACTACCTCGGCATCGCATCCCGTGGCGATATACCAGCATCGGCCCTTGCTAGCTATGGGCTACATGGTAGCACCTCCTCGCGCCTACTGACGGGCAACTATGCCGTCTACGACCAGCTCGAGGGAGCCCTAGCCGAGAGCTTCGGGCGCGAGGCCGCCCTCGTCTTCGGCAGTGGCTACCACATGAACCTCGGCATAGTGCCAGCCCTCGTCGACCCTCACACCATAGTGCTCGCCGACAAACTGGTACATGCCAGCATGATCGACGGCATTAGGCTATCGGGGGCACGCTGGGCGCGCTTTGGGCACAACGACCTCGAGCACCTCGAGCGCCTCATACAGTGCCATGCCTCCGAGTACAGCCGCATCATCGTCATGGTAGAGAGCATCTACAGCATGGATGGCGATAGGGCCGACCTCGTGGGCCTTGTAGAGCTACGCAGGCGCTACCCAGGGGTAATGCTCTATGTCGATGAGGCTCATGCCATAGGGGTGCTTGGCGAGAGAGGCCTTGGCCTAGCCGAGGAGACTGGTACTATCGCGGAGATAGACCTGCTACTAGGCACTATGGGCAAGGCACTAGCCTCGATGGGCGGATACCTCATCTCGGACGACGTGATACGCCGCTATCTCATCAACCGATGTAGGTCGCTGATATTCTCCACCGCTCTACCACCTGCCGTCGTCGCCTATACGCTCGAGGTATGGCGTCGCCTGCCGAGCTATAGCACTGAGCGGCTACGCCTAGCGAGGCATGCCCAGAGGCTACGCACGCAGCTGGCCTCCTGGGGGCTCACGACACCTAGCCAGAGCCACATCGTGCCTATCACCACGGGCTCGGCAGAGGCGACTACAGCCATCTGTCGGGAGCTACAAGCCCTAGGCTACTATGCGCTACCGATACGTCCGCCTACGGTGCCACCTGGGAGCTGTCGTATCCGCCTAAGCCTAACGGCCGATACCGATGTAGAGGCCTTGATATGTGCCCTAGAGCCAATAGCTAGGGCCCTGTCCCCACGACTATAGATATGCAATATCGACTATATACCGATACTACCGAGGCTACAGACCTCATCCTCTACTTCAACGGCTGGGCCATGACCCCCGAGAGCGTTGAGCACCTCGAGCGTCCTGTGGGCTACGACCTCGCCATCCTGTGGGACTATCGTGAGGTGGCCTGGCCCCTAGGGCTCGATCTGACACGCTACGAGCGCATTCACCTCGTGGCGTGGTCCATGGGCGTATGGGCTGCCGATATACTACTACATACTACCGAGCTACCTATAGCGCGTGCCGTGGCTGTCTGCGGTACAGGCTACCCGATGAGCGATGCCTATGGTATACCAGTGGCTATCTTTCGGGGGACGCTCGAGGGGCTTACGGATGCCAATCGGGTGCGCTTCAACCGCAGGATGTGTGGCGGGCGCACCTACAAGCACCTTTTCGAGGCTCTCGCAGCACGCCCTACGGCCGAGATCTACGATGAGCTACACCATGTGCTGTCGGTAGAGGCCCACAGCGAGCAGCCTATACCCAAGGCCAAGGCTGTTCGCTGGACGCTCGCCCTCATAGGTGGCCAAGACCGCATCGTACCCGCCTGTAGCCAAGAGACCTACTGGCGAGGCATGGGCGTAGAGGTACGCACATACCCCGAGGCTGCCCACTACCTCATGGGCACCCTCTCGCTATGGACTCAGCTATGGTAATGCACGCTATGCCTACCTCTCCCCCACCAGAGCTCGTGGACAAGGGCCTCGTCGGGCGTCGCTTCAGTGCCTCGGCCTCGTCGTACGATCGCTACGCCCTAGCTCAGCACCATATCTATGGCGTGCTGGCAGGCCTCATCGAGGCACATAGGGGGCGTACCTGGCATCACGTCCTAGAGATAGGCTGTGGCACGGGAGGCTTCACCAAGTACCTCGACGAACGCCACAAGATACTACGCTGGACGCTCAACGATCTCGAGGCGCACATGATACGCAGTGGAGGCTTCGAGCCTCGCCTAGGTGAGGCACCGGAGCTCATCATCGGCGATGCTGAGACGATAGACTTGGGTCGGGGCTACGATCTCATCGTCTCAGCCTCTGCGATACAGTGGCTACACAATCCTAGAGCCTTCGTTGGTCGGCTCTACGACCTGCTCGAGCCTGGAGGTGTACTGCTCATCAGCACCTTCGGCCCACACAACCTCAGCGAGATACGCGCCCTC
>JBHACB010000050.1:0-10065 GCA_041854325.1 Porphyromonas sp.
AGGCAAAAGGTTCGATGTTTTTTTGGAAAAAGTTCGATGTTTTGAGGCAAATCGTTCGATGTTTTTGCCCAAAAACATCGAACGATCTGATCCAAAGAAGAAGCAGACCTAGTCAAGCGACGGATGAGCGATGCGCGTTGCGGGTAGAGAGACGGAGGGAGGGGGATGTTTAATGGCGATAATAGTGATCATTAAATCATAGCGACAACGATGAGCACTTGACGCAGATCTTCACCGGGGCGAAGAAGACCACACTTGGGGATAGAATAAGATACTGCACACTATAGCACGTCATTAGGCATTACTGAGGAGGGCGATAGGCGGCGGAGGGAATGGGAAAAGGGCAGGAATATGTGGATTTTTTGCGGTTAGGTATTGCAGGTTTCAAAATTAGTTGTACCTTTGCAGTGTCAAAAGAGACAACCTCCTCGGGCCTATAGCTCAGCTGGTTTAGAGCATCTGCCTTACAAGCAGAGGGTCATAGGTTCGAATCCTATTGGGCCCACCGCAGGGAGTGCGTCTCGGACAGACACAATTGGGGCCTATAGCTCAGCTGGTTTAGAGCATCTGCCTTACAAGCAGAGGGTCATAGGTTCGAATCCTATTGGGCCCACTACAAAGGAACAGAGGCGACTTCGATGAAGTCGCCTCTGTTCCTTTGTGGCCTAGAGTAGTCTACCAGCGTATAGGCTCCATGCCATGCGCTACGAGATACGCATTAGTCTGGCTGAAGTGCCTACAACCGAAAAATTTGGTTTGCGACAGAGGCGACGGATGGGCTGCCTCTAGGACGAGGTGGCGCGAGCGGTCGATCATAGCCCCCTTGCGTCGTGCATAGCTCCCCCAGAGGATGAAGACAAGATGCTCGCGCACACTAGCCAGCCGGCTGATGAGGCTATCGGTGAAGGTCTCCCAGCCCAGTCCCTGATGAGACGCGGCCTGCCCTGCACGCACCGTCAAGGTGCTATTGAGCAGGAGTACGCCCTGCGCTACCCAAGGCAAGAGGTTGCCGTCGGTGATGATGGAGGGCAAACCCGTGTCGGTGGCGATCTCCTGCTTCATATTGCGCAAGCTAGGGGGAGTGGCCACTCCTGGAGGTACCGAGAACGCCAAGCCCTCGGCCTGCCCCTCGCCGTGGTAGGGATCTTGCCCCAAGATCACGACGCGCACCCGAGGGACAGGGCAAAGGTCGAGCGCACGGAAGATCTGCCCCCCAGCAGGATAGATAGGGCCATGGTGCATATACTCGTCGCGTATGCGAGCCGTTAGATGATGAAAATAGGTCTTCTCAAACTCCTCGGCCAGCAAGGCATGCCAGCTCTCCTCTAGCTTCACTTGGCTCATAAGTCGTCTATTTACTAATTGGTTATACTCCGATGATGTAGTCGCCCCCTCAAATCTGCTCAGCCAATAGCTTGTCTATCAGAATAGGCATTCCGTAGAGACCTCTGTCGCTACAGGGTATGCGTAGATAGGCTTCATCGGGGCCGGGGGCGGTATATGCCTCGGCCTGCACAGTATAGAGCGAGGCGTGGAGCAGGCGGTGCGTCAAGCGGTGGAGCTGTGTAGCCACGGGGCGAGGCTCCACGACAGGCGTACCCAAGCTCTGTAATAGCGTCTGCCAGCCCTGAGTATCGAAGAGCTCATCGGATGAGCATGGGCTATCGGTCTCGATAAGTGGTAGCTCGTAGAGCCCCTGCCAAATATCGCCTGCGGGCCTGCGCCGTATCAGCATATCATCGCCTATACGCACTAGGAAGTAGTGTAGGTATCGCTCTGTTACCCTGACCTTACCCTGCTTGACAGGGAAGCTCTGCTGTGTCCCCTGCCAGCGAGCTAGGCAAAAGCTCTCTAGTGGACAGAGCATACACATCGGCTTGCGCGGGGAGCAGACTAGAGCTCCGAGCTCTATCATGGCCTGATTGTGCCGACCAGGGGCATGGATGTCGAGGAGCTCCGTAGCCCGCGTCTGATAGTGGCGCTGACCTACAGGTGTGTCGATAGGTGTGGGGCAAGCATCTAGCCTGCTGATCACACGATACACATTGCCATCGACCGCAGCGTAAGGGAGGTCGTATGCAAACGACAAGATAGCTGCCCGCGTATAGGGCCCGATGCCAGGCAGTCGGCCCAAGGCCTGAGGGTCGCGTGGGAGCTCTCCCCCGTGATCGGACACGATGAGCTGTGCAGCTCGTAGCAGATTGCGCCCACGCGAGTAGTAGCCAAGGCCTTGCCATAGGCGGAGCACATCGTCTTCACTAGCCGCAGCGAGGTCGTACACCGTAGGGAATGCTGCCACGAAGCTATGGTAGTAGCTCATACCCTGCACCACCTGCGTCTGCTGTAGGATCACCTCCGACAGCCAAATGCGATAGGCATCCGTCGTCTCGCGCCAAGGCAGAGGGCGAGCATTGCGCTCAAACCACTCGGCTAGCCTATGGCGTAGTACTCGTAGTGCATCGCCTGTAGGCATCGGACTAGATAGATAGGATATGAAGCCCCTTGACGAGCTCCTCGTCGATGGGCTTATTTTTCTTAATAGCCTTGCTGAAGGGGACGTAGACAATCTCGTCGTCGTCGATACCTATCATCACATTGCGCTGACCCTCCAGCAGAGCATCGATAGCAGCGACACCCATACGGCTAGCTAGGATACGATCGCTAGCACTAGGGGTACCACCACGCTGTATATGCCCTAGGATCACGACACGCACGTCAAACTCGGGGTACTCCTTGCGCACACGCTCAGCTACACCCATAGCACCACCCGTTACCTCACTCTCGGAGACGAGCACGATACTGCTATTCTTGGTCTTGCGAAAGCCGTTGGAGATCGTCTCGGCCAGCTGATCCTTGGCCACCGCATACTCGGGGATAATAGCCGCCTCAGCACCCGATGCGATCGCCCCATTGAGGGCTAGGAAGCCTGCCTCTCGCCCCATGACCTCGATGAAGAAAAGGCGCTCGTGCGAGGAGGCTGTATCGCGTATCTTGTCTACTGCCTCTACGATCGTATTGAGTGCTGTGTCGTAGCCTATGGTGAGGTCTGTCCCCGAGAGGTCGTTGTCGATGGTACCTGGGAGCCCTACGATAGGCAGATTGTACTCCTCGGCAAGCAGGCGTGCACCAGTGAGCGAACCATCGCCCCCGATCACCACTAGGGCGTCTATCGCATGCGCTTGTAGCGTCTCATAGGCCTTGCGACGCCCCTGCTCGGTCATAAACTCGGGGCATCGAGCGGTCTTGAGTATCGTACCACCGCGCTGGATGATGTTGCTGACGTCTTGCGTCTCAAAGTCCTTGATCTCTCCCGTGATTAGCCCTCGATAGCCTCGATAGATCCCCTTGACACGGATGCCATGGTAGATCGCAGAGCGCGTTACGGCTCTGATGGCAGCATTCATCCCTGGCGAATCACCTCCCGAGGTCAGTACGCCTATACATTTGATCTTACTCATTGCTTGCTCATCAATTTATTGTCCATTGTGCTCGAGTAGTAGAGCCTGCACAGCCTCTCGCCAGTCCTCACCATTCTTGGGGCAGTAGGTAATGAAGCCTAGCTCCTCGGCCATAGCTACATTGGCGGGGCCGTCATCGAGAAAGAGCGTCTCCGCAGGCACTAGACCGGTCTCCTTGATCATCAGCTCGAAGATGCCTCGGTGAGGCTTGACCATACCCATCTCACAGCTGGCGAACTTGCGGTCGCAGTAGCTACTCAGTCTACGGCCATTGGGCAGGAAGGTATCGCTCTCGGTATACTCCATAACGTACGGATTGGTATTGCTGAGGATGTGCACAGCGTACTGTGGGCGCAGGCTGTCGATGTAGTCAAACTTGTACGCAGCCACCTCGCTCAAGAAGCCCATGTAGGCATGGCTTATCTCCTCGTGCGTCAGCGTGCGTCCAGCTAGGGTGCTCAGAGCATCTCGAAACTCATCTTTGGTCATGCGCCCATCCTCTACCTGTAGGAAGTAGCCACTCTGTAGGTAGGGGTCGAGCATCTCTCTGATACCAGGCACACCTAGAGCATCAAAGCGTCTAATAGCCTCATCACGATCGAGATGTATCAGTACACCTCCGAGATCGAATACTATTGTTTTGATCATTTGCCTTTACTTTATTGTGATAGCTTCGCAAAAATACAAAATATCTCCCGCCCCTACCCCATCGCCCCGCACAACGCATAGCCCAGTAGCCACACCTCTACCACCTGCGAGCTCCAGTAAGCCTAAGCGCAGCCCTAGAGCACCTGACAGAGGAGCTATTGCCCTGATCTCGTGGCACGTGCGATACAGTTGTTTAATAGTATAATTAAGAAAATTTATCCTAAAAGGCTTGCACATATACAGAAGAACTGCTACATTTACACTCGATATACCTACCAAATATAGATAGAGATTGAATGAGCGATGTGTGTCGCACACAATATAAAGAAGCAATATCATCATTATCTTATCTTGAGTATGAAAAGTGGTTACCAACTGCAATTAGGGCGAGCGAAGCTCGTCCTAATGAGCCTGCTCCTGAGCTGGCTCGGCCTAGGCGATGCCTGGGCACAGAGTAGGATCCGTGTACGAGGTATCGTCACGGACGACAAGAAAGAGGCGCTCATCGGCGCCAACGTACGCATCAAGGGACAAGACAAGGGCACCTCGACCGACCTTGATGGCAAATTCGTCCTCGAGGGTGTAGCCCCCAACGCCACGCTCGTGATCTCGTTTATCGGGATGACTAGCCGCGAGGTGCCTGTGGCAGGCAAGAGTGAGCTGACCATAATGCTACAGCCCGAGAGTAGCCTCCTCGACGACGTGGTGGTAGTGGCCTATGGCAGACAGAAGAAGGTGAACCTCACCGGGTCGGTGTCTACACTCGATGCCAAGGCTCTAGAGGCACGCCCCGTAGTCAATGTGACGCAAGCTCTGCAGGGACTGATACCTGGTCTTAACCTCACGACCAACAACTCGGGTGGTGCGCTCAATAGTAGCATGAACATCAACATCCGTGGTGCTGGCACCATCGGTGATGGATCTAGTGCCTCGCCACTAGTGCTCATCGACGGTGTAGAGGGCAATATGAACACACTATCTCCCAACGATATTGAGAACATCTCGGTGCTCAAGGATGCAGCCTCTAGTGCTATCTATGGGTCGCGTGCCGCCTTTGGGGTGATCCTCATCACTACCAAGAGTGGCAAGAGCGGCAAGACGCGCATATCCTACAACGGCAACATGCGCCTCTCTACGGCTATACAGCTCCCCCGTATGATGGACTCGGAGATGTTTGCCAACTATTGGAACGTAGCGGGTGCCAACTCGGGCGACGGCATCAAGTTCAACGACGATATGATGGAGCGTATCCGCGCCTACAAGTACGGCGACTTCTCCAAGAACCCCGACTGGAAGTATGGTACCGAGTGGGATCCCAAGGCAGAGTCTATCGGTGCCTGGGCGATGTATCTGAGTAGCTGGGCCAATACCGACTGGTTTGCAGAGCAATACCGCAAGAATGTCCCCTCGCACGAGCACAACCTCTCTATCAGCGGTGGGACCGACAAGATCAACTACTACCTGAGTGGTGCTATCCTCGATCAGCAGGGGCTGATCCGCTATGGGCGCGATGAGTTTCGCCGTTTCAACTTCACGGGCAAGATCTCTGCACAGCTCAACTCTTGGCTCAACGTGTCCTACACACAGCGCTGGGTACGCGAGGAGTACGAACGCCCTAGCTATATGACCTCGCTCTTCTTTCACAACATAGCACGCCGCTGGCCGACAAACCCCATACGCGACCCTAACGGCAACCTCGTAGCTGGCAACGAAACGATACAGATGCGTGATGGTGGTGTAGACCGCAACCAAAGGGACTTCGTCAATCACCAGCTCAATCTACTCCTCAAGCCTATCGAGGGCCTAACGATCAACCTCGAGAATAACTACAACACCACTTACAACAACAATCACTGGGACGTGCTCGCCATCTACGACTACCTCCCCGATGGTACACCTCGCTACACCAAGCGAGCCGATGCCGATGCAGGCCTCAGTCAGGTGGCCGAGAGTGCATACAAGAATACCTTCTTCAACGGTCGCTACTATGCGCAGTACGCGCGCCTCTTTGATGAGAAGCACGATGTGCGCATCATGGTGGGTAGCGACGTGGAGATCAACAACTACCGCCATCTCGGTGGTAACAAACGCGACCTCATCACGCCCCTACTACCTACGGTCAATACCGCTACCAACGACAAGCCGAGCTTCTCGGGCGGATACAGCCACTGGTCTACGCTCGGCTTCTTCGGGCGTATCAACTATGTATATGCCGACCGCTACCTCGCTGAGGTCTCCCTGAGACACAACGGCTCCTCTCGCTTCGTAGGCGACAAGACCTGGGGTACCTTCCCCTCATTCTCTCTCGGGTGGAATATCGCCAACGAAGCCTTCTTTGAGCCACTCAAGGGCACCATCTCTATGCTCAAGCTCCGTGGCTCGTGGGGTGCACTAGGCAACACCAATACCCACGCCCTATACCCATGGGCACTGACGCTACCTATCACCTCGGGAGGAGACAAGCAGGGCGCGCAGTGGCTCGTCAACGACACGCGCATGATGATCTCCAACGCCCCTGGCCTAGTGTCCAACACACTCACCTGGGAGCGCGTAGAGAGCTGGAATGCTGGTATCGACTGGGCGGCCTTCAACAACCGCTTTCAGGGTAGCTTCGACTACTTCGTACGTAGCACCAAGGATATGGTAGGCCCTGCTAGCCCCATGTCGTCTATCCTCGGGGCGAAACAGCCTCGACAAAACAATGCCGACCTACGTGCCTATGGCTGGGAGCTAGAGCTACGCTGGAGGGATCAGATAGGGGCCTTCAAGTATGGAGCCAAGTTCGTCCTAGCCGATAGTCAGGTGGAGATCACCAAGTTCGACAACCCCTCGCGCACGCTCAGTACCTGGACAGCTGGTGCCAAGATGGGCGAGATATGGGGCTTCCAGACGGTAGGTATCGCCAAGACAGATGCTGAGATGACCGAACACCTCAAGAAGAACCAGCCCTCATGGGGTAGCAACTGGGCCGCCGGAGATGTGATGTACGCTGACCTCAACGGCGATGGCAAGGTAACTGAAGGGGCACAGACGATAGACGACCACGGCGACCTACGCATCATCGGTAATACAACGCCTCGCTACAGCTATAGCCTCAACCTTGATGCGGCTTACAAGGGGTTTGACTTCAACATCCTGCTACAGGGTGTAGCTAAGAAGGACTTTTGGGACAACTCGCCCTACTCTACGGGTGCCAACCACGGCATGTGGCAGAGTGCAGCCTTTGTGGAGCACTGGGACTTCTTCCGCCCCGAGGGCGACAAGTTAGGTGCCAACCTCGATGCCTTCTATCCTCGTCCTCTCTTCGGTGCTGGAAGCAAGAACTTCGTAAAGCAGACACGCTATCTACAGAATGCCGCCTACCTGCGTATCAAGAATATCCAGCTAGGCTATACGCTCCCACAGAGCCTCGTGAGCAAGCTAGGCATCAATACACTACGCCTATACGTATCGGCCGACAATATCGCGACGTTCACCAAGATGAACACCATCTTCGACCCCGAGACTCCTACAGGGAATGGCTGGGAGAGTGCTGGTAAGCTGTATCCACTACAGCGTACTATCTCGTTCGGTGTCAATGTCAATCTCTAATCTCTCATCACAAGTATTAAGTTCGTATGAAACATATAGTATCCAAGGCACTCCTAGCTGGGGCTGCCACCCTCATCGGGCTATCATCTTGTAATGGCCTGCTCGATCGAGAGCCTCTCGATCAGGTATCTCCAGGCCAGTTCTATACATCGCCCGAGCAGCTATCGAGCTTCACGATCAATCAGTATCCTAATGCCTTCTCGGGCCCTAGTGGCTATGGCGAGGGGGTCGCTGGCTGGGACGATGGCACCGACAATCAGGCGGATGTCGAGCCCAACCGCACCCGCTTCCTCACGGGCGAGTGGAAGGTGCCCGCCACTGGTAGCCTCAACTTCGAGAATATTCGCAACGTCAATTGGTTCCTCACCGACGTAACGGCCAAGCGTGAGGCTGGCAGGATCAGTGGCACCAAGGAGCAGATCGATACGTACATCGGTGAGGCCTACGTGCTACGCGCCGTGTTCTACTTTAGCAAGCTCATGAGCTATGGCGACTATCCTATCGTTACCGAGCCTCTGATGGACAAGGAGGAGGATCTCATCAAGGCTGCCAAGCGCATGCCTCGCAACGAGGTGGCACGCTTCATCCTGAGCGACCTTGACAAGGCTATCGAGCTACTGCCCGAGACACATGCCGCCAAGCAACGCATCAGCAAGCCCGTAGCTCGCCTCATCAAGAGCCGTGTGGCGCTCTTTGAGGGGACGTTTGAGAAATACCATCGGGGCACTGGCCGTGTGCCAGGCGATGCCAACTGGCCAGGCAAGGACAAGGAGTGGAACCAAGGCAAGAGCTTCGACATCGATGCCGAGGTGCGCTTCTTCCTAGGCGAGGCTATCAAGGAAGCCAAGCTCGTGGCCGACAACATCACCCTCACCCCCAATAGTGGTGTAATGGTACCTACCGACAGCTACTCGGGCTGGAACCTCTACTACGATATGTTCGCCACGGCCAATCCCTCTGCCATGTCGGAGGTACTGCTATGGCGCCAGTATAGCATGGATCGCGGTATCGTGCACAATACGACCAACCGCCTCTACACCGGAGGTAACACTGGCTGGACGCGAAGCCTCGTAGAGAGCTTCCTCATGCAGAATGGTCTGCCTATCTACGCTGCCAGCTCGGGCTATGCAGGCGATGCTACCCTAGAGAAGGTGAAGACTGGGCGCGACCAGCGTCTACAGCTCTTCCTCTACGATGAGAAGACTCCACTACGCATCAAGGAGGCTACCCCCAACCTCTTCACCTCGCCCTCTATATTCCGCATTGCTGAGGCTCGCGACGTAACGGGCTACAGACAGCGCAAGGGCTACAACTACGACCCTTCGTTCAATGTCGAGGGCGTGAGCGACCGCTCGGCCTACATCGTCTTCCGTGGCGCTGAGGCTATGCTCAACTATATCGAGGCCTACTACGAGCTACATACTAGCCTCGATGCTACAGCCAAGAATTATTGGACAGCCCTGCGTCAGCGTGCAGGTATCACGGCCGATATACAGGTAACGATCGACGCTACCGATATGGCACGCGAAGCCGACGTTACGCGCCCCTCGTACGACTGGGGTGCATTCTCGGCAGGCAAGGCCATCGACAAGACGCTCTACAGCATTCGTCGCGAGCGTCGATGCGAGTTTGCAGGCGAAGGTCGTCGCCTTTTCGACCTCCTACGCTGGCGTGCTATGGATCAGGTGAAGGACTACCAAATCGAGGGCTTCAACCTCTGGGAAGAGATGTACAAGTATCGTTACTTCATCGGGAAGGACTTCGTAGCTACTACAATGTATCCCGAGGGAGCTCAGCCTGGAGAGACGCCTGCCGTGGTACTAGCTGACGGCTCGGCCAAGGCTCTCGTGTCTAGCCGTGAGCTGGGCAACTACCTGCGTCCCTATCAGAAGCAAAAGGCCAATAACAACATGTACAATGGCTATACCTTCTCTCAGGCGCACTATCTTGACCCCTTCTCCGTGCTAGAGATGCAGCTCGCTTCGCCCACCAAGCAGGCTAGTACCTCCCACCTATATCAGAATATCGGCTGGGGTACCGAAGCCAATACTCCAGCACAGATGTAGCCTCTGCCTCCCAATCCTCGACTAACTATAGAGGGCGCATCATACCGCGGTATGGTGCGCCCTCTATGTCTCTACCCCCTCCCTCTGCATCGGCCACTCATCCTAGGGCCAGAAGGCCTAGGGTGAACGAGGCGTTCACCCTAGGCCAAAACGATTGTACCCTAGGGTGTCCGCGCCGGACACCCTAGGGTTTCGAGAAATACTCGTATCTGAACTAACCACACGGAGCTAGACACAAGAAAGACCCTAGAGGAACGACCCACGGAATAGAAACAATCCGCAAGCCTTCACCTAGGGCCTTC
>JBHACB010000051.1:0-9519 GCA_041854325.1 Porphyromonas sp.
CATAGCTTTTGGAGAAGCCGCCATAGGTCATCTGACCCGTTTGGGGGTCGGGGCTGTTGAAGGAGAACGTTACCCCCGAGTCGCAAAACTGCTCGTGCCCCTCGTGGCAGTGCTCGCACACTCTACAGCTATCCACTATACAGCCTACTGCGACGAGGTCGCCCACAGCGAAGCGCGTCGCCCGATCGCCCACAGCCGTTACTCGCCCTACGATCTCATGCCCAGGTACTAGGGGATAGACAGCGTTGCCCCAGTCGTTGCGAATGCTGTGCAGGTCGGAGTGGCAGATGCCACAGTACATCACCTCGAAAGCGATATCTTGGGGCCCGAGGGCTCTACGCTCCACGGTGATAGGCTTCATCGGCTCAGTAGCCGATACGGCCGCATAGGCCCTAGTCAGATTGTTGCTCATATCTCTCTTGTTCGTTTGATTAGTCAAGGCAAAGATAACCTTTTTCCACATGTCTACCACAGCCTGCCCTAGCCTAGAGGGCAATAATCTAATACACTAGCATACAGGGAGAAGTAAAGCTCCCTAGGCAGCCGAGGGGGCTAGAGAGGCTACGGAGGCACATCTCGCTACGAGATAGTGCCCCAGTGATCTGCGGTGTAGAGCTCGCTCAGACGGCGTCGCAGTACCTGATGCTTGGGGAGCTCGAGATGGGGGTCTTCGGCGAGGATATACTCAGCCATATTGCGCGTGTACAGCACCAGAGCACTATCGCGTGCAGGGTTGGCAATACGCAGGCTTAGGAGCTTGCCACTCTGTCGTGTCCCCTCGAGCTCGCCAAAGCCTCGCAGGCGCATATCCTCCTCGGCTATCACGAAGCCATCGTTGGTCTCCACCATGATGTCGATACGACGTCGGGCCTCACTACCCAGCTGCGTACCCGTTACGAGGATGCAGTAGCTCTGCTCTGCACCACGCCCCACGCGCCCACGGAGCTGGTGGAGCTGAGAGAGGCCAAAGCGGTTGGCACTCTCTATCACCATGACCGTAGCGTTGGGCACATTGACCCCGACCTCTATCACCGTAGTAGCTAGTAGGATGTGAGCCTGACCCGAAGCGAAGAGCTGCATGCAGGCATCTTTTTCCTTCGCCTTCATCTTGCCGTGTACCATGACGATACGTAGCTCGGGGAATACCTCAGCATAGCGTCGGAAGCCTGTCTCCAAGTCCTTGAGATCGTCCTGCTCGTTCTCCTCGATCATCGGGTAGACGACATAGGCTTGGCGACCTAGGGCTATTTGCTGGCGCAGGAAGTTGTACACTCGATACATCTCTGTATCCACTTGATGAGCCGTACGGATAGGCTGACGCCCTGGGGGGAGCTCATCGATCACCGATATATCGAGGTCGCCATAGAGGGTCATGGCTAGGGTACGAGGTATGGGCGTGGCACTCATGATGAGGATGTGGGGCAGGATGCCTGCGTTCTTGGTCCAGAGGCGGGCGCGCTGCTCTACACCGAAGCGATGCTGCTCGTCGATCACAGCCATCCCTAGGCTGGCGAACTGTACTCCCTGCTCTATCAAGGCATGGGTACCGATGAGCAGACGTAGCTCGCCCGACTCTACTCGAGGCAGTAGGCGAGCTCTCTGCGCGCGCGTCGTGCTACCTATGAGTAGTCCCACCTCTATGCCTAGGGGTGCGAGGAGCTCGGATATACCCGCGAAGTGCTGGCGGGCTAATATCTCGGTCGGTGCCATAAGGCAGGCTTGGTGGCCATTGTCGAGGGCTAGGAGCATGGCGAAGAGGGCCACGAGGGTCTTGCCACTCCCTACATCGCCCTGCACTAGCCTATTCATCTGCCTGCCAGTGAGCACATCGGCTCGTATCTCCTTGAGGACACGCTTCTGCGCTCCGGTGAGGTCAAAGGGGAGATGATCGTGATACAAGGCATTGAAGTACTGCCCGACCTGCCCGAGGACGAAGCCCTGATAGGTATTCTTGCGCTCTAGCTTGAGGCTCTGTAGCTTGAGCTGTATGTAGAGGAGCTCCTCCACCTTGAGCCTACGCCTAGCCTCCTCAAGCAGGTCTACGCGCTCGGGGAAGTGGATCTGGCGTATGGCTTCGCAGTAGCTCATTAGGCCACTTCGCTGGTAGAGGTCGGGAGGTAGGGTCTCCTCGAGGTGTGGCGCGAGGGTATTGAGCAGGGTATGTAGCATCTGGCGCATTTGTCGGTTGCTTAGGCCAGAGGTTTTCATCTTCTCGGTCGTAGTGTACATCGGCACGAGCCCTCCGGCCACTGTGGCCTCGCGCGAGGCATCATCGATCTCGGGGTGGCTCAGGCTGTAGCTCCCATTGAAGTAGGTAGGGCGGCCGAAGATGATGTACTCGCGCCCCGTCTGATAGATGCGCTCTATGCTCTGTATGCCTCGAAACCACAGAAGGTCGATAGAGCCTGTGTCGTCGTAGAAGGTAGCGATGAGCCGTTTCTTGCGCCCGACACCCTCGACGCGCCAGTCGCGTATGTACCCTCGTAGCTGGATATAGGGCATGTCGCTACGTATCTCGCGTATCGTGTAGGTACGGCTACGGTCGATATACTTGTAGGGGAAGTAGTGCAGGAGATCGATGTAGGTGTACAGCTCGAGGTCGCGTGCCAAGACCTCGGCACGCTTGGGCCCTATGCCCGGCAGATACATGAGCCGTGTATCGAAGATGCTCGCCATCGCGCCTACTGATATGGCCTATCTGCTAGCGAGCAGATGCTCGGCCGTGTGCATATCTTGGGGGGTCGTGAGCTTGATATTCTCCACGTTGCCCTCCACTAGAGCTATGGGGCTATGGGGGAAGGCCGCCTCCCACACCGAAGCGTCGTCGGTGAAGCATGGCTCATAACCTCGAGCATAGGCCTGGTGCAGGCGGTGCAGATCAAAGACCTGAGGGGTCTGCACCGATATATACCGGCTACGATCCACGGCTAGGCTACCGCCTCCTGGCACGAGCTGGCGCAGGCTCTCCACCACTGGTCTGTAGGGGATAGAGGCACCATCTATCTCTGCTGCTCTGTAGCAGGCATCGATTACCTCTGGTGCTACGAGAGGGCGTACGCCATCGTGCACCGCTACCATACCCTCTCTATCGCCCACGAGCGATACAAGGGCATCGAGAGCTCGATGCACCGAGTCGAAGCGCGTATCGCCCCCCATGCAGACGGTATGCCGAGGCACAGGACTATGCTCGAGGCAGAGCCTATGCCACAGCTCGTGCTGGTCGCGAGGCAGAGCGAGGACGATCGCATCACACTCGGCGAAGAGGCGCAAGGTGTGCAACAGCACGGGCGCACCAGCCAGTGGGAGAAACTGCTTGGGTAGCTCCCCTCCCATCCGCACGCCTCGCCCGCCAGCTACGATGACAGCATAGCGCGCCATACTACTCCTCGCTAGGCGTCTCGTCGAGACGCGCCATGAGCTCCTCGAGCTTGGCATCGGCCTTGGTGAGCTTGTCTCGGCAAAACTTCGTTAGCTCTACAGCCTCGGCGACGAGCTTGGTGAGCTCATCGACATCGGGGCTATCGTGCTCTATACTGCGGACTATGGCCTCTAGACGCTCGGAGGCTTGGGCATAGGTCATCTTCTTATCCATCTAGCTCTACTTTGGGGATTGTTCGGTATAGCAAAGATACAACATTATGCCCAACTCCCTGGTCGCACATCCAAACGGCTCGAGGCGGATAGCTACACACTATCCGCCTCGACCCGTTTGAGTGGTCCCACTTGGGCTTGAACCAAGGACTCCCTGATTATGAGTCAGGTGCTCTAACCGACTGAGCTATAGGACCCAAACAACTGCCTCCACTAGATCCCAGACTTTAGTAGAGCGTCGTTACTGACCGCAAAGGTAGCGATAATTTCTCTATATCGCAAGTGGTAGCACCATTATCCCACGCTATAGCGCGGACAAGGGCCTAGGGTCGGTCTGTGCCGTCCCATCGTCTAGATCGTCCAGCAATGAGCTATTACCAAACGATATACATGAGCCAAATCAGAAGCCCTAGGGTGAACGAAGCGTTCGCCCTAGAGCAAAAAATTTTCCGCCCTAGGGTGTCCGCGACAGACACCCTAGGGCGGAAATTCGGCTGGGCTATACTCCCCGTGCAGAGGCTATAGCTATGGCGAATGACGAACCGTACAGCCCGCCCTACTTGATATAGTGGTAGCGTAGAGGAAGGGCAGAGCGACCATCGAGCGTAACGAAGCTAGCCGTAAACATCCACTTGACGAGGCGTGTCTCGGGTGAGCTGAAACGTTCGCCGACAGGTAGCTTGAGCATGATCCTATTCCAGCCAGCACGTAGCTCCACGGGGATAGGCTTGCGCCACGCGGCGTTCTCGTTGCCTAGCGGTACCTCATGAGAGCGTACACCATGCGTCCCCGTCCACACAGGCGGAGCGATTGCCTTGCCATTGAGCCATACCTTGCTCTGGCGATAGTCCCATGCACCAGCAGGGGGAGGGAGATCGCTCTCACTACGGCTGTAGTTCTGAGTCTCTAGCAGTAGGCCTACACGTTGCTTGGTAGGCGAGTAGACCCATGCCATGGCGTACGCAGTATGATTGGGCTCGGGGCTCTCGAGGACTCCTGGCACCGTACCAGGTCCCCATACATGGCGCAGGTAGAAGCCCGACCCCGACACCTGCTGGGCTCGATACGTAGCTCCCTCGTAGCTGTAGCTCTTGGGTGATGTAGGGGGAACTATCTTGGCTCCTCGCCCCTCGGCAACGAGCTCAGCCTCGGGAGGGAAGACCTTGGCTAGATCACCTTGATTGGGAAAAGGGGCCACGATCTGCCACACAGCGTGCGTCTGCTGAACGTAGCGAATAGGCTCGCTAGCTAGCAGTGTCTCCTTGTAGTGCAGGAAGCGACGCTCGAAGTCGGCAAACTCCGTATAGATAGGGCTAGTACGATCCCAGAGTACCGTCGTACGGCCGTCGAAGTAACCCGATCCTCCACCTAGCCAAGCTCGCTCGGCTAGAGCCAGAGCACTGATGTACAGATTGTTGTCGGCCGTTATCTGCTCATGTCTATCGATATAGCGGTCGTTCCATATAGCGATGATCGCCCCAGCGAGGCCTTCGCTAGCACGCTCTTGGCGAGCTATGCGAGCGTGATACAGCCCGATCACATCGGCAAAGAGGTCATAGTGGTTGATGTAGTGCAGACGAGAGTCTATGGCAGGCGTACCTGCTAGTGGCTTGCCTCGGTAGCTCCACATCTGTGTCATATCGATCTCGCCAGTCTTGTAGTCCCAGCCAGGGTTCCAAGAGATCACCTTGCGCCCAAGGGAGCGAACGAAGGCCACCATCTCGGGGACAAACGTAGGGTCGGTAAACTTCACCTCGTCCGTACCGATATGTATGTAGGGTACGTCCATGGCCTCAGCCACCTCACGCAAGATCACCTTGAGCACAGCCTTGCCTCGCTCGGTCTGCATACCGAAGCCCATAGCACGCTCAAACGCAGCACTATGCCCAGGCATATCTATCTCAGGGATCAGCATTACATGGTGCTGGCGACACCACGCCACGAGCTCACGCGCCTCATCGAGCGTATAATACATCCCTGGCATGCGCTCGGTAGCCGCTATAGAGGTAAGCTGTGGGAAGGCCTTGCTCTCGAGTCGCCAAGCCTGGTTCTCGGTCAGATGCCAATGGAAGACATTGACCTTGAAGCGCGCCAGTAGGGCGATCTGTCTCTTGAGTACATCTAGCGGGATATAGGTGCGCCCGACATCTTGCATCCAGCCACGCACGGGCCACTCGGGCCAGTCGACAATCTCCACTAGGGGAAGTGGCTTGTGCTTGCGAGTGAGCTGCTGGAGGGTCTGTAGAGCACGATACGCACCCGCCTCTGTAGTGGCAAGCACGTGGATACCTCGAGCATCGATACTCAGACGATAGGCCTCATCGAGCCCGCGCTCGATACCCTCAAGATGCTCCACCAGGCGCACCTCAAGCACCTCGCCATAGTGCATCCCCTCACGGATACCAGCGTCGCGTAGATACTGAGCATAGTCGCCCTTGAGCACCTCGGCACGTAGCTGTAGCCCACGGGGGGCAAACTCACCTTGGCCTACAGCCATCTTCTGAGGCTTGGGTAGCAGTAGGTTCGTCGTACTCCCCCACCCTCCCCATGCCATAGCTAGGATCAGCAGGCTCAGCAGGCTGGTACGGATCAATAGTCGCTTCATTGTCGTTTGGTTGTAAGTGATTCTGATGCTTGTGCCTCGAGCAGAGGGGCTAGGTATCGGCTCGTCCAGCCCTGCCCCGTGGCGACGATCTCCTCGGGCGTCCCTGTGGCGACGATACGCCCTCCCCCCGAGCCTCCTTCGGGGCCAAGGTCTATCACCCAGTCGGCACTCTTGATGATCTCGAGATTGTGCTCCACGATGACGAGCGAGTGTCCGCTATCTACGAGCGACTCGAAAGCTCCAAGGAGCGTCTTGATGTCGTGCAGGTGTAGCCCCGTGGTAGGCTCGTCGAAGATGAAGAGCGTTGGCTGGCTCTTGCCCTGACCGAGGTAGTAGGCGAGCTTCACACGCTGGTTCTCACCGCCCGATAGAGTGGAGCTAGGCTGCCCTAGCTTGATGTAGCCAAGCCCTACGGTCTGTAGGGGGCGCAGGCGCTCTACGATGCGGTCGGTGGTCTTGTCCCTGCCCTCGGCAAAGAACTCTATCGCCTCATCGACACTCATCTCCAGTACCTCGTGGATATTCTTGCCCCTATACTCGACCTCGAGGAGCTCCCTGCGAAAGCGCATCCCCTTGCACTCCTCACACACTAGAGTAATATCGGCCATGAACTGCATCTCGACGGTGGTAAAGCCATCGCCCTTGCAGGCTTCACAGCGTCCTCCCTCCTTGTTGAAGCTGAAGTAATAGGGCTTGTAGCCCATCTGCTTGGCGAGTGCCTGCTGGCTATAGAGGGTGCGGATCTCCTCAAAAGCTCCGACATAGATACTCGGATTGGAGCGCGAGCTTCGGGCTATGTTGTTTTGATCGACGTACTCTATCTGTTTGATGCTCCCTAGGTCGCCCTTGATCTCGGTACAGGGCACGCTACTATACGGCTCACCTGCTAGGTACTTACTTACGGCCTCAGTGAAGATGTCGCGGATAAGTGTACTCTTGCCCGAGCCACTCACTCCCGTGATCGCACAGATACAGCCTAGGGGGATGCGGATGTCTACATTCTTGAGGTTGTGCTTGTGCGCCCCGATGATGTCGATGTGACGGTGCCACCTACGGCGATGCGTGGGGACAGCTATCGCTTCTCGCCCTATCAGGTAGGCCGCAGTGTGGCCAGGTGTAGTGGCTGTGATCGATGCAGTAGGGCCAGCATATACGACCTCTCCCCCATGGCGTCCGGCCTCGGGGCCTATATCGACGATAAAGTCGCTCGCTCGCATCATCTCCTCATCGTGCTCTACGACTACCACTGTATTGCCTAGATCGCGCAGACGCTTGACAACGCCTATGAGACGAGCTGTATCGCGCTGATGCAGCCCGATACTAGGCTCATCAAGTACGTAGAGCGACCCTACGAGGCTACTCCCTATCTGCGATGCTAGCGTTACTCGCTGGCTCTCGCCCCCCGATAGCGTATTGGAGAGGCGATCAAGCGTCAGATACCCGAGCCCTACCTCCTGCAAGAAGCCTATGCGGCTACGTATCTCGTGCAGCAGTCGCTTAGCGATAAGCTCATCGCCAGCCTCTAGGCGTAGCTCATCAAAGAAAATGCGAGCTTCGTCGAGGGTCATAGACACGACCTCAGCTATATTGCGTCCACCGATGCGCACGCAGAGGGCATCGGGGCTGAGGCGCCCACCGCGGCAAGTGGGGCAGGTGGTTTTGCCCTTGAAGTGGGAGAGGCGCACACGGTTCTGCACCTTGTGCATATCGCGCTGTAGTACATCGAAGTAGGGATAGATCCCTATGGCCTTGACATAGTCATCACCATCGTAGGGGATACCGTCCCAGAGCAGGCGACGCTCCTCATCCGATAGCTCGCAGTAGGGGCGATGGATAGGGAAGCTGTGCTCGGCACTTAGGCTGATAAAGTATTGCTTCCATTGGCTCGATATAGCCCCCTTCCAGCACGCTACGCAGTCTTCGTAGACAGATAGATGCTTATTGGGTATCACTAGATCCTCATCGATGCCCATCACCTTACCAAAGCCTTCACACTCGGGGCAGGCCCCTATAGGATTGTTGAAGCTAAACATCTCGGGCGTTGGCTCCTGAAAGACTCGCCCATCGGCCTCGAAGAGGTTGCTGAAGACCCCGACACGGCGCTCGCCTTCGGGCGTATCGACCACGATAGTACACGCCCCTCGCCCATCGAAGAATGCCTGCTCACTGCTGTTCCCCAGCCTAGCTGGGACATCGGTATCCTCGCTGAGCACCATACGATCGAGCAGGAGGTAGATCGTCCCGACCTCAGGCGTCCCCTCGGCAAGATAGTCCTCGATGCTACGTACCGAGCCATCGATCCATAGGCGCGAATATCCCTGCTGTAGCTGTATCTCGAGATGATCACCTAGGTGCCTCCCCTCGGGCGTATGCAACTCTACTAGCAAGTAGACACGAGCCCCCATGGGCTGAGCCTGCACGAAGCTCACCACGTCGGCCACGGTATGCTTGCGCACCTCACTTCCACTAAGCGGAGAGATCATACGCCCTACACGGGCATAGAGCAGGCGCAGGTATTCGTATATCTCGGTAGAGGTAGCGACAGTAGAGCGAGGGTTGCGGCTAATGACTCTCTGCTCGATAGCGATAGCGGGTGGTAGGCCACGTATCCAGTCGCACTCGGGCTTGGGCATACGCCCTAGAAACTGACGAGCGTACGAGGAGAGGCTCTCCACATAGCGACGCTGCCCCTCGGCATACAGGGTCTGAAAGGCCAGCGAGCTCTTGCCCGAGCCACTCACCCCCGTAACGACAAGGAGCTTACCTCGCGGTATATCGAGATCGATATGCTTGAGGTTATTGACCCTAACGCCCTTGAGGCGGATACATCCATCGGTATCGGCCGAACGCTGTAGATCTATATCTCTTTTCTTTGTAGGCATCTAATTATCACGTACAAGAGCCTCCCATAGAGACAAAAGACTAGAGCTAAGCCTGTATCTACGGCTTAGCTCTAGTCTAATATCCTCTAGGGAGGACAACTTCATTGGTGGAGAATATCGGACTCGAACCGATGACCCCCTGCGTGCAAAGCAGGTGCTCTAGCCAACTGAGCTAATCCCCCGAAGAGTGTAGTCCCAGGCAGATTTGAACTGCCGACCTCTACATTATCAGTGTAGCGCTCTAACCAACTGAGCTATGGGACTATATTGAGATACGATATTGACGAAGTGTAGACGATCAGAGACCCTGTCCTTAACTACACAGAGACACAAAGTTCCATCCATCCACCAGACTCCAGAAAGGAGGTGTTCCAGCCGCACCTTCCGGTACGGCTACCTTGTTACGACTTAGCCCCAGTCACCTGTATTACCCTAGGCCGA
>JBHACB010000052.1:0-8846 GCA_041854325.1 Porphyromonas sp.
AAGGGGCGATAGATCGCCTTCACGACGTTCTCTACGCGCTCATCCCATGGGCGAGCACAGAGCTCCTTGGCACGTACATACTGCTCCTGTAGGATGTGCGTCATACCGCGCTCCTGTAGTAGGGCGACCGCTGCACGAAAGGCGATGAACTCCTTCATACGGCTCATATCGATACCATAGTAGTCGGGATAGCGTACCTGTGGGCTACTAGAGACAACTACTATCTTGCGAGGCTGTAGCCTATCGAGGATACTAAGGATACTCTGCCGTAGCGTAGTGCCTCGTACTATGCTATCATCGATAACCACAAGATTGTCCTCCCCTGGGCGTACAGTGCCATACGTGATGTCGTAGACGTGCGAGGCAAGGTCGTTGCGACTCTTGGTCTCAGAGATGAAGGTGCGGAGCTTGATATCCTTGATAGCGACCTTCTCTGTACGCACTCGGCGAGCCAAGAGAGTACGTAGCTCATCGTCCGATAGGTTAGGGTTCGCCTTGATAGCCTTGTACTTCTCTTCGTCGAGATAGGCATTGAGCCCCTCGACCATACCATAGTAGGCGACCTCAGCCGTATTGGGGATAAAGGAGACGACTGTATCGTCGAGCTTGTAGTCCACGGCTCGTAAGATAGGCTCGGCAAGATGATAGCCTAGAGCCTTACGTTCGCGATAGATGTCCTTGTCGCTACCGCGAGAGAAGTAGATACGCTCAAACGAGCATGGCGACAGCTCCCTCTCTGCAGGCAGTATCTGCTCTAGTCGATACTCACCAGCCCTATTGACGAGCAGAGCCTGCCCTGGCTGTAGCTCTACGATACTCTCGGCTGAGACGTTCATGACCGTCTGTATCACAGGGCGCTCAGAAGCCACGACGATGATCTCGTCATCGGCATAGTAGAACGCAGGGCGTATGCCCCAGGGATCACGCATGGTGTAGCTCTCTCCACTACCCGTGAGTCCGCACATAGCATAGCCTCCATCCCATAGGGGTGAGCACTCCCTGAGTGCATTGGCTAGGTCTATACGCTCCTCGATATAGTGGGTGATGTCCATGCCCTCAAGGTGCTGGCTCTTGCTGAGCCTAAAGAGGCGCTCCACCTCGCGGTCTACCCTATGGCCTAGCTGCTCGAGCAGGATGTGCATATCCGACACATGGCGAGGGTGCTGACCGACAGAGGTGATAGCCTCGAAGATGCTGTCTACGTTGGTGAGGTTGAAGTTGCCACAGATGGCCAAGCACTTGGCACGCCAGTTGCTACGACGTATCATGGGGTGAACGAAGGTCAGCCCCTTCTTGCCCGTAGTGCCATAACGCAGGTGCCCCATGTAGCACTCGCCCGCAAAGGGGAGCTCACGCTCGGCATAGTCGGCATCGTGTAGGAGGTGCGTATCGATGCCCCTATAGGTCTTGTGCACTGCATCGAAGATCGTCTGGATAGCATTAGCTCCCTCGGCACGCTCACGAAAGAGGTACTCGTTGCCTGGATCGCTATTAAGCTTGACGACAGCAAAGCCTGCGCCTTCTTGCCCTCGGTTGTGCTGTTTCTCCATGAGGAGATACAGCTTGTTGAGCCCATACATCCACGTACCATACTTCTCTTGATAGTAGCTTAGTGGCTTACGCAGACGTATCGTGGCTATTCCACATTCGTGCTTTAGTGGTTCCATTGAGAGAGTTCTTTCTTCTAGACTATTTGTATTCTCAAATAGGCAAGGCAAAGAGGCTTAGATCGGGCTTATACGTAGCCGACACTATGCTCTTTGCCTTGTCTCATCATTGACGTATGCTATTGTACTTGTTGCTTAGCGTCCTCTTCTCTCACGCTGTTTTTGCATCTCACGTTGCTGTCGCTGAGCCTCCTCGAGGCGCTCCATCCAGCGACTCTTCTTTTTGGGCTTCTTCTTGTTCTCTTCGAGCTGAGCGAGGAGCTTCTCTTCGTTGAGCGTGAAGCGGAAAGCGAAGTACTGGAGGATCGTGATCAGCGTAGAGATGAAGTAGTAGTAGCTGAGGCCAGAGGCATTTTGGTTGAACATGAAGAAGAACATAATCGACATCATGTAGGGCATATACTTCATCCCTGGCATGGCATCGCCCGAGCCACCACTCTGCGCCATCATATACCTATTGTAGACGATATTGACGATCGTCATCAGCAGGCAGAAGAGGCTAATGTGGTTGCCCAGCAGGCTACTGATAAGGGGGATATTGAAGTCCCAGCTGATGATAGGGTCGTAGGTAGAGAGGTCTTGTGCCCACAGGAAGCTCTCGCCACGCAAGAAGATCGATGTGGGGAAGTACATGTACAGAGCGATAAGGAAGGGCATCTGTAGTAGCATCGGTAGGCAGCCACTCAGGGGGCTGGCTCCTGCCGAGCTATAGAGTGCCATAGTCTCTTGCTGCTTCTTGACCATGCTCTCTTGATCGGTCTTGCCCTCATACTTCTTGTTGATCTCATCAACCTGAGGCTTGAGCACGCGCATCTTGGCCTGCGACATGTAGCTCTTGAAGGTGAAAGGCGAGAGCAACAGCTTGATCGCTATCGTCATCAACAGGATGATGATACCCCAGTTGCTGATAAAGCCCTT
Source organism: Porphyromonas sp. (assembly GCA_041854325.1). GTDB lineage: Bacteria > Bacteroidota > Bacteroidia > Bacteroidales > Porphyromonadaceae > Porphyromonas. The sequence goes on from JBHACB010000052.1 coordinate 2,586, forward strand.
GAGGAAGGTAACGATCGGGATGATGAGATACAGGTTGATCCAACGGAACACATTGATACCAAGATATACGAGGTGATCGAGGTGAAGCTTGTCCGTATCGCTTACGCCTGCATCGTAGCCCGTCAGGAGCTCGTAGTCGTTGGGGCCAAAGAAGAAAGTAAAGTCAGCCCTAGCTCCATCCCTTATGGTGAATGGGAAGCTACTACGCATGGCCATAGACATCACATAGCCACTATCCTCGGGCATAGCCTCCACCGTCAGGCGACTATCCTCAAAGGCACTGCTGTGGTTGATCAAGGCTGAGCTAAAGTATTTGTCCTTGAATGCCAACCAGCGGAGTGCTTCCTTGACGGTCTCCTCGTCCTTGCTCGTACTGCTGAGGTCGTCGACGTCGCCTCCACGTGTGTAGTAGTAGATAGAGCTATATTGGCTCTCGAAGCGGTGGCTCTGCTCTTGCTGAGGTATGCGCTGCGACCACTCTACATCCTGTAGGGAGATATTGGCAGGGAGCAAACTCTCTAGGGCTTGGCCACTAATACCGAAGCGCACGCGGTAGTCGTCGGGCAGTAGCGTGTAGCTGAAGTCGAGGTGACTGCCCTCAGCGATGGGCAGGCGCATCACTACAGTACTATCGGTCTGGCTCTGTATGGTGAAGTGTAGGTCGGCCGTATTGAGTAGCTGATTGTCGAGCGTACGCATCGGGAAGTTGAGCCGAATATCATTGGGGCCGAAGAGGCGTACAGGGGTCTTCTGCTGGTTGAGGTAGTCAGCGAGCACTGCCTGCACAGGTGTACCTCCATGAGTAGATATGTCGATGCTAACCTTGGCATTGCGTAGCGTAACGACCTCGGCAGGGCGTACCTGACGATACATTGGGATAGAGACCTGAGCCACAGAGTCGGGCGTAGCCAAGGTGTCGGCTACTGGGGTGGCAAGTACAGCCGTATCGGGCTGAGGGAGTGTCGTCTGCTGCTGCTGAGCTAGCTGCTCGGGCGAGGGTTGATTGAGCCAACCAAAGCCTAGGAGCACTGCTCCGATGAGGATGAGTCCTATTAACGTATTCTTGTCCATGTAATACTATTGTCCTGTCTTAGTCCGCCTTGCTACCGATAGCAGCTCGCACGAAGCTCACGAAGAGCGGATTGGGGCGCAGTACGGTACTGCGATATTCGGGATGAAACTGTACACCTATATACCAGCGGTGCTCTGGGATCTCGACCGTCTCTACAAGGCCTGTATCGGGATTTTCGCCAGCACAGATCATGCCTGCCTGCTCGAATGCCTCACGATACTGACTATTGAACTCGAAGCGATGGCGATGGCGTTCGCGAATGAACTCCTGCCCATAGGCCTCTGCTATACGACTACCTTTGCGTAGCACGCAGTCGTAGCCTCCGAGGCGCATCGATCCTCCGAGATCCGATATGCTCTTCTGCTCCTCCATGATGTCTACTACCTTGTGAGGTGAGGTAGGCATGATCTCCGACGTATGAGCGTCTCTGAGCCCGAGCACATTGCGGGCAAACTCGATCACCATGCATTGCATACCGAGACAGATACCCAGCGTAGGGATGCCATGCTCGCGTGTATAGCGCAGGGCTTCAAACTTGCCGTCTATGCCACGAGAGCCAAACCCTGGTGCTATCACTACCCCATCCATATCGCGCAGATATTCGGCTACGTTGTCGGCCGTGAGCTTCTCGCTGTGGATAGATACGAGGTTGAGCTTGCGCTTGTTGTAGGTAGCGGCCTGCATCAGCGATTCGTCAATCGATTTGTAGGCATCCTGTAGCTCTACATACTTGCCTACGAGGGCGATATTGACCGTCTCGCGGGCCTCATCACGCAGGCTGAGGAAGTGGTTCCACTCGCTCAGATCGGCATGGCTGTCTAGAGGCATATGGAGCTTGCGTAGCACGGTCTCATCGAGTTTTTGCTCTTGCAGGGCTAGAGGCACCTTGTAGATCGTAGGTACATCGACGCACTGTACTACGGAGTCGGGCGTTACGTTGCAGAATAGTGCTACCTTGTGCAGGATGTCGGCCTTGAGTGTATGCTCGGTACGTAGTACCAGCACATCGGGCTGTATACCTAGCTCCTGAAGTTGCTTCACAGAGTGCTGTGTAGGCTTGGTCTTGACCTCGCCAGCCGCTGCTATGTAGGGCACATAAGTGAGATGCACACAGAGGCAGCTATTACCTAGCTCCCAGCGTAGCTGACGCACACTCTCGAGGAATGGGAGAGACTCTATGTCGCCTACAGTACCTCCGATCTCGGTGATCACGAAGTCGAACTGTTTCTTTTGTCCCAAGAGCTTTACGTTGCGCTTGATCTCGTCAGTGATATGGGGGACTACCTGCACAGTCTTGCCGAGATAGTCGCCCTTGCGCTCCTTGCGGATCACATTCTGATAGATGCGCCCTGTGGTGATGTTGTTGGCTCTAGAGGTCTCGATATTGAGGAACCGCTCATAATGACCTAGGTCTAGGTCGGCCTCGTGCCCATCGTCCGTTACATAACACTCGCCATGCTCGTAGGGATTGAGCGTGCCTGGGTCGATATTGATATAGGGGTCAAACTTCTGTATGGTTACACTGAAGCCACGTGCCTGAAGGAGCTTGGCCAACGAAGCAGCCACGATACCCTTACCAAGGGAGGACACTACGCCTCCCGTTACGAAGATATACTTGGTTTCCACCACTTATTCCTGGGTCTCTAAACTTGTTAATAACAAGGCAAAAGAGCCGTCTTGAGGTATCCCAAACGAACTCTATCGCCACAATCAAGCACAAAGTTACTGCATTCTTCCGTAATATCAACTATCCTGCTCTCCATTGCTCCAATGGCATACTCCGAAGCCCGTAGAGTGATGTCTGCCGCCTTCGCTCGCTCTGTCTTGGCGATGCACGAGAGACCCCTACTCTCGCCTCTAGCTCCCCTCCTCCTTGGCAGAGGTGGATCAAGCAGGCGAGAGTAGCGGATAGCCTCTACCGCGGGTAGGGTGTGGCACTACAGCATAGCGAGGAGCTGATCGAGATGCTTGCGGTTGTTGCTCAGGCGAGGTATCTTGTGTTGCCCCCCGAGCTTACCCTGCTCATCGAGCCACCTATGGAAGAGCCCTGCTGGTGCTACATCTATATGCAGAGGCAGTAGCGTCATATCCATATAACGCTTGGCTTCGTAGTCGCTATTGAGGCGCTGTAGCTCGAGGTCGAGAATACGAGCAAACTCCTCCACCGAGGCTGGTGGCGTGGCAAACTCTACGATCCAGTCGTGGCGCCCCTTGCCCTCTTGGTGGAAGAAGTGCGGTGCCGCCGTGTACTCTGCCACCTGTGCTCCCGTCTGGCGAGAGGCCTGGGCTATCGCCTTGTCGGCATTGGCCACCATGAGCTCCTCGCCAAAGGCATTGATGAAGTGCTTGGTACGCCCTGTGATGATGATACGATAAGGATTGAGCGAAGTGAACTCAACCGTATCGCCTATGAGGTAGCGGTGTAGCCCCCCTAGAGTAGTGATCAGCATGGCGTAGCTACGCCCCATCTCTACCTCCCAGAGCGGAAGAGGGGCATGAGCATCGCACAGAGGATAGGAGGACTCATCTAAGGCCTCGAGAGGAACGAACTCATAGAACACACCATAATCGAGCATCAGACGCATGCCCCTCTCTGCGGGGTCGTCTTGGATAGCAAAGAACCCCTCGCTCGCATTGTACGTCTCCTCGTAGCGCATACGCTCGTGAGGGATGAGCTCGCGGTAGGCCTCGCGGTAAGGCTCGAAACTGATACCTCCATGGAAGAATACCTCTAGACTAGGCCATACCTCACTGATGTTACTCGCCCCTGTATAGGCGAGCACCTCCTTGAGCATCACCATCATCCAGCTAGGCACACCCGAGAGGCTACCTACATGAGCCGTAGCGACCTCCTTGACGATGGCCTGCATCTTGGCTCCCCACTCGTCCATGAGTAGCGTCTTGGTGCTAGGCACCCTAAGTAAGGCTCCTAGACTGGGCATGTGCTGTACGAGAATGGAGCTGAGGTCGCCGGCCGAGCTACCACTGCCAGTACTCGTAGGGGCATGGCTACCACCGAGGACAAGCCCCTTGGTAGCGAAGAAGCGTGTGTCGGGATAGTTGCGCATGTAGAGCCACAGCGCATCGCTACCGCCACGATAGTGACAGTCGTGCAGATGGGTGAAGGGCACTGGTATGAACTTGCTCTTGTCGTTGGTCGTGCCACTACTCTTGGCATACCAGCGCACACGCCCTGGCACGAGGACATCGCGCTCGCCAGCCACCATACGCTCTACATCGGCCTTGATCTCCTCGTAGCTGTGTATGGGCATGCGCTCGGCATAGTCGTGGTAGCTGAGGCTACGCTCTATGCCGTGCCTACGCCCGAGATCGGTAGTAGCCGTACGGGCCAAGATGCGCCGTAGCTGGGCCAGCTGTATGGTCTCTGCGTTGTCTTGATAGTGCTCGATGGCCTTAATGCGATGCTTGGCCCACTGATAGACGAGTCTTGACCTAATATCCATGATGCAATATAGTTGGGTATAGTGTTAGTACCAGCAGATACCCTCCTCGGTGGTCATCTCTAGGAGGAGGTGTCCACCACTAGTTATCTGCTCGTAGGTGATATAGCTCTTGTCGATAGGCTTGCCGTCGAGCAGTACTCGACGGATGTAGTCGCCCTGGCCTTGCTTCTCGATAGCAAAGCACTTGCCTCCCTGTACGATCAGCTCTGCACGAGCGAAGAGAGGGGTCGTCAGCTCATACTGTCCTGAGAGAGGATCGAGTGGGTACAGGCCAAGGGATGCGAAGATGTACCAAGCCGACATCTGTCCGCAGTCTTCGTTGCCACAGAGGCCACTAGGGGCATTGGTGTAGAGGCGACGACAGATGTCGAGCGTAAGGCGAGAGGTCTTCCAGGGCTGGCCAACCTTGTTGTAGAGAAAAGGGACGTGATGCCCTGGCTCGTTGCCGTGAGCATACTGCCCTATCATACCTGTAGAGAAGATAGGGAGCTTGATGTGCTGAGGTGTGGGAGCAGCGAAGAAGTCGTCGAGCCTGCGTGCCAAGCTATCTCGGCCTCCCATGAGTGTCGTAAGCCCCTGCACATCGTGCTGTACACTCGTCAAATACTGATAAGCATTACTCTCGGTAATATCTTCGGTGTAGGCAAACGGGTCGAAAGGCGACTGGAATCCTCCGTCTGATAGACGAGGGCGAAAGAACCTCGTCTCAGCATCCCACACTCGGCGATAGCTCTGGGCTCGTGTCGTATATGTGCTCGCTAGTAGCGTGTCACCGATGTACCTGCCCCACGCGGCGATAGCAGCATCATCGTAGGCATACTCGAGGGTCAGCGAGAGGCTCTCACGATGCTTGTCGGCAGGCACATAGCCTAGGGTACGATATTCGTCGAGGCCTCTATAGCCAGTGCGCTCGGCAGTGGAGCGCAGTAGAGCCGTGAGGCGACTAGGGTCGTCTACTCGATATACACCACGTAGTATAGCCTCTACGATGACGGGCACCGAGTGATAACCTATCATCATGTCTGTCTCGCGCGCCCACATATTCCACACGGGCAGATGCCCCGCATTCTGCTCGCCAAAGTCTATCATCGACTGCACCATATCGCGGTTGAGCTCCGGTGCTATCAGGTTGTATAGCGGATGTGCAGCCCTGTAGGTATCCCATAGCGAGAAGGTGCTATAGTGGCGTGTGCCCTCCGGAGCCTTGTGTATCGCCTTGTCGGGCCCACGATATCGGCCATCTACATCGCTGTACAGCGTAGGGCATAGGTGAGCGTGGTATAGAGCCGTGTATAGGATGGTACGCTCCTCGACAGTAGCACCCTCGACAGTAATACGTGAGAGGCGGTACTGCCATAGCTCCTCAGCAGCCTGACGATAGCGAGCGAAGTCGAAGTGTGGGGTTTCGGATCGATGATTGCTCTTGGCCCCCTCTAGGTCTACCCCCGATAGAGCTGTAGTGATGACAAGTGTGTCGCCAGCCTGCACACGATAGCGTAGGAGGGCCTTGCATGCATAGCCTATAGATGCGCCCTGCTCGTCGGTGATCTGCTGGCTAACGATCTCGACACTATCGGGCTCACGCGATAGGGCCGAGTGAAAATACACCCTTTGGTCGCGCGCCCAGCCATCGGAGTGACGATAGCCCGAGAGCGTAGCCCCTCGGTGCTCGATCTGGCTATCGAGGGTCTTGTCCCAATTCATCTGCTTGCCTAGGTCGAGTAT
>JBHACB010000053.1:0-6233 GCA_041854325.1 Porphyromonas sp.
ATGATGAGGACTTTGCCTCTATACTGCCCTAGATCTAGCTCTTGTCCCCGGCTATCATGGGCCTTAAAGTCAAATATCGTCTGTGCCACAGTGCGCTAGAGTTGGGTGGTTAGATAGTTCTGATACGTTCTGTTTCATATTTATTCTCTGTTATATCGTTTGCGATACAAAGGTGCACAAGTTTATTTATATCGCAAGCGATATTTCTATGTTTCGATATAATTTAGTCTGTTTATACGCCTAGTCTTGATGTGTAAATGGCTAATATAAAGTGTACTATGATAGGTGTCGAGAGGGAGAAAATTTTTTTCGACACGATAGCGATCCCAAGCCCTAAAGCTAGGATTTGGCACCATCTGTCCTTGGCTTGGCGAGAGCTACAGACCTCCAATCTTCCCTCGTTGTTGAGAGCTGCGCAGGGGATAGAGAGGTGAGGACGACCTCGGAGTGGAGGAGCGAGTGTAGCTTGGGGGACGATTTTCTGTGTGTGTATCTGTGAGTTGTATTCTGAGGCTCCCTCTAGGGATACTCCTTTGGGTGGGGGTGCTACTGCACTAGCGAGGATGGCGGGGTGAGGTATGGACGAAAAATATCGATGTTTTGAGGCAAAAACATCGATGTTTTTACCCGAAAAGTTCGATGTTTTTCATTGAAAAGATCGATGTTTTTGTACAAAAACATCCGACGTCTGAGTGTCCGTTAGTAAGCTCCGCTATACCGCCCTGCTAGCTGGTGAGCGCATGTATCGATACCGACCGAGGCGATCATTCAATATCGACGATGATCGATATTCAATATCGGCTATAGTCGGCATTGGTAGGGGGGCTGCCTAGACTTGCCTATCTGCCAAGTGGGGCGGTGTATGCAAGGATGTAGATATTTGACTATTTTGATTTATTATTACTTTTGTGTGCTATTGAAATAGATGTGGGGCATGGGGCGTGTGGCTGTGATGTCGTAGTATCCAGCCGAATGACACAGCCACATGCCGAGGCGAAGCTCATAGAGAGGCTACCACACTCTGTTGTTTTTATTGACAAGATATATGAAAGAAAAGAATGAGGAGATAAGCGCATGGGTAGAGGCCTATTCGACCACTCTGCTCCGCAGGGCATTGGCTCTAGTGGACAACAAAGACGATGCCATGGACTTGGTGCAGGAGGTGTTCGTGTCGGCGTCCCTAGCCTATCACTCCTTTCAGGGCAAGAGTACCCCGCTGACGTGGCTACAGAACATCTTGAGGAACAAGATCTCGGACTTCTACCGCGACCACTATCGCAGACCCGCTACCGTCCGCATGGCAGACTTCTTTGACCAACGAGGGTCGTGGGTGGATCAGTCGGTCCTCAATGATTGGTCGGTAGAGCTAGACGCGTCGGACGACAAGGGAGCTCTAATGGACACCATGGAGCAGTGCCTAGAGCATCTGCCGATGCAGTGGCGGTCGATCATCAAGCAGTACTACCTCGAGGACAAGAAGGCCAGTGCCGTATGCGAGCTAACGGGCATAACGACCGCTAATCTGTGGAAAATCCTCCAGCGTAGCCGCATGCAGCTACGCAAGTGCATCGAAACAAATTATTTTGACAATCTATGAAGAAGATCTTTAGCCAGCTAATCCATTGGCTCATCATGCCGTGTAGCCATGTGCCAGAGCTCGTGGAGCAAAAGAAAGCAGGAAGCCTCCCTCGCCTCAAGAGCCTGAGGCTCCGTATCCACTTGCTGATGTGCAAGTGGTGCTCTGCCTATGTGAAAAAGGTGGAGCATATCGACTCGATGCTCACGAGGAAGTATAGAGACGACAAAGAAAATGCACATCTGGAGGACACAGATATACAATCGTTTAAGGAGCGTATAAAGCGAAAAATAACACCATAACCCCTCTCGATCTGTCAGTAATCGAGCACACTAGCGACTAATCGGATGTAAGGGCTATCGCCTAGAGGCAAGGCCCATAAGTCAAACAACATCGAAGATAGAGAAGGAGCTGACAGAATGAGACTAATCAAGCGATCGCATATAGATGCGCTACGAGCGCAGCAGTTGGGGCTTCAGGTAGCCTTCTTGGGTATGGCCGTGGTTTTGCTTTGGCTCGGCATATTCAAGTTCACCCCGACAGAGGCTATGGCTATCAAGCCACTACTGATACACCACCCTCTGACCTACTGGGTGTACGATGCGTTTGATACCCAGACGGTATCCAACGTAGTGGGTATCATGGAGATCGTTACCGCCGTACTACTACTTTTGTCGTTTAGGTATCGTGCTCTACGGCCCTATGCAGGGATAGGAGTCGTTTCTATATTCTTGGTTACGCTGAGCTTCTTGATGTTTACCCCCGATGTATGGCGCATACAGGATGGTGTAGCCGTAACGGACTTCTTTATCCTCAAGGATGTGGTGTACCTTGGCCTTGGGATAGTGCTACTAGTAGCCCCTACGAGTAACAACTAAAATTGATCGGAGTATGAAGCGGATAAGTGTATTAATCCTTTTGTTGGGTATTTTGTCTCTCATAGTAGTGAGAGTGCAAGCAGTGCAGACATCCAAGCATGTAACAAATGGGAAAGAGATGAAGACGACCAAAGAGATCTATCTAGCAGGAGGGTGCTTCTGGGGTACCGAGCACTTCCTCAAGCAGATACGAGGCGTTGTGTCTACCGAGGTAGGGTATGCCAATGGCAAGCTCAAGAACCCTAGCTATCAGGCCGTATCGTCGGGCAATACCGGCTTCGCAGAGGCCGTCAAGGTGGTGTACGATCCCGAGCTCATAGGCCTAGAGAAGCTGCTAGGGCTATTCCTCGAGACGATCGACCCTACGAGCCTCAACAAGCAGGGAAATGACGTAGGAGAGCAGTATCGCACAGGTATCTACTACACCGACAGAGGCGATGAGCCTATAGTCAAGGGAGTGATCGGGCGTCTAGCCTCCGTCCACAAGCGTCCGGTGGTAGTAGAGTACAAGGCCTTGGAAAACTTCTACGTAGGAGAGGACTATCATCAAGACTACCTAGAGAAGCACCCCGGTGGATACTGCCATATCTCTCAGAGCCTATTTCAGAGAGCTAGAGAAGCCAATCAGGCACCCAGCCCTGTGCAGTATGCTCGCCCAGACAAGGAGACGCTCAAGAAGAAGCTGACGGCAGAGCAGTACCATGTTACTCAGCGCAATGGTACGGAAGCACCCTTTAGGAATGCCTACTGGAATGAGTTTAGGGAGGGGATCTATGTGGATATTACTACGGGTGAGCCGTTATTTGTCTCTACGGACAAGTTCGAGTCGGGCTGTGGCTGGCCTAGTTTCTCCAAGCCCATTGACACGAGCCTGCTTGTCGAGCAGATGGACAAGTCGCACGGCATGGTTCGCACGGAGGTACGTAGCAAGACGGGCGATGCTCACCTAGGGCACGTATTCAACGATGGCCCCGCCGAGCGCGGAGGTCTGAGGTATTGTATCAATAGTGCCTCCCTGCGCTTTGTGCCCAAGGAGCAGATGAAGGAGCAGGGATACGAGCGTTATCTGCCCCTGCTCAAGAAGTAAGCAATAGAGTTTTATCAATCCCTTATATACAAACCAATTTAATAATCAGATTGTGATGAAGAAGTTTTTGGTAGCAGCAGTAGCGATGATGCTACTCGGAGCTCCTGCAATGGCTCAGGAGCAGACGAAGAAGTCTGACAAGATGGAGCAGACCTGCGACAAGAAGGACAGCAAGAAGTCGTGCAGCAAGAGCATGGACGCCAAGAAATGCGATAAGAAGTGCGACAAGACGGACAAGAAGAAGTGCGACAAGAGCATGGATGCCAAGAAGACCTGCGACAAGAAGGACGGTAAGATGAATGATAAGATGGACAAGGCTAGCAAGTAGCTAGCCTCTGCCCCCACGACACCCTCGCCTCGGCTCTACACAGAGTACGGGGCGAGGGCGTATCTATACCCTCGATGAGGCTGCCGTGTGGTATGGCTAACCCCTGGCCATGGTAGAGGAAGAATAGATGGTATGGTGCTTTGCTGAAAAAAGTGTACATTTGCCTAGGCAAGCCGAAGCGATTGGGCACGGCCACACGGAAAAGGGTTTTACATTCATATCAAAATAATTAAGGTTATGGCATTCCTATCCCAAGACAAGCTGACGATCATCGGTGCCGGTGGTATGATCGGCTCCAACATGGCCCAGACGGCCGCTATGATGCGTCTTACCCCCAACATCTGCCTCTACGACCCCTTCCTACAGGGGCTCGAGGGTGTGGCCGAGGAAATCCGCCACTGTGGCTTCGAGGGGCTCAACCTCACCTTCACCGACTGCATCAAGGAGGCACTCACGGACGCTAAGTACATCGTATCGTCGGGTGGTGCGCCACGCAAGGATGGCATGACTCGTGAGGACCTCCTCAAGGGCAACTGCGAGATCGCTGCACAGCTCGGCAAGGACATCAAGGCGTATGCCCCCGATGCTAGGCACGTGGTGATCATCTTCAACCCTGCCGACATCACTGGTCTCGTTACCCTCATTCACTCTGGCCTCAAGCCCTGCCAAGTAACGACGCTCGCAGCTCTCGACTCCACTCGCCTACAGAGCGAGCTGGCCAAGCACTTCGGTGTACTACAGAGCGAGGTGCAGGGTGCACGTACCTATGGTGGGCACGGTGAGTCTATGGCCGTCTTCGCTAGCACCGCCACTATCGCAGGCAAGCCTCTAGCCGACTATATCGGCACTGACAAGCTCCCCAGCGAGGCATGGGAAGCCCTCAAGAAGCGTGTAACGCAGGGTGGTGCCAACATCATCAAGCTACGTGGTCGCTCTTCGTTCCAGAGCCCAGCCTACGTCTCTATAGAGATGATACGTGCTGCTATGGGGGGCGAGGAGTTCCGTTGGCCAGCAGGTTGCTTCGTTAGCCTCCCTGGCCTCGAGAACGTAGTGATGGGTATGGAGACCATCATCGACAAGGACGGCGTACGCTACAGCCATCAGCTCCCAGGTACACCTGCCGAGCAGGCAGAGCTACGAGCTAGCTATCAGCACCTAGTGAAGCTACGCGACGAGGTGATCGCCATGGGCGTTATCCCAGCAGTAGCCGACTGGAAGACGGTGAACCCCAACCTCTAGCCTAGAGGGCGCAGACATCTGTACACAGAGGCCGTGCCACCTATCTCGGTGGCATGGCCTCTGTGTCTATAGTGGAGGGGGGGGCGAGGGCTTGTGTAGTTCGCCAAAAATGACGAATATTGTAGTCTTGAAGACAGTAATAGATTAGAGAGCTAGAGTATGGAGCCAAAGGAATATCAGATAGTTGTGCTAGGGGCAGGCGAGAGTGGTGTAGGAGCTGCAGTGCTGTGCCGTAGACGAGGGATCAGTGTGTTTGTTTCGGATTATGGCAAGATCGCCGACAAGTACCGACGCGAGCTCGAGGCCGAGGGTATCCCCTACGAGGAGGGGCGACACACGAGCGAGCTCATACTCGGGGCACGCGAGGTAGTGAAGTCGCCAGGTATCCCTCATACAGCCCCCATAGTGCGTGCCATTAGAGAGGCTGGTATCCCCATCATCTCCGAGATAGAGCTTGCGGGGCGCTATACCACGAGCCGTATGATCGGCATTACGGGTAGCAACGGCAAGACTACCACCACCATGTGGCTCTACCATATCCTACAGACCGCAGGCTTTAGGGTAGGTCTGGCGGGCAATGTGGGCTTTAGCCTAGCACGCCAGGTGATAGCCCCCGACCAGCCCGACTACTATGTGGTGGAGCTCAGTAGCTTCCAGCTCGACGACATGTACGACTTCCACGTCCACGTGGCTCTCGTCATGAACATCACGCCCGACCATCTCGACCGCTATGGCGATAGCCTAGAGGCCTATGCCATGGCCAAGATGCGCATTTTGCAAAACCAAACGGCCGAGGATGCCTTCATCTACTGGGGCGAGGATGCCTTCATCGCCCAGTACGTCGCCTCCGCCCAACCGATGCCGATGCAGCTACTACCCTTCGTTACCTATCCGCAGGTAGGGGCTGCAGCAGACAAGAGCGACGACAACTACATGCGCCTACACTGCCAGGGGCGTACGCTCGAGTTCCCTATCGCTCAGCTCGCCCTACAGGGCCCACACAACTTACAGAACGCCATGGCCGCCTCGCTCGCGGCTCTCTACCTCGGTGCTGACGAGGTGAAGCTCAAGGAGGCTCTGCGCGACTTCGTCAATGTGCCACACCGCCTCGAGAAGATCGCTGTG
>JBHACB010000054.1:0-6428 GCA_041854325.1 Porphyromonas sp.
AATCATGTCAATGAGCGCCCGAGGTCTATATCCGACTACGCGGACTAACCTCTGTGTCCCTGGCAAGGTGGCTCGCGCCTAGACCATTGATCATCCACTCGCCGTGGATACGGTCGCCTTGGGGGTTGCAGAGAAGGAGCATACACATCGGATGGCAACCAACTCTGCCCTATCGGCTTGTTCCCGAGAGGACACCTGCCGCTTGCCGGTGCACACTTCCTCTCGTTTGCGACTGCAAAGGTAGTACAAAATTTCTTCTCTATCCAAATATCTTTGCGAAAATATTACCTGACACAATCCGAGACTTGCACGTAATGACCAATAAAACCCACTACTTACATCGTTACAAAAAATTTTATCCCCTCACTCTCTCCAACCTCTGTAGCCCCCCAATCGACACGCTGTGCACTACCCACCGAAACGAGCGATCGGACAGAGCTACCTAGGCTATCGAGAGCAGATAGCTAGCAAAGAGAGACCTCACATACATGGCCATAGAGGCTATGCATGTGAGGCTCTTCATTGTTTCTCTAAGCTTCAGCGAGGGGCTGAAGCTAGCGCAAGTATGGATTGGCTACACGCTCATGACCGATAGTGGTGCTATCGCCATGCCCCGTATAGACAATAGTGTCCTCGGGGAGCGTGAGAAGCTGTTCTTTGATGCAGCGGATCAGCTGGTCGTAATTGCCTCCCCACAGATCGGTACGCCCGATATCTTCGTAGAAAAGCGTGTCGCCTGCTATCACAAAGCCCCCCTCGGGGCAATAGAAGACCACGTGGCCAGGCGAATGCCCTGGGACCTCGCGAACCTCGAGTGCGAGCTTCCCGAGACGCAATGTGTCGCCTTGGTGAATGGGAGTGTAGGCCTCGTCAGGGACATCCTCAAAGCGCAACATCAGGCCGAAGCGAGCAAACTGCTCGCTTGGCTTGGGTTGGTGAGTAAGCTCCTTGGGGTGGCAATAAGCTTTCATTGAAGGCCACTGACTTAGTGCCCAAGGATTGCCCCAGCAGTGATCGAAGTGCAGATGAGTATTGAGCAGTAGGCGAGGCTCTAGGCCATGGCTGGCGCAGTAGTCGAGGATCATACGATGCTCCATAGGTGCCATACAGCCACAGTCGACGATGGCGGCTTGGCCCTCATCGTCGTGTATCAGGTAGGTATTCTCCTGTACCGTATTGAATGCAAAAGTCTTGACCGTAACCATAGAAAAACTATAGGGGCAAATAGACGATCTTCTTCGTCTTGAAATACTCCTCGGCAAAGGTCGGATAGAGCTCCTGCACCTCGACGAGATTTTTGTACTTGCGGATCTCGCTTTGTAGCTCTCCGCCCTTGAGACAAATAAGCCCATTGGGCATGCCATTGCGGTGCTCATGGTGTATGAGCTTGCGCACCATAGGCTCGAGCTCATCGAGACGCATCACGGCACGGCTCACCACGAAGTCGAACTGCTCCTGTATCTGCTCACCGCGCGCCTGCAGAGTACGCACATTGCCTAGAGCAAGTGCATCGGCCACAGCCGCAGCCACCTTGATCTTCTTGCCAATGCTATCTACCAAGAGGAACTCCGCCTCAGGAAACATGATAGCCAAGGGGATACCTGGGAAGCCTCCACCACAGCCAAAGTCGAGAACACGAGTGCCAGGCTTGAAGCGTATCATCTGCGCGATACCTAGCGAATGAAGCACATGATGCAGATAGAGGGCATCTATATCCTTGCGCGAGATCACATTGATCTGCGCATTCCAGTATCTATACAGCTCGTCGAGTGCCTCATACTGACGTATCTGCTCGGCCGTCAAGTTGGGGAAATACTTGGTAATAATCTCACTACCCATGGTGATGCTATTGGTTGTACTTCTCGATGAGGCTACCACTGCGTGCAATACCAGCTAGAGAGGCCCATGGGAGCTCTACCTGTATGACACCGCTCGAGTAGGGGGCTATCTCATAGGGATTGAAGCAGTAACGAATACCCTGCTCGGTGAGCAGGAAGTTGTTGTTGGGCTCTATCTCGCTGATATTGAAGAAACCCTCGGCCTCGAGCTCTTCACTAGTCTGTACCCCCTTGTCGCGCATCAGTTGCTGCACGATTAGCTCTGCTAGAGCAGGGCGAAACCCCTCGACAAAGAGGTCGCTCTCTGAGATAGGGCGCCCCGAGAGGCGATCGAATGAATAGAACGCCTCACCAGCGAAGCCGTGCGCTCCTCCGGTGTATGTATAGTTGCGAATACTGAACGAGGCATACGCATCACACTGATAGACAAGGCTATTACTTAGGTTGATCTCCCAGTCGGCCAGCTCTATCTCATCGCCAGCATCGCCGACAGTGTCGCTCATCTGCGCATCAAACTCCTGGTGCATATCGGCGCGTACTAGGTCGAGATACTCCTGCACTAGCTTGTCGGGCGCAAGACCTGCCAAGCTAGGTGAGAACATCTGAGCGTCGAGATAGTAGCGTAGCGAGTCGGCATTGGTAGGATAGAGGTACGATAGGCGTACCTCGAGCTGAGTCGAGAGCCCCGACCGTAGCTGGATATGTGCCGTGTCTGTGACGATAAGGCTATCGAGAGCCAATGGGGTAGCCGTCTGCTGGCCTTCACCGCGGCAACCCGCTAGCCATAGGCTACACAGCATCGTGACAGCGAGTAGCACTGGGCCTTTTTGTTTCTTCTTTATCATCAATCTCTTGCGGTCTTACCGCCGTTAGTATTCATTACTCTATCGTGGGGCAAAGGTACACATTTTGACGCTCTCCTCGGCACTCCACTAGGGCGAAGCGCCTATAGGTCGAGGCGAAACGACCTGAAGTAGACCTCTACCTCAGGCTTACCCGTCTGCACAAGGCGTAGCGATGTCCAGGGACGCCCTCCGAGCGAGGAGACCTCGGCACGGATGCGCTTCTTGTCGGCCTCCTGACGTAGCTCGAGGGGTAGCCACTGGCCATCGACTAGTGCCTCTAGGGTGAAGAGCTCTGCTACCCCTACCATACCGAGGTCGAGCTCTAGGCTCCTAAGCCCTAGGGGCTGATCTTGGGCTGAGAGGGTGAGGCCTTGCCCCTGCTTCCAGCGCACTACCTCATTGGCAGGCGATAGGCTTACCGATCGGCCCCTCGTTGATAGGCCAAGCCCCGACAGCTGTGCGACATCGCTCGACACGACGCAGGGCGTGTAGCGAAGCTGTGCCGAGAGCTTGGTCGTAGCCCCTGCATTGTACCGCTCTATAGAGCGCACGAAGAGCGAGTCTATAGCGGGCAACAGATAGCGTGTGGCTAGACGTACACCTGGCTGATAGGGGTTTTGGTTCTCGGTAGTATCGATCTCGTACATATGGCTCAGTAGCGCACGTATATGCTGGTAGGTAGGGACAACGGCTGAGGCATCGCTAGAGAGGGCCCTATCGAGCCCTACTACCTCCTGCCCATAGCGTCCTATGAGGCGAGCCATACGCAGCCAAGGGGAGAGCTCGGAGATGAAGCGAGGCTGTTCTCTGCTCGCTAGCAGTATGCTGGCCGAGCGCTCTAGGGCGAGGCACTCAGAGAGGAGCCTATCGAGGTCGCCAGCCTCTGTATGCCCCGAGGCTATACGCTCCAGTAGAGGCTTGAGGTGCAGGCTCTCCTCTCTACGGAAGCGGTGCCCATTGGGGCCTAGGTCGCTACTATGCTCGGCGAAGGTGCGCAGAGCATCGGCATGCTCGGGCATTACGGCCTTGATAGCGCGCTCCCAGGAGGCATGACTGTCGTAGGCTTTCATATTCCACGTATAGTCTGCCACGCTGTAGAGGGCTATCTTGGACGCCTCGGCATGCTCCATAGGATTGGAGAGGAAGCCAGAGAGGTCTTGGGCTATCTCGAGCGAGTTGCCATAGGTAGCCCCGAGGAGTAGATGGTTGCGCACAAAGTCGGACACGGGGAAGTTGAACCAGATATACGCCCTACGCTTGATGTAGCCGTTGATCCACTGCATATCGGACTTGTCGATAGTGGCGACAACGGTATTGCCTGTCCACATGATCTCTATATCCTCATCGAGCTGGGTGCCTAGTGTGGGCAAATAGCCGCCCTCGATGCGCGACCAGCTCTTGTTGTACTCGGTAGGGCACATCACCAAGGGGGCAACGTCGCCTTTCTTGTGCACAAACTCACGATTGATGTAGTTGAGTAGCTCGGCCTGCTTGTCGGCCTTGGTACCCTCGCCCGAGATGTCGTCAAAGAATACAGCGAAGCCACGCACCCCGAGCTCGTACATATGCTCTAGCTTGCCGATGAGCAGAGCCCGATCCTCGTCGTTCCACTTGATGTCTTGACCTGGATGAATGGCCCAGTAGAACGTAACGGCATTGGCCTGAGCACGAGCCACTAGCGAGCGTATCTGCTCGGCCTCCTTGGATGGATAAGGTTCTCGCCAGCGAGGGACGCTGTGGTAGGGATCATCCTTGGGGCCATAGATATAGACGTTGAGCTTGTTGCGCCCATAGAAGTCGAGATGCCCGAGCCGTGCCTCGTGGCTCCAAGGCGTCCCATAGAAACCCTCCACGACACCACGCCAGCGCACATCGGGGTAGTCCGTTACCTGACCACAGGAGATAAGACCCGACGAATCGACCGACTGAAGTAGCGTCTGTACAGCATAGTACAGCCCCTGCTCATCGGCTCCAGCCAGCACAATAGCCTTGGGGCCTACCGACAGGTAGTAGCCCTCACTCCTCTGAGGAATATACCGCTCATAAGCACGTATCTGCTTGTCGCCACGCACGCCCATGATCACGCGCAGATCGGCCTTGTCGCTCACGGTCGTGGCTCGAGAGAGCAGACGGTAGGCTGCCGTAGAGCGTAGGGACTGGGATGCCTGTATCCGAATGTCTTGAGGCCAAGATATGGCAAACTTGGGGATACCTGAGATCTTCTGCGGACGAGGATTAACTTGCTCGAAAGAGGAGGTCTGCGCCGTGGCCATCAGAGAGCTGAGGCTTAGGGCAAGGAGTAAATGGATCGTTTTCTTCATTATGGTGATTTGCTGTTATTCCTTGTCTACTGACCTACAAATATACGACAAACGCCCCACACCAGCCAACGCTCGGCGACCCAGCCTATCAAGGGCTTCTTGCTTACCTCGGTGCTGTGCTTTCTAGCTTTCTATGCGAACTATGGCACCCCTAGGGTGAACGAGGCGAACACCCTAGAGAGGAAAAACGGCATCCCTAGAGCGAACGAGACGAACACCCTAGGCCTATCGACTTCAATCGTCCTAGGAAATCTATCGTAGTGAAAGCGGGGAGGCATCGAGAGAGAGCGATAGGCATACGCCTCGATACAACATAAAGCACATTTCGCATCACAATCGACACAATTAGGTATTTTGCCTCCACCACATCAGACCATAAATACCTATATGCGGTGAGATAGAGGATATGCTCAGCACACTACCTTTGCGGACGAAAAAGATGATAACAAACTTTCAAAGAAATGACTAGAATGAGCAAGCTACTCTGCACGCTAGCCCTGCTATTGGTAGGATCGCTAGGCGCAGTGGCACAGCAAGGCGAACTACGTGGACGTGTTACAGACCTCTCGGGCGAAGCACTAGCAGGCGTCAATATACGCATTGATGGTACTACGCAGGGCACTACCACCGACGCCAAGGGGAGCTATAGGCTGCAAGGTCTGAGCACAGAGCCCATGCGCCTCGTCTTTACCTACCTAGGCTATGGCTCTGTAGTGCGTGAGGTTCGTCCCCGCTTTGAGCGTGGCCGTGAAGGCGACAAGCACGACCACCTCGATGTAGTAATGGTAGAAGATCAGCAGACGCTCCAGCCCGTAGAGATCGTCGGCCGATCGGAGCGTGGCTACCGCAATAGCCAATCATTCTCGGGCACCAAGACGGCACTCGCTATACGCGACATCCCCCAGTCGATCGGTTACGTAACCAAGGAACTTGCCCTAGACCAAGGTGCCACTACGATCAATGAAGTCGTAAAGAATGTAAGTGGTATCACGCAGTTTACATTCTACAACGACTTCTCGATACGAGGCTTTCGTGTACAAGGCAATCGCAACTCAGGCAACCTAGTCAATGGCATGCGCGCACAGACGAGCTTTTGGAAAGCTCAGTCCATAGCCAACATCGAGCGCGTAGAGATCATCAAGGGCCCAGCCTCGGCTCTCTTCGGCAATGCTAGCCCTGGTGGTGTGATCAACCGCGTTACCAAGAAGCCTCTCCCCAAGGCTCAGCACACGCTATCAGCCTCTGTGGGGAGCTTCAATACCCTAGGACTACAAGGCGACTTCACCGGTCCCCTCTCGAGCGATCGGAGCCTGCTCTATCGCCTCAATCTAGGCTACGATACGAGCGATACGTTTCGCGACCAGCAGCATAGCTCCAGCCTCATCGTAGCTCCATCGATCAGCTTCCTACCTAGCGAACGGACA
>JBHACB010000055.1:0-2803 GCA_041854325.1 Porphyromonas sp.
CTCCCATATCTCCGCATAGAAACATCGTACTTTTTGATTGAAAACATCGATGTTTTTTGTGGAAAACATCGTACTTTTTGATTGAAAACATCGATGTTTTTTGTGGAAAACATCGAACTTTTTGAGGAAAAACATCGATGTTTCTGAGCCAAAACATCGATGTTTTTGGACAACGGATAGTAGAGGTATAGAACTAGGGCTCGTAGGTGAAGTACGGAGAGGGCTAGGCTCTCGTGTCCCTCCCGCTAGACAATGCTCCTTCGCACGTCTCTACTAGGCTGGAGGACGTAATACTCAGCAAGCATTGCTAAGCACGACATACCACAGCCTCAAGCATTGCATGGAGAAATACAAGTGGTGCGATGTGGGGGGTGGGTGGAGCTTGGAGGTTTTTGCGTATCTTTGCAGGATAAAGCAATGATTAAAGTCGAATGGGAAATAGTCTGTTGGCACAGCTAGGCGAGTACACGATGCTGATGAAGCAAACCTTCACAGTGCCTGGACGCTGGCGTATGTTTTACCGAAGCCTCGTGCGTGAGATCTATCAACTCGGGGTCGATTCGCTCGGCATTGTCTTCATCATCTCATTCTTTATCGGGGCCGTTATCACCATACAGCTATCGATCAATATACAGAGCCCCCTAATCCCTAAGTTTACGATTGGTTATTCGGCCCGTGAGATCATCTTGCTCGAGTTTTCTTCGACGGTGATGTGCCTCATCTTGGCTGGCAAGGTAGGATCGAGTATTGCCTCAGAGCTAGGTACCATGCGTGTAACGGAGCAGATCGATGCCATGGAGATCATGGGGGTCAACTCGGCCAACTTCTTGATACTACCCAAGGTGGTGGGGCTGATGCTCTTCATTCCCGTGCTCTCGATCTTCTCCATGGTGACGGGGATAGGAGGCGGATACCTAGCGACCTTCGTCGTGGAAGATCTCCCGACCAAGGACTTCGTCTATGGACTACAGCTGATGTTTCAGGCGCGCTTCGTACTACACTCTATCATCAAGAGCGTCGTCTATGCGTTCATCATATCGTCGGTATCGGCCTATCATGGCTACTGTGTCAAGGGCGGAGCCCTACAGGTAGGTACAGCTAGTACCAACGCTGTGGTACGCAGTAGTGTCTTGATCCTGTTTTTCGATATGCTACTTACCGATATTATGCTCACCTAGGGGATAGAGTCCAATACAAACTCATGATAGAAGTAATATCGCTATACAAAGACTTTGAAGGCAAGGAGGTGCTCAAGGGCATTGATGCCACCTTCGAGCCAGGCAAGACCAACCTCGTGATCGGACGATCGGGGGCAGGCAAATCGGTCTTCGTTAAGTGTATGATAGGCCTCATAGAGCCCACGCGAGGGCAGATACTCTATGATGGGCGCGATATAGCGACGATGACCAAGCGCGAGCTGCTCGACCTGCGTCGGGAGATGGGTATGCTCTTCCAGGGATCGGCCCTATTCGACAGCATGACGGTACTCGAGAATGTGATGTTCCCCCTAGAGATGTTTTCGCAGGCAGGCCATGTGGCCAACCGCGATAGAGCCTACTATCTGCTCGAGCGCGTGGGGCTCAAGGATGCAGGGCGCAAGTATCCCAGCGAGATAAGCGGTGGTATGATGAAGCGCACGGCCATAGCTCGCGCCTTGGCCCTAAGCCCTCGCTACCTCTTCTGCGACGAGCCCAACTCGGGTCTCGACCCCAAGACGAGCCGTGTCATAGACCAGCTCATACAGGAGCTAACCCACGAGCTCGGGGTAACGACCATCGTCAATACCCACGATATGAATACTGTACGCAGTATCGGTGACAAGATCATCTACATCCACCACGGCATCAAGGAGTGGGAGGGAAGTAGTGCTACTATCGATAGCGATGGCTCGGCATCGCTACTGCGCTTCATCAACGCCAGCCTCGACGGATAGGGTGCTAGGGCGTTCGTACTCATTAAGCTAATTAGACACAATGAAAAAGAGACCAATTCTATTCAACCTGCTCCTAATGTTAGGGGTCGGGGTAGTACTCTTCGGCATACTGACCTGGGGGCTCGATGTGTACACACACCACGGTGAGAATGTCGCCATCCCCGAGGTGCGTGGCAAGAGCCTAGGCGAGGCTTCTCGTCAGCTTGAGGCTGTTGATCTACGCTATGAGGTCATCGACTCGATATACGACAAGGGGGCTATCCCTGGCACTATCCAAGAGACGATACCAGCTCCAGGGGCACGCGTCAAGCCTGGACGCTTGATCTTCGTAACGATCTATGCCTCGTCGCCACGCAAGCTCGTACTACCTCACATAGAGGGTATGAATATGTCTGGGCGACAGGTGGTAGCCATGCTACGAGGGCTCGGCTTTGAGCAGCTCGAGACACGCATCGTAGCTGGCGAACATCGAGACCTCTGCGTCGGCATCACCGACACTCAGGGGCGTCCCCTCAAGGGAGGCACAGCCCTAGCCAAGGATACCAAGCTCGTACTCCTCATCACGGGGCAGGTGCGCGACAGCCTCTCTATCGACGACCTACTGCGCGACATAGAGGCCGACTGGAATAGCGAGCCCGCCCCCCCTCAGCCAGATACGACTACCAAGACCGAACCCGAAAACTGGTGGTAAGTAGCGACAATCTTATGGTAGAGAAGAAGCACTTTGGTGCCTCAAGTGAGCTCCTCGACTGGGCGACCAGCATTATGCGAGGCGAATACCCCGAGGACGAGGAGACGATAGAGACGAGCGAGGCGAGGGGTGAGGACGAGGAGGAGCAGTTCTATGAGCACTTCCGCTGTATTGCTGAC
>JBHACB010000056.1:0-24049 GCA_041854325.1 Porphyromonas sp.
CACAACTTACAGAACGCCATGGCCGCCTCGCTCGCGGCTCTCTACCTCGGTGCTGACGAGGTGAAGCTCAAGGAGGCTCTGCGCGACTTCGTCAATGTGCCACACCGCCTCGAGAAGATCGCTGTGGTAGATGGTGTGCGCTATATCAACGACTCCAAGGCCACCAACATCAGCTCCACTTACTACGCCCTGCGTACGATGACTACACCCTACGTCTTGATACTCGGGGGCACTGACAAGGGCAATAACTACGAAGATATTGCCGACCTAGTAGTGGCTGGTGCACGCGCCCTCGTGTTCATGACTACCGACTCGGCCAAGCTACACAAGACCTTCGATGGGCGCGTAGCACAGATCGCTGATGCAGGCAGTATGCACGAAGCTATACGCCTGTGTAGAGCCTTTGCTCAGCCTGGCGATACGGTACTGCTATCGCCAGCATGTGCGAGCTTCGATCTATTCAACAACTACGAGCACCGAGGCGAATGCTTTCGCCAAGAGGTGCTGGCCCTCAAGGAGGAGGGTGCCAACCAACAGGAGGAGCAGTAAGGTATGGAGAAGATCTTCGACTTGCGCGACCATCGCGACATCGTGGGCAAGGGTTTCTTGGTGGGCGACAAGAAGCTGTGGCTACTCCTCGGGCTATTCGTAGTGATCTCGCTACTCTCCGTGATGAGTGCCTCGAGTAGCGAGGTGTACAAGTATATCGGTACAGGAGGCTTTTGGGGCCCTACACTCAAGCACTTTATCTACCTATCAGCTAGTGTAGGCGGTGCTGTAATCGTATCTCGTGTGCCGCCGAGCTGGCTACGCAACAAGGCGTACATCTACAGCCTCATCGTCATCCTCATGATCGCCTTGCTGCCCTTCATTGGCAAGGAGATCAATGGAGCTAGACGCTGGATCCAGATTGGCTTCATAACGATACAGCCCTCCGAGTTTTTCAAGCTATGCCTCATCTTCTGGGGAGCTATAGCTGGCGTCTTGGCCCAAGAGCAGCCCGAGAAGGCCAAGAAATACTACTGGATCTACTGGCTTGTATCGGGGGCATTCATCGCATTCTTTGGCATGGAGAACCTCTCGACGGCGATCATCTTCTGCGCCTTCGTTTGGTGCCACTCGTTCATCATGCGTGCTCCGTGGCGCATGCTACTAGGGGCAGCTATTGTGGCTACGGCTCTAGGTGTCATCGCTATTGCCTTCCTGATCCTCACCCCTAGTGCACAGCTCGGGCAGATACACGAGCGTGCCGTTACGTGGAAAAATCGTATCACCAACATGGCCGATGACGACCCCAATCGCTTCGAGATCACCGATGCCAATCGGCAGGAGCAGTTTGGCAAGATAGCCCTCGCCAATAGCCAGCTCATAGGCTCGGGCATTGGAGCAAGCAAGGTCAAGGAAATCCTCCCCATGGCGTACTCCGACTTCATCTACGCCATCATCATCGAGGAGTATGGGCTCATCGGCATGATCGCTATCCCTGGGCTGTATGTATGGTGGTTCGTAGCCGCTGGGCTCATGGCTCGGCGAGAGAAGAACCGCTACAGGCGCTTCCTGCTCTATGGCATTGGGCTTTTCTTTCCGATGCAGGCTCTCGTCAATATAGCCGTGGTGGCTGGCTTCCTCATGACGGGGCAGACCCTCCCACTCATTAGTGCTGGCGGATCGTCTCTCATCGTCTCTAGTGTAGCTATGGGTATCATGATCAATATATCCAACGTACAGCGAGAGCTACGCCGCGTAGAGCGTCAAGCCGAGGACCAAGGCATTGCCCTCGTCAAGCAGTAATCCCCTAACACCCCTCCCAACCAATGCAAACCAAGCAGATACAGCGTGCCATCATTAGCGGTGGCGGTACGGGCGGACATATCTTCCCTGCCCTATCGATAGCAGATACCCTACGCAAACGCTTCCCCGAGGTGGAGATCCTCTTCATAGGAGCCGAGGGACGCATGGAGATGACACGTGTCCCCGAGGCTGGCTATCGTATCATAGGGCTCCCAGTAGAGGGGCTCAAGCGCAGGCAGATCTGGAAAAACTTTAGGGTAATCAAGAACTATCTCGTGAGTCTCGTCAGGGCTCGAGACATCATACGCGACTTTCGCCCCGACGTCGTGGTAGGCGTGGGGGGATATGCCAGCGCCCCTACCCTCAAGGGGGCACAGAGCCTAGGGGTGCCTACCCTCATTCAGGAGCAGAACTCCTATGCAGGTGTGACCAACAAGATGCTCGCTCGCCGTGCCAATACGATCTGTGTAGCTTATCCCGACATGGGGCGGTTCTTCCCCAAGGGCAAGCTCGTCCTCACGGGCAACCCCATACGCCCACAGATCGAATACCTACAGGCTACACGAGCCGAGGCTCTCGCTTACTTCGGGCTACCTAGCGATACGGAGCGCGTAGTCCTAGTCGTAGGGGGTAGTCTAGGGGCACGCACTATCAACGAGAGTATCGGTCTACAGCTCGAGAGCTGGAGTGCCTCGGGCGTGGCCCTGATCTGGCAGACGGGAGCCAGCTATATCGAGGAGGCACAGAGGCGCCTAGAGGGATACACAGGGCGTGTGCACTGCTCGGCATTCATACAGCGTATGGACTATGCCTACTGCCTAGCCGACCTCGTCGTATCGCGTGCTGGTGCCAGCTCTATCTCGGAGCTATGTCTCCTAGGCAAGCCTTGCATCCTCGTCCCCTCGCCCAATGTAGCCGAAGACCACCAAACCAAGAACGCCCAAGCTCTGTCTACCCGCGGTGCGGCCATCCTAATAACCGACCGCGATGCCCGACAAGCCCTCACTCCTCAGGCCCTCGCTCTAGTGCATGACGCCGATCGGCTGGCTAGTCTTGCCCAGCAAATCGCTACTCTAGCCCGAGGGCAGGCCGCAGAGCGTATCGTTGACGAGCTGGTAGAGCTAGTTCAGTAGCCCTAGGCCTCATCATCTCCCGAGTATAGTCTTCTTCTCCCCCCCTCGCCCCACGCGCATGTGGGTCTACCTCATCAGACTCTATGGCGTAGGAGCGAGGGGGGATTTCTCATGCTCTACCTCCACCTGCATAGCGGACTGTATCGGACGGCCTAGAGGGGACGATAGTAAGCCCTGGGGTGAACGCAGTGTTACCCCTAGAGCGAATGCCTCGTTCACTCTAGGCCACTGAGTAGCCTCACCCAGATCACAAGAATAGTAGACTAGTAGCTACGACGCTGAGTGTAGCGGATAACCAATAGTAGGGATAGATATATGCCAATAATGGCTATATATAGGTATAGTAGAGGTGCAGGCAACCGACTACCTTTGTCCCGTACAATTAAGATGAAGTAGAGCACTATGTGGACGAGCTATCAGGCCCTCATGGCGAGCGACCTCGCCCCTGCCCCTCAGGTCGAGGATACGGCGATGCAGCGCATCGCCATGCACCATATATATGAGTACGAAAAAGGCGTACGCTGCATGGTGCTGTGTACGCTGTCGCCTGCCGACCTTGAGGTCATCATCACTCGCCTAGAGGCACGAGGTATCGCCTACTACACCAAGCCTACGCCTGGGCAGAGCAACATCAACCTCTTCTTCGGGCGTGGTGAGTGTGTCGAGATGATAGGCTTCTTCCTGCGCGATAGGCATCTGCACGAGCTCAACCCCGAGCAAGACTTCATCCTAGGCACCCTGCTCGGCTACGACCTCTGTGGTCAGTGCGAGCGGCACCGCTCGCGCCGTGCTCGCCTCGAGCCAGCGACCAACTAGGTACGACCCTAAGAGATTAGAAAACTTGACCCATGCGCAGAGTCGGTCTACCGGCTCTGCGCATGGTCGTATCTCCCCCTACTCCTCCCTACGATGCCAGCACCAGTCCCTGCCCGAGGCTACCTAGAGATACATAACTAATGATATATCATGAATAGATGTTTGGTGTTATACAGACAGATAAGCGTGAATATCTATATTTTTATTTAGCTCCATTGCTGATACACGTTAAAGTGCGTATATTTGCCTTATAGGTTTGAGATCAAATAAAGGATTGCATGTAGTTATTTTTACCTTTTGTAGCTTATGATTGGATACAACAGAAAGATAGTCGCCCTATGCGCTTGGGCGACTATCGCCGTGGGAAGCCTAGGTGCCTCTCCATCGGTACCCTCCTCATCGTACCCCTATGTGGAGACACAGCAGCAAGGCGTATGTCGAGGCACAGTCGTCGACACCAACGGAGAGCCCATCATCGGTGCCAACATCCGTGTCAAGGGCTCCAGCACCCAAGGAGCTATCAGCGACCTCGACGGACGCTTCGTTATCGAGGGCGTACGGGCAGGGTCAGTACTTGTCATCTCGTTTATCGGATACATCTCTCAGGAGGTTACGTTCGCAGGCACCCCTCTCTCTATCGTGCTACGTGAGGATACACAGAGCCTCGGGGAGGTCGTAGTAGTGGGCTATACGACCCAGCGACGCGAAAGCCTTACGGGGGCTATCTCTACGATCAAGAGCGACAAGCTCAAGGGCATCACTTCGCCCTCGGTAGAGAACCTGCTCAGTGGCAAGGCTCCAGGGGTGTACGTAGCTCCAGGATCGGGACAGCCTGGCTCCTCGGGGGCAGTGGTGATCCGCGGGCAGGCCACGCTGAGTGGTACCACACAGCCTCTGTGGGTGATCGATGGTGTCATCGTGGGGAGCTCCGCAGGTCAGCTCAATCCCTCCGATATCGAGAGCTTGACGGTACTCAAGGATGCCGCCTCCACGGCTATCTATGGCTCGCAGGGAGCCAATGGCGTTATCGTCGTAACGACCAAGAGTGGACGCTCGGGAGCCATGACCATCAACGTGGATAGCAAGGTGGGCTTTAGCCGACTCAATACGGGCAACCTCCGAATGATGACAGGCTCGGAGCTATACGACTACTACGCCTCGTTTCAGAATGCTGATGTCATCAAGTTTACGCGCTGGACGCCCGAGCTACGCAATAGCCACTTCGACTGGTGGGATCTAGCCACTCAGACCGGTATCACGCAGGAGTACAACGTATCTATCCAAGGTGGCTCGGACAAGCTCTTGGCACTCTTCTCGGCAGGCTACTACGACGAGCAGGGGGCAGTACGTGGCTTCGACTACGATCGCTACAACGTGCGCACCAAGCTCACCTTCAGACCCTTCGATTGGCTATCGATCAAGCCAGCCTTCAGCGGTGCGCTACGTCAAGTAGACAATCGACAGTACTCGGTAGGGGCGATGTACTCGATGCTCCCCTGGGACTCGCCCTACGACGAGCAGGGCAACCTCGTCCCCAATCGCTATAGTGGGTGGGTCAATTCGCAGGCCAACAACTACCTCAACGACCTGCAGTGGAACCACAGCGAGGACAAGCACTATGAGCTCATGGCCAACCTCGACTTTGACATCAAGCTCACCGACTGGCTAACATTCGCCTCGGTCAATAACATCAAATACACCCACAGCACCTCGCACGGCTACGAAGACCCTCGCTCTGTGAGTGGACAGGGCGTTCAGGGGCGTATCTCGGAGTTTGGCGACGAGATGATGCGCCGATACACCAACCACAAGCTCCTGATCAATAAGAGCTGGGGCAAGCATGCGGTGAATGGTCTGCTAGCCTATGAGTTCAACGACTACTACTACAAGACGCTCAACGTGCGTGGTACGGGCTTCGTACCAGGCTTTGAGATCCTAGAGATAGTCGCCAAGCCCGAGCGTACCAAGGGGGTGATTCAGGAGTGGGCCGTACAGTCATTCTTCTCTAGTGCCAAGTATGCCTACGACAACAAATACTTCGTCGAGGGGTCGCTACGCCGCGATGGTGGATCCAACTTTGGTGACCATGCCAAGTACGGCAACTTCTTCTCCCTCTCGGCAGGCTGGAGTATCAACCGCGAGCGATGGTTCACCATCGGCTGGATCAACAACCTCAAGCTACGCGCCTCGTACGGCTCACTAGGCAATCGCCCCAGCGCACTCTACCCTCAGTACGACCTCTACAATGCCTCTGCCACCTACAATGAGATACCTGGCGTCCTTATCAGCCAAATAGGTAACAAGGAGCTCACCTGGGAACAGACCTATACGACGGGCCTAGGGCTCGACCTCGCTGTCCTCGACAATCGTCTGCGCTTCTCGGCCGACTACTACATCAAGAATACCGACAACATCCTCTACCGCGTACCCATAACGGGCCTCACGGGGGTAACCTCTATCTGGCGCAACATAGGTAAGATGCGCAATACCGGTATCGAGCTGTCGCTCGGGGCCGATCTCGTCAGTAGCAAGGACTGGTTTTGGGGTGTGGAGCTCAACTTCGGGCTCAATCGCAATAGGCTCACCGACCTCTTTCGCCAGAAGGACGTCAATGGCGACATGATCCTCAAGCCCGTCGTCGTGAGCGATGGTGCTGGCATAGCTGGCTCGGCAGAGATGATCTTAGAGGTCGGCCAGCCTGTAGATACCTACTACATGCGTGAGTGGGCAGGTGTCAACCCCGACAATGGAGCCCCTATGTGGTACCAAACCAACGCTAATGGCGAGAAGGTAACGACGAGCAACTTCGCTCAGGCCTCGCTCTACAAGGTAGGCATACGCTCGCCCAAGTTCTTCGGAGGCTTTTCGACCAACGTCAGCTGGAAGCAGCTCGACCTCTCGGCTCAGTTCGCCTACTCGGTAGGTGGACACATCTACAACTATTCGCGCCAAGAGTACGATAGCGATGGCACCTATAGCGACCGCAACCAAATGGCTCTACAGGACGGCTGGAGCCGCTGGACAAAGCCTGGCGACCAAGCTACCCACCCTGTGGCTAAGTACAACAACCAAGACAAGGGCAATGGTGCCTCATCGCGCTACCTCGAGAGTAGTAGCTTCCTCAAGCTGCGTAGCCTCTCGCTTGGCTATACGATCGATGTCAAGAAGTACGGCATCAAGACGGCACGCCTATTCGTATCGGGCGAGAACCTATGGACGCTAACCAAGTACTCGGGCGTAGACCCCGAGATACCAGCCTCTGGAGGCTCGGTAATGGGTACGGCAGGTCCATCGGTGTACCCCTCGGTACGCAAGTTTGTGTTTGGTCTCAACCTCTCATTCTAATCGTGTAACTACAATGAAAAAGATAGCTTACCTCCTGCTAGCCTCTGTGCTCCTCTCTGCATGCAACATAGACCGAGAGCCCTACACAGACATGTCTGCTAGCCAAATACAGGGCAATCCCGCAGGCTCGCTCGATCCTCTGCTCAATGGGGTATATGCTCAGCTCAAGGCGTGGTCGGATCCCATGCATCGCTGTGGCGAGTACGCTGGCGACAACATGATGATACGTGGCTCCTCGACCGACTCCTTCTACGAGTTCATCTCCTTCTCCCGTACGCCTCTCAACGGACGCCTACAGAGCTTCTGGGACAACGCCTACAAGGCCATAGCACAGTCGTCCAACATCATCAATATGTTTCCTGAGGAGAGCGATACACAGGTGCTCAACAAGCTAGGCGAATGCTACTTCGTGCGTGGCCTGATGTACTTCTACCTAGTGCGCGCCTACGGTCGCCCCTACTATCAGTCGCCCGAGACCAACCTCGGTGTGCCTATTGTCAATGGGACGCCCAAGGACGTGCTCGACCCCAACATGATCCTCCCCGATAGAGCCACGGTAGAGGCAACCTATCAGCAGGTGATCGCCGACCTAACCAAGGCTGAGCAATTGCTTAACGCCAAGCGTGGGCCTGGCTATGCCTCCAAAGGGGCTGCCCAGGCACTCCTATCGCGCGTATATCTCTACATGAGTGGTACGTACGAGCGTCCCAATACTCAGTATGCACAGCTCGCCGTAGACTATGCGACCAAGGTGATCAGCTCGGGCGACTATTCGCTCCTCTCTCGCGAGGACTTTATGAAGTACCCTACCTTCGTCCCCGAGTCCAACAAGGAGTCGATCTTCGTAGTGCGCCGCCGTGCCTCAGAGTACTCTGGCTGGGATCACTACTACGGCGTGGGCGGTATGTATGCCAATATCGGTGGCATGGGCTGGGGCGAGATGTTCGCCAGTGCCAAGTACCTCGCCCTGCTCGACGAGACGGGGCGCAACGACTGGCGCCCCGAGAAGCGCAATATCGTGGATGCACGTGCAGCCTTCATCGAGCCTGTCTACCTACGAGATGCCAAGACGCAACAGTACACACCCTGCTTCCGCTTCATCAAGAAGGATAGCCCTACGGTGCTCAACTATGCTCAGCTCCCTATCGTATCGCAGACCAATGGCACGGTAGTGGTGCGTGAGACAATCACCAAGAAGGTAGGCACCGAGACTGTCAAGGAGGAGAAGGACTACACACTGCACGTCGTAGATGCCGACCAAGAGATCTACGAGATCACCTACTCCGATGGCGAGGTCTATCGTGGCGTGCTCGACTACTTCATCAAGCTCAACCGCGTCTACCCCGAGTTTTACATCGCCAAGTGCTCGCGCGAGGGGGAGAACTCGCACCTGCACTCACCCGTCATCAGTCGCCTAGGTGAGGTCTATCTCAATAGGGCAGAGGCGCTAGCCAAGCTCGGCAAGTACACCGAGGCCTTGGCCGACCTCAACCTCATCCGCACGCGCTCTATCGTAGGTGGAGGCTATAGTGCGCTCAGCGCTACTACGGCTCCCGAGCTTATCGACAAGGAGCGTCAGCTCGAGCTGGCCTACCAAGCCGAGCGTAGCTACGACGTCTTCCGCAATGGCAAGGCTCTCGAGCGACGCTATCCAGGGCCACACAAGCAGTTTGAGGATATACCTGCCACCGACTATCGCGTCGTCTACTACATCCCACAGAATGCTATCAATGCCTATCCGGGCAAGCTGACGCAGAACCCTACCTCCAACTAACTCCTAGAGGCTCTACCGAGCCTCTCCCCTCTATATGGGCATACCCCGTTCACGTCCCCCCTGTGTGGCGTGGATGGGGCGTGCCTGTGTCTGCTGCGCCTAGGGGCTCTACCTCCGCCTGCTAGGCTGTATAGAGCATACCCCTCCGCCCTCTGTCTCAGAGGGGGGAGGGGTACATCCATCTAGAGGGCCTAACGAATAGAGGAGAGAGCGAGGTTAGCTGGGGGCGGCATCGCCATACTCCATGAGATAGGCCTTGATGAAGGCATCGAGGTCGCCGTCCATGACAGCCCCCACGTTGCTCGTCTGGTAGCCTGTGCGGTGATCCTTGACACGGCGATCGTCAAACACATAGCTCCGTATCTGCGAGCCCCACTCGATCTTCTTCTTGCCAGCCTCGACCTCGGCCTGAGCCCTGCGACGACGCTCTAGCTCCTTGTCGTAGAGCTGCGAGCGCAGTAGGCGCATGGCGTTCTCGCGGTTGTCGGTCTGCGAGCGTGTCTCGGTATTCTCGATGATAATCTCCTCCTCAACACCTGTCTCGGGGTCGCGATAGCGGTAGCGTAGGCGTACACCCGTCTCCACCTTGTTTACGTTTTGTCCACCAGCCCCACTAGAGCGGAAGGTGTCCCAGCTGATGTCGGCAGGATTGACCTCTACCTCGATAGTGTCATCCACGAGAGGGACTACAAAGACGGAGGCGAAGCTCGTCATGCGCTTGCCCTGAGCATTGAAGGGCGATACTCGCACCAGGCGGTGTACCCCATTCTCGCTCTTGAGGAAGCCATAGGCTTGGTCGCCCTCGATCTGCATCGTGGCAGTCTTGATACCAGCCTCCTCGGCATCTTGCCAGTTGGTAATCGTGGTCTTGTAGCCCTGCCTGTCGGCCCAGCGAGCATACATGCGAGCGAGCATACTAGCCCAGTCTTGGCTCTCTGTACCGCCAGCTCCGGCATTGATCTTGAGCACAGCACCGAGCTTGTCCTCCTCGGCACGTAGCATATTGCGTAGCTCTACGCCCTCGATGTGCTCACGTGCTATGCGATACGCCTCATCGACCTCCTCCTCGGTGGCAACACCCTCACGGCAAAACTCCACGGCCGTAGCCACCTCCTCCACGAGGCGATGTGCCGTGTCGTAGGCCACTATCCAACGCCTCAGCTCGCCCACGAGGCGCATCTGCTCCTCGGCTCGCTTGCGGTCTTCCCATAGAGTAGGATCGGCAGCACGTAGCTCCTCCTCCTCTAGCTGTACACGTTTGCTATCGATGTCAAAGATACCTCCCCAGCGCAGACTTGCGCTCCAACAAGGCATCGAGTTGGTCTGTCGTTATCATATTCGTACTTGGTCTATTATCACTGTTGGCTCACAAAGGTACACAAAAGTTGGGCAGCTCCCCCCCCCTCCACACGGCAGAGGCCAGGGCTGACGCACTAGGACGTAAGGTTAGCCTCGTAGGCTAGCTCAAAAAAAGCCTAGGGTGAACGAGGCGTTCGCCCTAGGGCTACCACCTCGTTCACCCTAGGGGAAAAAAGCGTCAGCCCTAGCGTGAAAGCTAGGGCTGACGCATCAGAATTCGAGTTGGGCTATTAGCTCGGTGTTTAGTCTGGCTAAGAACGTCTGTACTATTGGTATAGGCGACTACCTACGCTCTCTCAGCCTCTGATACGATAGAGACGCCGCCTAGAGCGTCAGACTAAGCCCCAAGCGTAGGACGTCCATACCGCTCACGCTAGAGAGCTGATAGGCTGCATTGAGCGAGAAGAGACGCCAGTCGTAGCCAGCACCCAGCGTCCAGTAGCTATGATCTGCTCCCCAGTGGTGTCCAGCGCGGAGCGATAGTGCCGACCGCCAGCGATACTCGGCACCTAGGCCCGCGTGTAGCTCCCTGCCTGTGGTAGGTGCGAGCACCCAGCTAAGCCCTGCTCCTAGCTCTAGGCGATGGTCAGGAGCCAAGAGCTTGGAGGCCGATCCCCCTAGCCTTAGGCTCGTGGGGAGTGCGACCTTATCTCCCGAGACACCATACTGGAGCTTGGAGCCAAGATGGTCGATAGCCGCTGTGATAGCATAGTCGAGCTGAGGCAAAGTATCACGCCAAGAGAGGCTCAGCGATGAGGCTATGGCATGTGCCGTAGCCCCGACATACGAGTAGATGTAGCTAACACGTGCCGAGGCCGATAGACGTGGCACTATCTGCTGTGCATAGGCGAGGTCTATCGAATAGTCGCGAGGGTGTAGCGTCTGTAGGACACCACTAGCATTGGTGGCCTGCACCTCCATACCACCCCAGTGGCGGAAGCCAAACATTAGTGCTTGACGCTTGCCCACCTTGAAGCCTAAAGATACGGCATTGAGGCTACTACGCCCATAGCTCGTGCTGGGATAGAGTGCTAGGGCATAGGAGGCCTCTAGGCGCGCTGGCGAGAGTGCTAGCCCCTCACGGTCGGAGTAGATAGACATGCCTCGTGAGCGCAGAGCAGGGGCATCGCCCATGGCCGAGGTGCGCACATCAGAGTTGAGCTGTAGGAAGGGGAGGCTAGCATTGCCCTGAGCTAGAGCTCCTAGAGTCATGGCACACGTCAAGAGTGTGGCCAGTATATATTTGCATTGCATAACGTTGTACTGCTAGAGTTATATCTTCACAAACGACTGAGAGTACTTCCTGCCCCCTAGGTCTACATAGAGGATGTATGTACCTGGAGCTACCGACGATAGGTCGAGCTTGACAGCAGAGCTATCGCTCGTGCCAGCAGACAGATTCACCTGCCAGTCCCGTACCTTGGCACCAGTGCTCGTGCGCACCTCTATGTGGGCATGTGTTGCCTTACGACTTAGGTCGAGGTTGAGCTCGGTAGAGGCAGGGATTGGGTAGACACGATAGACGAGGTCGCTCTCCACGCTCTGCACCGCTAGGATAGCCCTAAGTGTGGCACCTGAGGCATCGCTAGCCGTGATCTCGAGCGAACTGGCACCGAGCTTGCTGGGTTTGAGACTCAGCACATCGCCCTGTAGGCTATGCACGAGATCGGATGCGTTGGAGAGGACACGTAGCTGATAGGTAAGCGCATCGCCATCGGGGTCGGTGATGTAGTCTGTGAGACGTAGCTGTCGCTCCGACACGCCCTTGGGGATGAAGACACGAGGTAGCTGCTGGCTGAGGATGGGAGCCTGATTGGTGTACACCTCAAAGGGTAGATCGATCTCCGTAGTAGCCCCATAGACGTCGATCACACGGATAGTCGTTCTGTGATGCCCCACGGGAGCGATAGCACGCAGAGTGAAGTGCAGCTCCTCGCCCTGTCGACGCACATGTACGCCACGCTGCTCGCCCGACAGCATATACTCCCACGAATGGCCGTCGAGCTCCGTAACACGGAGCACAACCTGAGCCGACTGGCTACCCGATAGTCGTATAGAGGGGGTCGATACCCACTCGAGGCTAGGAGCGTGGTTGTCGCTCGTCTTGCCAGAGAAGAAGTAAGGCTTGGAGCTGTGCCCCCAGCGATCCTCTGCCACGAGGGCGAAGTAGTACTGCGTATTGAGGTCGAGCCCCGTAAACGAGTATGTCAGCTCATCACCGACACGGGCGAAGTGGGCAGGTATCGTGCGCTTGTATCGTGCACTGAGATAGTTGGAGGCATCTATCGCCGTTGGCGAGGCATACAGCCTATAGACCACAGCCACACCATCATCCTCGTCCGCCACAGTCGAGAAGACCACCTTGAGCCCAGTGAAGTCGGACACCACCGATGCTGACTTCACGTCCTCGGGATACTTGTCCCCCTTGGTCATCAAGGCCATCTGTGCATCGATGTAGCCTCGTCCTACACGCCCACTATAGCGAGGGTTCTCTTCGTTGATGTTGAGCGGATAGACAGAGTTCATGAGGCGGCTCTTGAGCTCCTCGTTGGTGAAGCCCGGGCCTCCATACTTCGATACGATCAGGGCAGCTATACCCGATACATGAGGACAGGCCATCGAGGTCCCTACCATAAGGCTATACTGGTTCTTGGGGTAGGTGCTCAATACCTCCCCGCCCGAGAGCCAGTCGTTGCCCCCAGGGGCAGCGATAGAGATCCAAGCCCCCTTGTTGGAGTAGTCGGTGATCTTGAAGTCGGGCCCCATAGAGGAGACAGATATTACCCTAGAGTACGCTCCAGGGAAGGCTTCGTAATCGAGGTAATCATTGCCTGCGGCGAAGATCACCACTCCACCCTTCATGGGTGAGTCGGGGCGTTGGTTACCGTTCTCATCACAGCCCGCGTAGTCGATGAAGTAGTCGATCGCAGCAGCCATAGAGGGAGTGATCCTACCAGGGCCAGGGTACTGATAGCCCCATGAGTTTTGGCTGATGATAGCCCCTGCATCTGCACTATACTTGATAGCGAGGGCACCGTCGGCAGCCTTGTCGGGCTCTCCTGCCACGGTGGAGTGCTCGAAGGTCTGGCACGACATCATACGCACGCCACTACCAGGGGTACCATTGCCTCCAGCTACGCCCCCGACACCGATACCGTTGTTGTTGCGCGCAGCGACGGTACCAGCGACATGGGTACCATGCTTGTGGGCCGTTATGCGACCTGTATTCGAGACGAAGTTGTATCCATGTATATCGTCCACAAAGCCATTCTGGTCGTCATCCACGCCTTCTGTACCATCTTTCTCTACTTGGTTGATGAAGAGGTTATCGACTAGATCCTCGTGCGCGAGGTCGATACCTCCGTCGGTAACAGCGACTACCACATTGGACTTGCCAGTCTCTACCTCCCAGGCCTTGAAGAGGTTGATGTCTGCTCCTCGCACGAAGCGAAGCCCCTCGCCAGTATTGTTGTAGTGCCACTGATAGGGGAGCATGGGGTCGTCAAAGGGCATTGAGCCACTACGCTCCGAGCTACGTAGCGACGACACGATGCGAGTCTTCGTCTCTGGGATCATGGGCTCATAGAGCACCTCTACGAGGTCGACTCCCTTGATCTCCTCTAGGCTACGTGCTGCACGTAGCGAGGGTACTTGATCGTCAAAGACGATGTCGTACCACAGGTGTAGCCCCTTCTTGCGAGTGCGAGCCTCATACTTGCCCGCATGAGGGAAGACGCGCTGCATACTACGAGCCCCGATCTGCTGTAGGTAGGTGTCCATATCGAGGTGTCCACTGCGCAGACCACCCTGAGTAGCTTGTACCGCGAAGGTATTGCCTAGCTCTGGCGTGAGGCGTACGCGTACCTTGCCAGTGATCACATGCGCCGAGGCTTCGTTGGGTGCCTCGACAGCAGGGGTGTCGGGGGTAGGCTTATCTATCTGATCGTCTTGACCACACCCCAGTAGTCCGAGAGACAGGATGAGGCTAGAGATAAATATCTTTTTCATATTGAGCATATTCATATAGTATTACATAGGTGATATCTGAAGCTGCACCTTGGGCTCGTCAATGTCACTCAGCTGTACGTACGACACCATCACATTGAGACCGCGGTCGTAGTGGATAAAGTGGTGTGCAGGGCCCGTATCCCCTACGTAGGTGAAGCCTTCACGAGCCATAAGCTCCTTGAATTCCTTAGTTAGGAAGAGACTATTCTTGTGCACGAAGTACACCAGACTACGATCCGTAAGTAGTACGAAGCTAGCCGACATCGTATGTGGGGTATCTGCCGTGCTCACGTTGTAGATACTAGCGAAGACAGGAGCCTTGGCGACGTCAAACCAATAGATATTGCGCGTGTCGCCTGCCTGATCCACTATGGAGCGATCGGCATTGAACACTCCTCCATTGGCCGTCTCCCAAGCGTTGATATGCTCCAATGCTCCAGCACCGAAGTTGGCGTAGCGATAGGGGAAGCTATCCATGCTGGGCATAGCCTGGGGTTGCTTGGGCTGGTACGTATAGGCCACGTGGGGGCTAGAGTCATCCTTGCGGATCTCAGCCACTACCTCTAGCTCGGGGTGTACGAAGATCAAATCGCTCTGCTGCACAAAGCCCTGCTGTATCAAGAAGGTCTTCTGCCCCTGTAGCTCACGTAAGTCGCGGAATAGAGCGGGATTGGTACAGAATACCTTGGAGGTCTTGTAACGCCCATTGAACGTCATGTACGTAACGAGAGAGAAAGCTGGGCTCTGCGTCTTGTAGCCCCAAAGGTAGAGATTGAAGATACCATCGAGCACTGTGAAGGTTTCGCTCCTGCGTGCTAGCTCGAACTCTCGAACCTGCTCGCTCGAGTCGATAAAGCCAAGATACGGAAGCACGTAGTAGAGCGTACCACTCTGGTGGATAGTAATCTCGTGTAGCCCCCGTCCGTGAGCATCGGAGAGGTAGATCTTGCCCATACGCCCCTCGCGGCTCTCGTGCTCAGCGATACTAATACGTATCTCGCTCATGGCAGGGATGGGCGTTACGGTGATCCATGACTCGCTAGTCTCTACTCGCCAATCCTTGAGGTTGCTCACTACATCGACCGTGTAGCTACCACCCCATTGATTCGTCTCGATGGCCGAGACGCTCGTAGAGATCAGGGAGCTAGCCCCAGCCTGATCTATGAGTAGCTTCTCCTGACTATCACCAGAGACGATCACGATCTCTGCCGATCGGCTCTCTGTTGCCTCATTGGCCGAGGCTTTGATGAGCAGGGTCGAGCCACTCTGCGACACCTCGAGCCACTCTGCGCTCTTGATGAAGTGCCAGCTATCGCGGTTGGTGCGTATGCTCACCTCCTGAGCACTAGCCTCCCTAGGTAGGGTGATCACACCGCTAGGTGCGATCTCGATCACCACTGGCTCTGGGATGCTGTCTTGGTGACAAGAGGGCAGCAGTAGCCCCACCAGCAGCAGTAGTGTCGCATATATCCTTGTTTTCATATCTATTGCCATATCCTGATGTTGCTTAATCGTGTTGTGGATGCATGTTAATACGCATGACCTTCTGCATCTTGTCGCCTACGCGCTCATCACGTACCCAGATGTCCATGAAGAGGTTCTTGCGCGTATTGCGGTACTTGTAGAGATTGATCCAGTCAATCTTGGCAACGAGCTCAAATCCTTCGCTGTGGAGCAGACGGCGGAACTCACGCGTGAGGTAAGGAACCCCCTTGTGCAGGTAGTAGGCATATCGATAGTCGTCGAAGACCTGTACCGTCTGCCTATCCTTGAGGAAGTAGCCTCTGTACACCCATGGCGACTGACCGATGAAGTACATGTCGTTGGCCGTACTGCGTGTGGGATCGTACACACCTCCGATAGAGGCTTCGTACTCACGTATCTTGTCCTCATCACCTAGACGCGTCTCAAGGAAGCCGTAAGGGAACTGCTCAAACGTAGGCTGATCCCCTGGCTGTGGAGGTATATAGCTGAAGAGGATATGAGGCTTGGCATTGGGGGAGCTTGCCTTGGGAGGGATGATCGTGGCCTCGACACTGAAGTCGGGGTGCACATACACGCTCTGGAAGTAGTGCAGGAAGCCCTGCGACTCTAGAAACGCTATGACACGAGGCAGGTAGGGCTCTAGCAGTAGCTCGCCCGACACAGGGTAGAGCCTAGCCTCGATATACTGGTTGTTGGAGACCGTGTACTCGACACTAGGGAATAGAGGGCTACGAGTAGTAAAGCCCCACGTAGTGGCATTGACGAAGCCATCAGGGACCTTCACCAGTTGGCTCTTGCGCTTCTTCTCAAACGCCTGTATCTCGTATGGCTTGGAGAGGAACTGCATGTAAGGCAAGATGAAGAGAGCCAGCCCCTCCTGACGTACGGTGTACACGGCTAGAGGCTCTGTGCTATCCGTCGAGGGGAGGATAGAGATCTTAGCTTCTCGGGCTTCTCGGGCTTCGTTCTCGCCGATCACGAGCTCTACGCGTCGCTTGCTGTAGTTGGCCGTGGGCACTACCCAGTCGGCATCGCTACGTACCACCCAGTCCTTGATATTGGTCTCTACATAGAAGTACTGTGCCCCTCCAAACTGATCTACAGCTACCTCGGCAGGGATGAGGCGTGCCTCGGCCGATATCCCAGCTTGAGAGATCTCAAGCTCACGTATGAGGTCGGGAGCGAATACCTTGACCTTCGTCTGACGGCTATAGGACTCCGTATTGGGCTCTATCTCTAGCCTGATGCGATAGCTATCATCGTGATAGACCTGTACCCACGAGGCCTCGGCCATAGCCTCCCAAGCAGGATGGCTGGAGCGAACATCGATGCGCACCTCTTGCCGCTCTGCTGTAA
This sequence comes from Porphyromonas sp., assembly GCA_041854325.1. Taxonomy (GTDB): domain Bacteria; phylum Bacteroidota; class Bacteroidia; order Bacteroidales; family Porphyromonadaceae; genus Porphyromonas. The sequence goes on from JBHACB010000056.1 coordinate 17,068, forward strand.
GCTCGAGGCTAGAGCTCGAGAGCTCGAGTATCTTGATCTCTTCCTGCTCGCGACACCCCGAGAGTATCAGCAGACTGCCTACTAGCAGTAGTAGCAGGGATCTTAGTTCTTTTACCATAGGTTCAACCATTTAGATGGGTAATACATTGTAGGCAAGCACAGGCTCGTCATTCCACGAAGCGTTGTAGATCCACAGACCCAGACTTCTGTCCGTATTGACATAGATATAGCTATTGTCAAGGGTATTGACGTCTAGTAGCCGGAAGCCTTCGCGGGCTAGTAGCTCCTCAAACTCCCGAGTTAGGTAGTACAGATTGGCATACTTGTACATACCTAGGTGGAGGTCGTCGGTGAAGTGCGACGACTGCCTTAGGATATGCTTGGAGGTGAAGATGTATGAATGCATATAGTAGGGTTCGCGTCCTAGGTAGACGACAACGTTCGACTTGGTACGCTGCACATAGGTGCTCGTCCAGTATGAGCTGTATTCGCTTCCATTGCTTTCTTCTGATTGTCTCACTGCGGCTTTGTTGGCTGTGCCAAAGTCGGTATTGCCTAGATACAGCGAGCTAAGCGTAGGATAAGCCTGGGGCTGAGCTATCACCGGAGTAAAGCAGAGCTCGGCCGAGGTCCCCTTGACCGTTACTTGTAGGCGTATCCCTGCTGTACTATTGATATAGAGCTCGCGGTACCCATCGCTAGTAGTGTAGCGAGTAGCCTGCACATAGCCTGCCTGCTGGACAAACGAAGCAAACTCATCGCTGCGCACCACGCCATCGTTGGCAGCAAGCATGATGATACGGAAGAGGAATGAACGTGTAGGGATGTTGAGCATCTCATACTTGACAAAAGGGAAGAGCTTGCTACCTGTCTCGAAGATGTAGAAAGGCTTGGCTGCGCTCACCTGTTGGGCTTCGGCGGGGCTATCTACGAGGAGGCTACGACGAGCGAGCTCGCTCTTGCCGAAGGTCTCAAAATTCTTACCCCACTCACAGAAGGGGAAGTAGTAAGACATCTGCGCTGCCTGATATACGTGTACCTCTACAGGAGCAGTACCACCAGCGTAGGTCAGCGTGAGCGTCCCTTGACGAGCGTCGTAGGTGGAGTTGGCCTCGACACGTACCACCATGCGAGACAGATGAGGCTGTGCCTCCACCTGTAGCCAGTCGGCACTTGAGACGACTTGCCAGTCGTTCGTCGAGGTATTGACCGCTATATCAAACTCCTCGGCCCACTGCCCAAAGTGGTACTCCTGCTGATCCACTACTAGAGAGGGCGATTGCCCCGCCTGTACGATCCGCACCTTGCGGCTTAGCCCTCCAGCTAGTATCACGACCTCGGCTGTACGGGCCTCGGTACCATCGTTGCGCTGCACCGATAGGGCGAGTGTACTGCTCTTGGGCTGCGATACCGACAGCCAGTCGGCATGGCATACAGCCTGCCAACTGCCCTGGTTCGTCTCCACCGTTACATACTGCTCTGTTGCCTCCGATGATAGCCTTAGGGACTCTGCTGTCTGCTCTGACAGGCGCAAGAACGGCTCTTCGCGCACATCTTGCTGGCAAGCCCCCAATACGAGCATCGATCCCAGCAACAGTAGTTGGTAAAATCTCCAAATCATAAGCTCTTTACTGAAGAAAAGTTGAACATATCCTCTAGCCCGACTTTCGGACTAGCTTTTCTTGATATCACACAACGCCACGGCCTCCTTTAGGCAAAGAGATCTCTAGGACTCCGTCGCGCGAGATAAATCGAGACACATCTTAATAACCCTATCTATATCATCCTGACAAAAACAGAAAACGAGAATAATCCTGTTGAATATATTTATTGATAATGATCAAAAAGATATCCTGACGTCGTTGTTTGTGTCTGAATGCATTCAAAGATACAAATTGGTAGCCATAAATGCAATACTAGGGCAGGGCAAAAATGATCAAAAAGCTCAACCCATTAGCAAGCAAAAGGCTGTGCTACAGACCTAGGGTATAGGTCCGTAGCACAGCCTCGTAGTGTTTAGCGGTCGCCCTCGGGGCTAGAGTACCTCCTCGGGGCTCTCTAGGCGCTTGACGGTAGCTCCCTCAATGAGGAAGAAAGCTGGCAAGCTCTGCACGTTGAACTCAACGAGCGACTTGCCCTCGGGATCATTGACGCTGATCCACGATAGATTGCGCGTAGCATTTTGCCAGTAGTAGGCATCCCCATCGACCGACACCTCGTAGATCGTCAGATCAGGGCGCTTGGCCTGTATCTCGCGGAGCGTGGATACGAGCATAGGAGACCACTGCGCTTGATAGGCCGTGAAGCTCAGGAGTACGGGCCCCTGGCCTACGAGGGCCGTGAGGCTCTGCGTCTGACCCGACTTGTCGGCTAGGGCGATCTCGGGGAAGGCCACCTCCTTCACCTTGTCGGGCATGTCGGCAGCGGCACGCTCCCATGAGCGACGAGCACGGCTACGGGCTATAGCACGCAGAGCGAGATCCTTGAGGAATGGAGTATAGGGCGCAGTAGCATAGTAGAGATCGTAGGCCGTGGCTACAGCCGCGAAAGCTCGTTCGTCGCCTATCTCCTCAGCAGAGAAGTAGGCTCCCTCCCCCTTGCGCTGGAAGAGAGCGAAGTAGGCCGCAGGGCTCTTGGGGTCGGTGAAGATGTAGCGCTGCATCAGGGTCTGCTTGAGTGCGCCTGCCAGCGAATCGACACCAGTACGTGCCGCATGGAGGTCGATGCGATTGGCATTGTACTCGGCCAGTAGGCTATCGATCTGTGTGTCGGTACGATGGCGCAGGTGCGAGATCTCTCGTATCTGGTGGTTGGGCTGGTCGGCCTCCACGATCGTGTAGCTCGTGAAAAATGTGGGGGCATCGGCCTTGATAACGATATGCGTAACCGAGTCGGCTACGAACGGAATAGATTGATTGCCTAGACGCAGGCGGTAAAACATCGGGTAATAGGTTCCCTCACGAGCAAAGCGAAACGCCCCATCGGCATCGAGCAGAGCAGAGTCGAGGCTTAGGACGTTGCCGGTGCCGACCTCCTCGAGGTAGAGCATCTGCCCTGAGGCTCCTGTTACATGCCCTTCGGCTACGAATTGCTTCTGCCCATCGGAGCAGGCTGTCGCCCCTAGGCCTAGGAGCGCAAGCCCTAGCAGGGGGTTGATTAGCTTCTTGTTCATCGTCTATCCTTGTGTTACTATCTTATTTGTAGTTGTTTGGTAGCCCTTTCTTACCCAACGCCCGTGGCAGCGCGGTGATTGCATACCATCTCCTCAGCCCTGTCGATCCACTCCATCAGCTCGGCACGAGTCGTAGCTCTTAGCATCGCTATGCGTATGGGCTTGAAGTGGTCGATCCCCTTGAAGACCGAGCTCGCAGCTATATGCCTACGGCTATGTAGTATGCCTCGACGCTCATCGAGCTTGGCTATGTTGCTATCCACTTGCTGACGGAGCACATCGATGTAGAACGAAGGCGCATGGGCAGGCAACGCCTCACCCGTAGCCATGTAATGCTTCATCTCCTCAAATATCCAGGGCTGACCTATCGAGGCACGCCCCACCATCACGCCATCGACACCATAGGTATCGAAGGCACGCTTGGCCTCCTCGCCAGTGGTGATATCGCCATTGCCTATGATAGGGATATACATACGAGGATTGTCCTTGACGGCCCCTATGAGCGTCCAGTCGGCTTGCCCCGTGTACATCTGTGCTCGAGTGCGTCCGTGTATGGTTAGGGCTTGTATGCCACAGTCTTGGAGCTCCTCAGCGAGCTCTACGATGATACGGCTATCGTGATCCCAGCCGAGGCGTGTCTTGACAGTAACGGGTATATCGACAGCACGCACTATGGCGCGTACTATCTCCACCATCAGATCGGGGCATCGAAGCATGCCACTACCTGCACCCTTTCCCGCGACACGCTTGACGGGACAGCCAAAGTTGAGGTCTAGGACATCGGGGCCTGCCTCTTGGCAGATCTTGGCAGCCTCGACCATAGCCTCGACCTCACGGCCATAGATCTGTATCGCGGCAGGGCGTTCCTCGGGGTCGATCGTAAGCTTGCGCGTGGTGCCTGCCACTCCTCTGATGAGGGCGTCGCTACTCACAAACTCGGTATAGACCATATCCGCCCCAAAGCGCTTGCATAGCAGCCGAAAGGCAACGTCCGTAACGTCCTCCATCGGTGCGAGCAGTAGTGGGCGTGGTCCTAAGTCTACAGATCCTATTTTCATCTATTCTATTGATCCAGATTGGCTATGCTCTAGGTATTGCTTGGCCTTGTCGAGTGCCTCGTGTATATCGGCGCATATGTACTGCTCGCCTATGATCTCCGTGACGTGTGTCTGCTGTAGCGTGTTGCGTACGAGCGGATTGACTCCACTGAGTATGATGCGCGCGCCCTGCTTGGAGGAGTTGCGACACAGCTCTGCGAGGTTGTACACAGCGGTGGTGTCCATGAATGGGACGAAGCGCATGCGTATGATGCGCACCCTAGGGACACGGCCTCCAGAGACGTTGGACATCAGCTCTTCAAAGTGGTTGGCGACACCGAAGAAGAATGGCCCCTCTATCTCGTACACCTCCACCCCCTCGGGTAGGTCTAGGAGCTCGGTATCTGTATGGCGTATATCGTCCGTACTATGGGCGAGGTCGAGCTGATGGCGCGACACATTGATATGCGTGCTATCGATCATACGCTTGATAAAGAAAAGCATCGAGAGCATTAGCCCTGCCTCAATGGCGAAAGTCAGGTCAAAGAGTAGCGTGAAGGCAAACGTGATCCATAGCACCACGACGTCGGTACGTGGCCCACGCATCAGATTGCGTATCGTGCGCCAACCGCTCATATTGACGGATACCACGACCAGCACACCAGCCAGCCCAGCCATAGGGATGTACGATACGAGAGGCATCAAGAAGAGGAAGCACAGCAGGAGTACTATGGCATGAATAATACCTGCCATAGGCGTACGCCCTCCATTGTTGATATTAGTCATGGTGCGAGCTGTCGCTCCCGTTACGGGCATCCCACCAAGTAGAGGAGTGAAGACGTTGGCCACCCCTAGGGCGATGAGCTCGGTGTTGGGATGATGTCTATCGCTGATTAGCCCGTCTACAATGCGTGCCGTCAGTAGGCTCTCGATAGCGGCTAGTATGGCGATGGAGAAGGCGGGCTGAGCCAGAGCTGCGACCGCAGAGAAGTCGAGGCGAGGGATAGAGGGTGGAGGAAGGCTACCCGATATACTGAACCTATCCCCGATAGTAGCGATGCTATCTATCCCCAGCTGTGTGCGTAGCAGATAGACTACGAGCGTACCTACTATCAAGGCGATGAGTGAGCCTGGCACGGCTCGGGTGATGCGAGGAGCTAGCTCTATGAGGAGCACCGTGCCCAGGCCTACCGCTAGGGTCGGCCAGTCGACATGGTGTGCATGTGAGATGTAGAGATCCCACTTGCTCATGAAGTCGGCAGGGACGCCCGTCAGCCCGAGGCCTAGGAGCTCGTTGATTTGTGTGGAGAAGATAATCACGGCCATCCCAGCAGTGAAGCCTACCACTACAGGGAATGGGATATATTTGATCAGCGAGCCAATCCCCGTAACCCCCATAATTAGCAGCATGATACCAGCGAGGAGCGTAGCCACGACAAGCCCTGGCATGCCGTAGGTCTGCACGACGCTATAGGCGATGATGATGAACGACCCCGTAGGCCCTCCTATCTGCACCTTGCAGCCACTGAGCACAGCGATAATGAGCCCCCCGATAATGGCAGAGAGTAGCCCCACCTCGGGCGATACACCGCTAGCTATCGCGAAGGCCAGTGCCAGAGGCAAGGCTGCCACAATAGCTACGATAACGCCAGCCATGGCGTCAGAGGTAAATGCCTTGGACGAATAGCCAACGAAGGCATCAAGCACACGAGGTTTGAACTCTATCTTCGACTTCATCACAATATCAAATGCGCCAAAAGCACCACAAAGGTAATCAAAAACACGCCACCCTCCCCAATCTATAGGCGTATATCGTAGAGGCCATGTCGCTCTGTGTCTCGCGAGGATCGAGTACCGGTAGAGGGCACAAAAGAGGCTACCGCAGGGGTGAGCCCCGCGGTAGCCTACATTGGAGTGATGAGGGAGTGCGAATTATTCAGCGCTCATGATCACGATACGATTCCACTCGTTCGTGTTGTAGGGCTGTACGCGATCGCCTTCCCAGCTGATCTTGATACGGTCTTCGGAGATGCCATAACGCTCTACGAGGATCTTCTTCACAGCCTTGGCACGACGCTCAGAGAGCTTGTAGTTGTAGTCGGGCGTACCAGTCTGACGGTCAGCATAACCAACGAGCGTAAGCGTCTCCGTGTTGTTCTTGGCGTACTCAGCGATGTTGCGGATGTTGATGAGCTGGTTGGCGTCTACCTTGTCGCTATCGAGGCGGAAGTAAACAACGTTGCCAACAGCTACACCCTCTACCTGAGGAACAACAGGATCGGGGCAGTGCGTAGGACGCTTGCGGAGCTCTGCATTCTCAGCGCGTAGGGCGTTGAGTTTGCCATTGAGGTCAGCGAGGAGAGCAGGATCCTCGGGCGTAACAGGCGTGAACTCCTTCTTGCCAAGGTGTACCGTGAGGCTAGCACCAAGGGTAGCGATAGCACCGCGCCACTCAGAGCGGTCATCGATGATGAGGCTACCTAGACGGAAGTCCTGAGCGATAGCCTGACCCTCGATATTGAGGTCTACACGCTTCGATAGGCGGAACTTGAGCTGAAGACCAGCATGTACCGAGGGAGACCAGTCGTTGGTGGCCGATCTGTTGAGGCGGTTGCCATCCCAGCGATAGCCTGCACCACCACCCACGAAGGGAATGAGGTGGAAGAAGCGATCTTCCTTGTAGGGAGAGAAGTAGTTCACCACATCGAACATGAAGTCGAGGTGAGCGATGGCATACTTGTTCTCACCTTGAGTCCACTTGCCATTCACCTTC
>JBHACB010000057.1:0-6835 GCA_041854325.1 Porphyromonas sp.
CGGCATCTGTCTGGCCTATCTGACGGGCATCCTCGACAAGATAGCCTACTAGCCTCTCCTCGCCAAGCGGAGCCAGTGGCCTAGTAGCCTGCGCAGTGTAGCGCGTTCGCCTGCCTCTAGCCCTAGCCACCAGATGAGCAGACCGCTTACGAGGCTACACAGCCCCACGACTATCCCCAGACCCACTAGGGTGCTGGGGATAGTCGTATCTAGGGCTAGCATAGTGGCTCCCGATAGCCCACAGACTAGGGCTATAGGCACTAGGGTCTGCCGGCTGTAGTCTGCCCACGAGAGCTCTACGAGGCGATCGAGAGCCACGAAGCTCACGGCCGTATAGGCTAGGCGAGTGTAGACGAGCATCTCTAGGGCGAAGGCAGCCTCGGCACCATGCCCCAGCCCGATGTAGGCCACTGGTAGCCCTACGAGGGAGACGAGGCTACCCCCTAGCACATGCCAGCGCAGGTGTCCTGTGGCCTGTATGCCTAGCGATAGCGGTGTGTCGAGGGCATTGACGAGCGTGTAGAGTAGCGCCCATAGAGCTAGGGTACTGGTGTGCTCGGGCACTGTGCCTAGCCATAGGTCGAGGATATAGTCCATGCGTAGGCCTAGAGGCAGTATCAGTAGCCATAGTACATAGCACCCATAGCGCGAGTAGCTGTAGATGAGGCGCACGAACCCAGCTCTATCGCCCGAGGCATAGCGCCCCACGATCTGCGTGCGTATGGTGGTGAAGAAGCCCAGCGAGACGTTGCCCACGGCCGAGCTCACCTGTGCTGTGATACCTCTAGCGGCATTCATGATAGGGCCAAAGAATACATTGAGCATCAGGTCAGTGCCCTGCTGGCAGATATGCCACACGGCCGAGGAGAGGCTACTCCAGCCCCCGAAGCCCAGCATACGTAGGCCTAGTGTACGCTGCCAGCGTAGGCCTACACGGCTCTCGGGGTAGAGGCGACGGCATACGAGGGCTGGTACTAGGCGTGCTAGGGCTATGCTGAGTACGAAGAGGCAGGCATAGCTCACTAGCCTATCGCCAGGTAGAGCCACTACGAGGTAGGCGACGCACAGCTTGAGCACAGCCTCTAGGATACCTACCCAGGCATACACCTTGAGGTGTTCGCGGGCTATGAGGACGCTCTCATAGGCCTGCCCCACGAGCTGTAGGACGAGCCCCAGCATCATCACCTGCATGGCTAGGAGGGTCGCCCCAAGGCGTTGGCTCGGCACCTCTAGCCTGTGGTAGAGGAGGTATAGCCCTATGACCTCGCCCACCACTACGGCTAGTAGCCCTAGGCCTAGGTGCATCGAGAGCCCTATGCCGAAGACCTGCCCTGCCTCCCTCTGCCTACCCAGCCCTAGCTCGAAGGCTAGATAGCGCTGTAGTGTAGACCCCATGGCAGCAGAGAAGAACGCAAACGAAGAGACCAGCCCCCACATCAGGACGAAGAGCCCGAAGTCCACAGCCCCGAGCGCACCGAAGACCACCCGCGAGGTGTAGAGCGTGATACCTAGGACGCAGACGAGGCGCACGAATACGAAGAGAGTATTGTGCGCGAGGCGTCGCATGGGAGGGGGAGCGGAGGCAGAGTTATGCACAGTGGTAGGGCGACTTATGCACAGGCAGTAGGGTAGATGTACACGGCCCTAGGGGAGCAGGTGTACGAGCTCGGGGTTCTCGAGCTCTGTGACGAGCTGGTCTATCGTGGTGCAGGGCTTCCACTCCCTGTAGGGGAGCCCCGAGTCAGCGAAGTACTCACGTAGCCGTCGGGCACTAGCCATGGCTAGCTCTTGGCTCCCGTGCTTATTGACGATGTAGAAGGTCTTGGGCGAGCGTTTCTGATAGCGATAGCCACGGTTGTGGGTGCGCTCGCGCACCTCACGCTCTATGCGAGTGATGTAGTCGTAGCGACCTATCGGGGCATCGAGGTAGCGGAAGTGGAGGTAGTACCAGAGCTCGAAGGCTTCGTTGGACCACGCACAGCCGTAGCCGTGCTCGGCCGCCAGCTCGATAGCCTCGTCAAAGTCGATGAAGTCGTCCTTGTCGAAGACCACCCACACGCGGTCGTACCTCAGGAAGCGCTCGCGCTCGTAACGCTCGCGTAGCTCCACGGCGCGGCGTATCAGGGTGCAGGTGGAGGAGCCTAGCCCCTCGACATCCATCTCGAGGACGTCCGAGGAGTTGTGCTTGACGAGGGCACGAAAATAGTTGGGCTCGGTCTTCTGCCCCTCACACACTATGAGGAAGCGGATGATGTATGAGCGGCAGTCTTGCGAGCGTCGTCGGGGGGCTTTGGGTTGTCGTCGGCGTCTCATAGGGTGTCGGCATTGGGCGAGGAGGTATCCTCCCAGGGTGATACGAAGCCAGAGATGAAGGGGATAGCCCCATAGCGTCCGTTGATATAGTCGTGCTCGATGCTCTGTGCCGAGGGGTGGTGGCGAAACTCCACGAGCGAGTACACATCGGTCGCCTCGGTGCGGTCTTTCTCCGTAAACCATATCTGGTCGCGGCGCAGGAGCTCGGGGTTGAGCAGGTGGGTGTCGTGTGTGGCGCAGATGAGCTGTGCGCCCTTGGTGTTGAGCTCGGGGGTCATGAAGAGCTTGATAATGCTACGCGTCAGGATAGGGTGTAGCTTGGCATCTAGCTCATCGACGACGAGTATATCGCCCTTGTGTAGCGCATTGAAGATAGGCCCCGACATCTCGATCACCTTCTTGGTGCCCTCCGACTCCATCTCGTCCTTGATGAAGAGGCGCGTCTCCACGGGCTCGCCCGTCTCGTCATACACCTGGTGCGTGGTGAGGGCTTCTAGGGTGGTGCGCCCCTTGAGCTCCTGGATGAGAGCTGTGCGTAGCGAGGGGGGGAGGGCGCTGTCGAGTGCCTCCTCGGTGAGGGTCTGCTCGCGTACCACGAGGTCGTCGAAGCCCAGCTGCATATACTTGAGAAACTGCATGGCCTCCCTATGCCCAGCGAGCTGCTTGTCAAACATACTGAGCGTAAACTCCTCGTACCTATCGCTACTGATACCCGAGATGAAGTGGCACCGCTGAAACCACCGCATCACCTGTCCCGACGTGCGCCCATTGAGCTGTGCCACTAGCGAGAGGAAGAGGCGGTTGGGGGCTAGGGCCTCCTCCTTGCCCATGCCCTCGGGGAAGGCTTCGGAGAGCGTTAGCCTCTGCCCCTCTCTGTCGAATAGCTCCTCCTCCTCGTCGTCGCCCACCCAGCGGTAGAGCCACTCCTCCTCGATACTCTCGCGGGTGTAGGCGAAGCCGTAGCGGTAGAATACGCCCTCCTGGCAGATCTGTATCTCGAAGATCGTAGCCCTCGCCTCGCTCCCTAGGGCTAGGGCAAAGGGCTCGTGGTCGAGCTTGTCCTCGGGGTTGAGGCGTACGGAGCCGAGTACCAGCTGGCGCATCATCACGAGGGCTCGCAGTACGTTGCTCTTGCCACTCGAGTTGGCTCCATAGAGTACGGCCACGGGGAGGTAGCGCCTGCCTTGGCAGTGGCACACAGCCTCCTCGAGCTCGTGTATTGAGGCCGCCTCCATGCTTAGGGTTCGCTCATCGCGTATCGAGCGATAGTTGCCACAGGTAAAGTTTACTAGCATATGCAGTCGGTCGTTGGGTGGTTTGACACAAAGATAGCGACTTTTCTCGTTGGTCGTCCCTCTCTCCCGAGGCTAGGGACTAGGGGGCCTAGCCATTAGCCCTAGGGTGATCGCCCCGTTCACCCTACAGATGCCGACTCGCCCCTCTAGGGTGAATGGGGCGATCACCCTAGGGCATCGTGAGGAGCCTCGAGGCGGTGCTTGGGGCAGGGGGAGAGAATTTGTATATTTGCCCTAGGCTAGAGAGGCTCTAGGGGTGCACACATGGCACCTAGAGCCTGCTGTATGCCGTGTATTATCGAGAGTATGTCCGTATGAACATATCACATCCGTGTATTAGGGTAGGCATTATCGGCCTAGGCTATAGGGGGCACTACCTCTATCAGCTACTGAGCCAGATGCCCGTGTATCAGGTCGTAGGGTTGGCCGACCCTGCCCTACGACCCGAGTATCCTCCGTCTCTGTGCTACGATAGAGGGGCGGACGACTATAGGCGTATGATCGAGGAGGCGAAGCCCGACCTCGTGGTGATCGCCTCGCCCTGGCAGTGCCATCTGCCACAGGCCGAGCATGCCCTACGTAGGGGAGTGCACGTAGCCCTAGAGATACGTGGAGGCGATGTGCTGGGCGAGTACACTCATCTCATAGAGCTAGGCAGGGCGCAGGGCAAGCGTATCTATCCGCTCGAGAATGCTGTCTTCATGCGCGAGTGCCTTGCCGTGCAGGGCATGGTACAGGCAGGCCTCTTTGGCGACCTCGTCTCCCTCTGCGGAGGCTATAGGCACGACCTCCGACACCTCTTCGTCGGTGCCGATGGTGGCTTTGCTCAGACGCCTGGCGAGGGGCAGTGGCGTGCTCCCTACTACACCACGACCAATGCCGACCTCTACCCCACACACGGCCTAGCCCCTATCGGGCTCTATGCCTCGCTCGGTAGGGGCAATAGGGCGACCTACCTGACCTCCTTCGCCTCGCGCGCCCTCGGTCTGGGCGACTACATAGCACGCCGCGGTGGCCCCCCCATCTCTATCGCTACGGGCGACGTCATATCCACGCACATCGAGACGGAGCAGGGCATCCTGATACGCCTGACGCACGACACCACACTGCCACGCCCTCGTAGCCTCGACTACGAGGTGCAGGGCACACGAGGCATATGGCAGGGCGAGCATAGGCGTATCTACATAGAGGGCGATAGCCCCTACGGCACCTGGCAGAGCGACGAGCCCTACGTCGAGCAGTACCTGCACAGCTACTGGCGTCTGTGGGGTCAGGAGGCCATGCGCCTAGATGAGCACCACCGTGGCATGGACTACATCATGCTACGAGCCGTTGTGGCCGACCTCGCAGGCGACCTCGCCTATCCCATAGCTCCCGAAGACCTCGCCCTGTGGTGCTCTATCACGCCACTGTCGGCTCTGTCGATAGCACGGGGCGAGAGAGTGAAGATATCAGATAGTTGTGTATCTTTGTGTTGATAGTAGGGCGAGGCCAGCACACTACCACGCCTTGCATCGCGCATAGATATAACGCTTCTACCGGCCACTGCATACGGGCCGTAGCGTGCGAGAACAAAAGAAATAGCTACTTGTCGTTATGATAGGAGCACTAGGAAAACTCGTTGGAGGGACGATCTCGGCGACCCTCTTGGGTTGCCTACTCGGGGGATGCTCGGGGCAATCCAGGCGGTCCGATCGCCCCAGCGACGACAACAGTCAGTTTTACTGGACCATCGGAGCCACAGCACCCCTGCTGTTCCCAGCCGAATCGCAGCAGACCTGCTTCCTCTTTGGGGAGGCTGGTGAGTTCCCCATAGCGCATACACGCCTAGGGCAGGGTATCGCACACCGCTCATCGATAGAGCTCCTCGACAACCTCGAGGCCAAGCTCCCCCTGCCCTACGGCTTCAAGACCACTTGGCTGTCGTATGCCGACCGCAAGGTGTACAGCAAGGAGATACACTTCACCCCCGAGCAGCAGGCACGCATCCTACAGCTCTTCACCGATGGCTACTTCGTAGCGTTCGACTCGCGTAAGCCCGATGTACTCACCCACACCACCTACAATACCTTCATCCTCTCGATGCTCCCTGGAGGGCGCGTCTGGCTACATCTGCTGGGGCGTGGGCGTGCGGTGTTCGTAGACGAGTTTCGGTGCGATCAGATCTACTTGACCCCCAGAGAGCTCGGCCTACCCATAGAGGACGACATCAAGACGATGGACGACTTCTTCGCCCGACGTATCGCCACGGAGTATGCACACACTAGGCTCGAGAGCTATAGCGAGGACGATATGCCCTACGATCTGTGGGATAGGTATGCCGAGCGCTTCGACTATCAGTTTGATGTAGTACTTCAGGATACTATCGAGGGGCGGGTAGGTCTGCGTGGGATAGAGTTTACCAATGGTGAGGTCTTCCGTAGTGAATCGCTCCAGCAGATAGAGCTACGTGCACGCCCCAAGGCGATGGGCGTGGACTGGGTCGTCGATGATGTGCCCTATGGAGCCAAGATCTTCTTCGACGAGGCCGAGGTGATAGAGCTCTTCGATCGCGCTTTCGACACCGGTGTAGGCAAGGGTGTGCTCGTCGTGCAGATAGGGCAAGACAACAAGACCTTCGACATCCACCTACGTCGTGGCGATACTCTGTACCCTATCCACAAGGCCCGTATCGAGGTACTGCGCTATGGTCAGCAGTATGCCCTCATCGGAGGTGCAGCCCCAGGGGCTACCCTAGGAGGAGCATCAGTGCCTATGCGCTTCATCGGCGAGTAGCCCTAGCGAGAGGCATCCCTCCACATAGAGCACCACAGGGGGCAGAGGATCGTATCCTCTGCCCCCTGTGGTGCTATCCTAATATGCGGTGACGTAGACCTAGTCGAATAGATCGACGATAATGGCATCTGAGGTGAAGATACCCTTAGGCGTTAGGCGCAGTCGCCCCCCTTCTAGGCATAGTCGCCCCCCATGCAGATGCCTCTCGGCTCGCCCGAGGAGACCCTCGAGGGCATCGGAGCCGAAGCACTCGACATAGGGTGCGAGCTCTATACCCCACTGTGTCCTTAGGCGCGTCATGATGTATTCGTGGTGAACCTCCTCCGGCGTGAGCACCTCTACCTCGCAGGCGCGCCGACGCTCTGCTAGGGCATCGGCATAGGCACGTATAGAGGCTACATTGTGGCTACGTACCCCATCCACTAGGCTGTGTGCGCTAGGGCCTAGGCCGA
>JBHACB010000058.1:0-25312 GCA_041854325.1 Porphyromonas sp.
AGTCACTGGTCGCTACTCCATGAGAATATTCGCTCAAAACGTGCAAGCTCGCGGGGGAGATTTCTCTCGAGGTGAGTGGTATATCTCTGGTTTCTGGGGAGGAGGCGAACAGGATACCAATGCTCACAACAACCAAAAACGCCTTATACATAAGGTAAAGGAAGTAATGCCAGCTAGCCCCAAAACGGTCGGAGAAAAGGTAGATATGGACATCCCTCTCGGCTTCCCTTGGACTAAGGTTGAGGGTGAAAAAATTGGCTCATCCTATTCAATAAAGAATATAGGCCTTGCTATACAACCTATGGGGGTACTCCTATCTCTACACCTAGAGAACAGAACGCAGTATCCAGCCGACATCGTGGCTCTAGATAAGGAGATGTATGGGTTTGCCTTTGGTGGATATTTCGACTTCACCAATATAAATGACTCTGACCTTGATCAAGGTAGATTTCCAGCATTCAAGCCCTCTGTCATTGACAATATCGACAACGAGACAGTTAATATCCTACCCAAGCGTCTCACTATCAACTCCGATCAAAAAGCCTCAATGCCTATCTACATGTGGGTGATGCCCACAGAAAGAGCCTCACGTGGTGAACATGCACTTAGCTTCACGTTCGTAAGTGCAAAGCGCACAACTATGGACCATGACCTAAATAGCAGAGATCGATTTGACACAAATGGAGTTGGAGAGTTCACGGATCGCTATACAATCGACCTTTCGTTCAGAAAAACACCCGAAAACTCGCAGTTTTACATCCGAAATGTAAAGATTAAGTCAGGTCTTATGATCACGGAATACTTCCTCAATCGACACAGAGTAGACTTGAGTCATCCTTACCATAATGAGGTTCGTGAACCTAACTTCCTAGGGTATATTGAGCTCTACAACCCCAATCTAGATCCCATACTGCTAGAGAACTATGCCCTAGCTCGCATCTCCAACCTCCGCCGTACGCTATGGAGTGATTGGCATCACTCCAACTATCCTGGGGGTAATAACTGCTTCTTTCACCCCTTTGCAATGGAGAGGTATAATGAGTGGAAGCGTAATCATTTCTACCCAGAGAAGCCAGAGGGAACTGCCGACCGAGATGCTGACTCAAAAACTCAGTCTCATAGGGCCCTTCTCATCTCGCTACAGCTCAAAAACAATCAAAAAAGTAGTTTCCAGCCCAATAGTCTCGGGTTCAGAAGCCACCTAGAAACAGGGCACGGCATACAAGAGTGGCTACAAGAAGACTGGGATAACGACAATCGTATCGAGCGTGTTCGCTTTATCAAGGGGCAAGACGCACAACTAGGAGGTAAGGCTGCTCTCGATGGAGGCAAAACTATGATTATACTAGGTAATGCATTCCTCGAAAAAGGCAACCCATCGGAAATCCCCACGTACTATTATCAAAAAGGGGGCATCGAAGGTGTTTTTAAGCCAGATTATGTAATGTCAAGCTATGATTGGCAAAAGATCGTAGATAATAACGAGTGTCAAATCATTGTCGCTTTGGATAATTATAGTGATCGCCATGCTTATCCCATATTCCCTGAGGCTGGTGTTACCAACCTCAACTGGAGCGACGCTCTCCTCCTTGTGCAGAAGCACGCCAAACACTCTGGACGTAGGCGCGTCATTGATGCGACGAGTGCCAACCCCTTTGGGCGTGTCAATAACTGGACGAAGTTTGTCTCTAGGGTTACGCTCGTTAGTGAGGACGAGGTAGGGCATGCCCACTTCCGTGTACGTACAGTAGCTCAGCGTATGCCAGAGTTCCTCAACTTCTCCGAGAAGCAGTGGCATGCGGAGCGTTTCACAGGGCATATCCCTGAGAAAGCCTCTCCAGGTAGCCGTAGTGCAGCCAACCGTCGCTAGCACAGAGTTCTTTCTTCTCAAATCCTTCCTTTAGTCGGGAGAGGCCGTGTCGTAGAGGTATCTACGGTGCGGCCTCTTCCTTGCAGTAGCCCCAAGGCAGGAGGGGGACTTGGAGGGAGTGCAAGCAAATGACTACCTTTGTACGACTTGTACATAGTAAGGACAAAGCGAGAACTATGCTCTCATTCACGATAGATAAGACCTGCGCCCAGACCGCAGCCCGCGCCGGAGCCATCACCACCGACCACGGTACTATCCGCACGCCTATATTCATGCCCGTAGGTACGGTAGGCAGTGTCAAGGCGGTACATATGACAGAGCTACGCGATGACATCAAGGCGCAGATCATACTAGGCAATACATACCACCTCTACCTGCGCCCTGGGCTCGACACCCTGCGCGAGGCAGGGGGGCTACATCGCTTCAACAGCTGGGACGGCCCTATCCTAACCGATAGTGGGGGCTATCAGGTATTTAGCCTAGCCGATAGCCGTAAGATAACGGAGCAGGGGGTTACCTTTCGCTCGCACATAGACGGCTCTAGGCACCTATTCACGCCCGAGCGTGTCATGGACATAGAGCGTACCATCGGGGCCGACATCATCATGGCCTTCGACGAATGCTGTCCTGGCGATGCCGATTATCGCTATGCTCAGAGATCGCTAGCACTGACCGAGCGCTGGCTAGAGCGGTGCATGCGTCGCATTGACGAGACGGAGCCCCTCTATGGCTACCATCAGAGCCTCTTCCCTATCGTACAGGGCTGTGTGTACCCCGAGCTACGCCAGCGAGCTGCCGAGCATATCGCCTCTCTCGGCGCCGAAGGCAATGCTATCGGCGGGCTAGCCGTGGGTGAGCCTACGGACAAGATGTACGAAATGGTAGAGCTCACCAACAGCATACTACCACACGACAAGCCTCGCTACCTAATGGGCGTAGGGACGCCTATCAACCTGCTAGAGAATATTGCCCGTGGCGTGGATATGTTCGACTGCATCATGCCTACCCGCAATGGACGCAATGGTCAGCTCTTCACCAGCCGAGGCACTATCAATATACGCAATGCCAAGTGGGCGCGCGTCTTCGAGCCTATCGATGAGGAGGGCTATTCGTTTGTCGATAGCCAATACACACTAGCGTATCTGCACCACCTAGTCAGAGCCGATGAGATCCTAGGGCTACAGATAGCATCGATACACAACTTGGCCTTCTATCTGCGCCTCGTAGGCCAAGCCCGCGAGCACATCCTCGCTGGCGACTTCGGCACATGGAAGGAACGCATGGTGCGTCAGCTCGATCACAGACTATAAGACCCTATGCAAGAGCACGATCTACAGACTCCCGAGGAGCTAGAGCCCACCACTAGCTCACTAGACGCGACACCACAGGCTCCCTCTCATGGTCAGCCTCGCCGTCGGTTTGTCGGGCTGATCGACTGGTACATCATTCGCACGTTTCTAGGGACGTACTTCTTTGCTATTCTGCTCATCATATCGGTATCTATCGTCTTTGACATCAATGAGAAGATAGACTCGTTTCTCAAGCCCGAGGTAACGCTCTACGAGATTGTATTTCACTACTATCTCAACTTCGTCCCCTACTATGCCAATATGTTTAGCCCCCTCTTCGTCTTCATCTCCGTGATCTTCTTCACGACCCGAATGGCGGAGAATAGCGAGATCATCGCCATACTGGCTAGTGGTATGAGCTTCAAGCGACTGCTAAGACCCTACCTGCTATCGGCCTTGGTGATCAGCTCTATCACCTTCGTGCTCAACAACTACATCATCCCCCCAGGCAACAAACAGCGCTTCGACTTTGAGAACACCTACATCCGCAACAAGCGTATCGAGTATGCCGAGAGCGTACACGTAGAGGTAGAGCGAGGTACTTTCCTCTTCATCGGCTCCTATAGTGCCTCCAACAAGACGGGCTACGACATCGCCCTAGAGAGCTTCGAGGGGCGCGACATTCGTACACGCCTCACGGCCGAGCGAGCTGTGTACGACACGCTCGGGCGGTGGTCGCTCTATGGCTATCGGCACCGCCAGTTTGGCGACTATCACGAGGATCTACAGGTGGGCGAGAGCCTCGATACGATCATACCGATAGCCCCCTCCGACTTCCTCGTTACCGAGAAGGATGTAGAGACGCTGACCGCGCCCGAGCTATCTCGCTATATCGACAAGCAAAGCGAACGTGGAGTGGGCAATGCCAAGCTCTTTGCCATAGAGCTACACAAGCGGTATGCAGCCGTATTCTCGGCCTTCATCCTGACCTTCATCGGGGCTGTGCTCTCGGCCAAGAAAGTCAAGAACGGCATGGGGCTCAACATCGCCATCGGCCTAGCCATGAGCTTCGGCTACATCCTCTTCACCACCATCACCTCGACCTTCGCCATCAATGGTAGCCTACCACCGTGGCTATCGGCATGGTTGCCCAACTTCATCTTCGTAATCCTCGCCCTTAGCCTGTGGCGCAAAGCTCCTCAGTAGGGCTCTAGATAGTGCTTTGACAATGAAAAAAGATAAGAAAGACAGCATCCGCCGAGAGGTCGTCATCAAGAACAAGAGGGCGACCTTCGACTACGAGCTCCTCGACCTCTACACCGCCGGCATCGTGCTCGTAGGCACCGAGATCAAGTCGCTCCGTGCAGGTAAAGCTAGCCTTGTGGATGCCTACTGCTACTTCCATCGAGGTGAGCTGTGGCTCAAGAATGCCAACATATCGGAGTACCAATATGGCTCGTACAACAACCACGTGGCCCGACGCGAGCGCAAGCTACTGCTCCAACGCAAAGAGCTACGTCGCCTCCAAGAGTATGTACAGACCCCTGGGATAACGATCATACCGACCAAGATATTCATCAACGAGCGCGGGCTTGCCAAGGTGGTCATAGCCCCTGCACGAGGCAAGAAGCAGTACGACAAGCGCGCATCGCTCAAGGAGCGCGACGACCGCCGTGAGATGGATAGGGCTATGAAGCGTTAGCCCAAGCGTAGGCTATAGACACAGAGAGGGGTAGGGTGTGCATACACCCTACCCCTCTGCCATTGGCATCATCGTATCTACATACATCCAAGCAAGAAGCCTAGTGATGAGCATATCGCTATCACTAGGCTTGACTTCGGTCGGGATGACTGGATTCGAACCAGCGACCACACGCCCCCCAGACGTGTACTCTAACCGGGCTGAGCTACATCCCGTAGCATTCGGGGGCTTCCCCCTTTTTGCAGTGCAAAGGTAATGCTATTTTCTCTAACCACCAAAGGTTTCCCGATAAAAATCTAATGCCTCCTTGAGCAACTCCTCATCCTCGATAGTAATCTCGGTAGCATCACCGATAGCTCTAAGGGCTATGATAGAGATCGTTCGCCCCTTAGTCTTCTTGTCTAGGCGCATCAGATCGAGCAGACGAGGGTAATCGCGACACGTGTAGACGAAGGGCGCATAGAGCTCACGACACAGCCCCACGAGCTGTCGGAGCAGGGCTCGAGGGGTCTCCAGCAGAGCTACGGCAAGGTAGGTCTCGACGATGAGCCCCACAGCCACTGCCTCGCCATGAAGCAGGGTACGGTGCCTAGGCGACTCGATACTTAAGGCCTCGAGAGCATGACCTATGGTATGCCCGAGGTTGAGGACTTTGCGTAGTCCTGTCGTCTCGTACGGGTCGTGGTGCACGATGTCCTGCTTGTAGGCGACGCACTGCTCCACGAGCTCTATCCAGTCTGTCGGGCGTAGCCCCTGTGGGTCGCCCAGATCCATGAGGCGCCTCCACATGCTGTCGCCCGAGAGGAGTGCCGTCTTGAGCACCTCGCCATAGCCCGAGTAGAGCTCCTCTATCGGCAGGGTGTCGAGCCAATCAACATCGATGAACACATGCTGAGGCTGATGAAAAGCTCCTACGAGGTTCTTGACGCCAGCGAAGTCGATAGCCGTCTTACCTCCCACTGAGGCATCCACCATAGCGAGTAGCGACGTAGGGATATTGACTGTGGCAATACCCCTCATATAGGTAGCGGCAGCCAGCCCTCCGAGATCGAGGAGGGCCCCTCCGCCTATCACCACGAGCAGGCTATGGCGTGTCGCACCACTATGGGCGAGCCACGTCCATACCTGTGCTAGGGTCTCGAGGCTCTTGCATGCCTCACCACCCTCGATCGTCAGGGGGCTAGAGGTGCTAGAGAGGGCATAGAGAGGCGCCAGACGAGAGGCATGAGCCTGGGCTATGTGCTCGTCGATCAGCAGGTATATAGCATCGCAAGGCAATGCCCCGATGAGGGGTATTGCCTTGCTCTCTAGTATATTGCTCCCGATAATCATGGTGCTAGGCCTTGACCGTCTCGGCGAGTATCTGCTCGATAGCTGCGCCAAGACCCGAGGGCGACTTGCCTCCTGCGGTGGCGAAGTGAGGCTGACCACCACCCCCTCCCTGTATATGCTTGGCAGCAGAGCGGATGAGGCTCGAGGCATTCCAGCCACGCTCCTCGACTAGGTCCTTGCTCAGCATGAGCAGTAGGCTACACTTGTCAGTGCTCTCTGAGGTAGCGCCGATGAAGACAAAGCTCTCCTGTAGCTCCCCAGCGAGCTGGAAGGCTAGATCCTTGACCATATCGATAAGCATCTTCTCCTGAACTACGAAGACGCGCACTCCATTGATCTCGCTACGCTGAGAGAGCAGATGAGCCTTGAACTGGGCAGTCTTCTCTCGAGCGTACTCCTGAGCCTGTCTCTGTAGGTCTGCATTCTCCTCGATAGTGCGCTTGATAGCGGTGATGAGCTGGGGGTTGTTGTGAAAGATCTCCTTAATCTCTCGGAGCGAGTCCTCCACACTATAGAGGAGCGTCTCGGCTCCTACCCCCGTAACGGCCTCTATGCGGCGCACACCAGCAGCGACAGAGCTCTCGCTCACTATGCGAAAGAAGCCGATACTGCCTGTAGCAGGTACGTGCGTACCACCACATAGCTCTACGCTAGTGCCGTACTTGAGCACACGTACCTCCTCGCCATACTTCTCGCCAAAGAGTGCCATAGCCCCCATAGCCTGAGCCTCAGCAATAGGCATACAGCGGTATTCCTCGCGCTGATAGTTGGCTCGGATACGTGCATTGACGATCTGCTCCACCTGGCGTAGCTGGCTGGGCTCTACCTTGGCAAAGTGCGAAAAGTCGAAGCGTAGCACCTCGGGCGATACGAACGATCCCTTCTGCTCTACATGAGTGCCAAGCACCTCGCGCAAGGCCTCGTGCATGAGGTGCGTGGCCGTGTGGTTGGCCTCGGCTGCATGCCTACGCTCTAGGTCGATATGCGCCATGAGAGGGGCACTGGGGTCGGCTGGGAGCTGGCTCATGAGGTGCACGGCGAGGTTGTTCTCGCGCTTGGTGTCAAAGACCTCATAGCGAGCCTCTCCGTCCGACAGATAGCCACTATCGCCTACCTGCCCCCCCATCTCGGCATAGAAAGGGGTAGAGCTAAGCACTACCTGATAGTACTCCTTGTTCTTTTGCTTTACCTTGCGGTAGCGCAGGATCTCGGTATCGCACTCGGTGAGGTCGTAGCCCACGAACTGCGTATCGCCCTCGCGCACCACCTGCCAGTCGTCAGCATCGATAGCAGCGGCATTGCGAGCTCGCTCACGTTGCTGAGCCATCGAGGCATCGAACCCTGCTTCGTCTACCTGCATCCCATGCTCTGCCAAGATAAGGGCCGTCAAGTCAAGGGGGAAGCCATAGGTGTCGTATAGGACGAAAGCGTCTTCGCCAGCCAAGACTCTGACACCAGTCCCCTTAGCGTCTTCTATCTTCTTATCCAGTAGACGAATACCGGTCTCTAGTGTACGCAGGAAGCTCTCTTCTTCTTCCTTGATTACCCTCTGGATCAGGTCGCGCCCTGCCTTTAGCTCGGGATAGGCATCGCCCATCGTCTCGATGAGCACAGGCACGAGGCTGTACATGAATGCCTCCCTGCGCCCTAGGAAGGTGTAGCCATAGCGTACGGCACGCCGTAGGATACGACGGATCACGTAGCCAGCCTTGGCGTTGGAGGGGAGCTGTCCATCGGTAATAGAGAATGCTATAGTACGAATATGGTCGGCGATGACACGCATCGCTATATCGGCCTTGGCATCTGCACCATACTCGGTACCCGTCAGCGTAGCGATAGAGCGAATGATGGGGGTGAAGATGTCGGTATCGTAGTTGGACGTCTTGCCCTGAATGGCCATACACAGACGCTCGAAGCCCATACCCGTGTCGATAACGTGGTTGGGGAGCTTGTCTAGGCTACCATCGGCCTTGCGGTTGTACTGCATGAAGACGAGGTTCCAGATCTCGATCACCTGTGGGTGGCCTTGGTTGACGAGCGTTAGGCCATCGACTTGGGCGCGCTCCTCGTCCGAGCGAATATCGACATGGATCTCGGAGCAGGGGCCACAGGGGCCCTGATCGCCCATTTCCCAGAAGTTATCCTTCTTGTTGCCATTGATGATACGGTGCTCGGGCAGGTACTGAGCCCAGTAGCCAGCGGCCTCGTCATCGCGCTCAAGACCCTCGGCAGGCGACCCCTCAAAGACGGTTACATAGAGCCTATCCTGGTTCATACCTAGGACGCCTGTGAGGTACTCCCATGCCCACTCGATCGCCTCACGCTTGAAGTAGTCGCCAAACGACCAGTTGCCAAGCATCTCAAACATCGTGTGGTGATAGGTGTCGTGCCCTACCTCCTCGAGGTCGTTGTGCTTGCCACTCACACGCAGACACTTCTGCGAGTCGGCCACACGCGGATACTTGATCTCTGCATGCCCTAGGATAATATCCTTAAATTGGTTCATCCCTGCATTGGTAAACATCAGCGTGGGGTCGCCCTTGATTACCATGGGGGCAGAGGGTACTATCTGGTGTCCCTTGGAGCGAAAAAACTCCTTATACGACTCTCTAATCTCTTTGGAAGTCATCATTGATTATCCGTTTTGTATCTTCTGTAGTTCTGTGGGGCAAAGTTAATGAATTTCCCCTACCTCCCCAATCGCCTCTCCCATAGGCGTAGCCCTGCCCGTAAGCTTGTCTACGACTAGAGCGATAGCTCCATCTCCCGTTACGTTGCAGGCCGTGCCGAAGCTATCCATAGCGATATACAGAGCGATCATTAGGGCTTGATTGCCCTCATCGAAACCAAGGATCGACTGTAGGATACCGAGGCAGGCCATGATAGCCCCTCCAGGTACACCAGGAGCTGCCACCATAGTGATACCAAGCATGAAGATAAAGCCCGAGAACTGTAGTGGGTCGATCGGCATACCCATCATCATCATGAGAGCGATGGCACAGCACACCATCTTGAGCGTACTCCCCGATAGATGTATCGTGGCACACAGCGGTATCGTGAAGCCAGCTATCTCGGGCGATACGCCATTGCGCCGAGTCTGCTCGAGCGTAACGGGGATAGTGGCCGCCGACGACTGCGTACCCAGAGCAGTGAAATAGGCCGGCATCATGGTCCACAGGAGGCGAAAGGGGTTGCGCTTGACCACAATACCCGCCACCACATACTGCAAGACGAGGAGTAAGATATGTAGCAAGAAGATAACCCCGATGATCTTGATGAAGACAACGATGATGTCGTACACCTGCCCCGTATAGGTCATGCCGAGGAAGATGCCAAATATATACAGCGGTAGGATGGGGATGATCACCGAGGCTATGGTGCGGGTGATGATCTGCTCAAAGTCGCCACACGCCTGCTTGAGGTAGTGCGAGTCGAGTGACGCCATGCCGAGCCCCAGGACAAAGGCTAGTACGAGTGCAGACATCACATTGAGCACGGGAGGTATGCCGATAGCGAAGTAGGGCTGTAGCCCCTCTACCTGCGCTATATCCTTGAGGCTATCTGCCGTCTCGATGAGGCTAGGGAAGGTGAGCATAGAGGTAGCATAGGCTAGGAAGCCCGAGAAGAGTGTCGCTCCATAGGCTATCGCTACGGTCAGCGAGAGCAGGCGCCCTGCGGTCTTGCCTATCCCTCCGATAGCTACTGCCACGAGGCCTAGGATGATCAGCGGGATACAGAAGTTGAGAAACTCGCTAAAGAGACCATTGAAGGTCAAGAAGACACGCACCACAGCCTCTGGAAGTACCTGCCCGAGCAGTACCCCGAGGACAATAGCGATGATGATCTTGGGCAATAGCCCGATACGCATTCCTTTCATATAAGACAAAGTAGTGATGAAGCACGATCCATACCCACTGCGCACATCTCAGTGCACCTCTCTAGGCATCTAGAGCAAAGATACAAAACTGCCACATACTACGAAAGCAGTAGCTCGACATCAGCCCCCTCACCCTAGTCGCCTCTCTCCTCCTCTAGCCCATACGTATAGACACCAAGAGCCCCCTCATACGAATATCCAAGGAGCTGTGGCTATGGGCTCTCTACCCTCCTACATCTATATGGATACCCACTCTAGGGCTGACGCTTTTTACCCCTAGGGCGAACGAGGCGTTCGCCCTAGGGGTGCCGCCTCGTTCACCCTAGGCTTTTTGAAAGAACTATACACGCTACTAGCAGTCAGCTACCACATCGCATCAAGACGCTACTGACTAGCAAGCACCTTATCTGGTACAACACCCTATGGGACACGATGGCTGGCGGGCACGACGACGATATGGCTATCGATAGCCCCGATAGTGCCTACGGCTACCTCGTGCAGACGCTCGGTGCTCGCATCATTCAGACGGACAGGCCAAGCTACCTAATCGACTAATTACGCTCCAAGGGATTACACGACTAGAGGGAGGGCAATAAGCCTCCTTAGGTAGCACTTGGGGCAATAGCCGATGTATAGAAACATCGACTACTGCCCCAAGCCTTTGGATGTGTGAAGAGGTTGCCATAGCCTATGGGGGCAAGACAACCTCTATCACAACACACAACAACAAACACATTCAGTTCGGCCCTCTAGGACCGCACCTATGTCCCTTATATTTATGGAGGGGGGCTATGCCTCGGGCATAGCCCCCGATCTAGCTACTTGAGGAGCACCGTGAGCCCTCTAGCACCATGAGCGCCCATCACTAGCGACTGCTCGATATCGGCCGTCTTACTTGGGCCACTGATGAAGCCAGAGAATGGTGTCTGAGGATTGCGCTCCTTGACGGCCGCATAGCCCTCGTGCATGTTGTGCACCAGATCCTTGCGGTCGAGGATGAAGACGAGGTTTTCGGCGATGAAGAACTGGGCTCTCCACTCCTCATACTGCTCTACCCACACGCAGCCATTCTCGCACACCCCGAGCGTCGATGCCACCACGGTAACGTCGGTACCATTCATATCACGAGCCGTACCGGCTTCGCTAGGGCGCGTGCAGGGCAGAGCTCCGAGATCAAGGTCGCTGATGAAGCGCTGAGCATCGGGATAGAGCTCGCGGAGCAGTGCTCCATAGTCTTGCCCCTCCTGTACCTCTACCACCCTACCCCCTACGGCTGTAGTGATCTTGACAAACTGCTCTACCTTGTCGGGGTAGGTAGTCCCTTGGAAGCCCTTGACATCGGGGTGTGTAGCACGCTCGTGCGTATATCGACGGATATTGTCTAGTATCCTTTGTTTGGTCTGTGACATAGCTGTACTTACTTCTTATGATTTTTCTTCCACCACTCGTTGAAGCTCTGCTTGGCAAACTTGGGGAGCTCTCTGTGCTTACCCCAAGCATTGAGGCTGTTGTAGAGCATGAAGCGAGGCATGCTGTTGGCCACGGGTGCCATCTTGAGAGCTGTATTGAAGAGCTTGGGGCGCTCCATCAAGAACTTCATACCCGAGCTCATCATCTTCTTCTCCTTGTTGGCCACGCCTAGAGGTGCCAGCTTCTGTCTCCAGCGGTAGATCTGCTCACCGAGGTCGATCATCACTGGGCACACATTGCTACACGATAGGCAAAGTGAGCAGGCCGACACGTTGCCCGAGAACTCCTTGGGGTTCTTGAGCATACCGAGGTTGATCCCTAGTGGGCCTGGTATGAAATAGCTATAGGTATAGCCCCCAGTGCGTCGGTAGACGGGGCAGGTATTCATACACGCGCCACAGCGTATGCAGTTGAGGATCTTGTCGTGCTCCTTGTCGGCAATGATCTGAGAGCGGCCGTTGTCCACGATGATGAAGTGGAGCTCACCTCCTCCCTGCTGAGGCTTGCGAAACGACGACGTGTACGTCGTCGAGGGCTGTCCCGTAGCAGAGCGTGCGAGCAGGCGAGTAAAGACAGCGAGCTGGTCGAGGCTCTCGATCACCTTCTCGATACCGAAGGAGCAGATATTGAGCTTCTGACAAGCCATGCCCATGTCGGCATTACCTTCGTTGGTGCATACCACCACCTCACCTGTCTCAGCGATAGCAAAGTTGCCCCCCGTCATCGCAGCATCAGCGTTGATGAAGTGCTCGCGGAGGTTGGCACGAGCGGCATGGGTGAGGTATGTGGGGTCCGAGTTACCCTTCTCGGTGCCCATCTTCTCCTCAAAGAGCTCACCCACCTCTGTACGTTTGATGTGGATGGCTGGCATCACGATATGACTGGGCTTGGCATCCATGAGCTGTAGGATACGCTCCCCAAGGTCGGTCTCTATGACGTCGATACCGCGCTCGTGCAGGTATTCATTGAGCTCGCACTCCTCGGTAAGCATCGACTTACTCTTGACGAGCTTCTTGACGTTGTGCTTGGCTAGGAGCTCGTGCACGATGCGGTTGTGCTCCTGGGCATCGGCAGCCCAGTGTACCACTACGCCATTGCGGACAGCGTTCTCCTCAAAACGCTCTAGGAGCGTATCGAGATGCGTTACGTTGTACCGCTTGATGTCGTGTGCTAGCTGTCGCAGAGCCTCCCATTCGGGCACTTGCTTGCTCATATTGTCTCTCTTCTGGCGGACGAACCACAGGGCCTGGTCGTGCCACTTGACACGTGGCATATCTGCCATAAACTTGGCAGCCGCTATTGAATGTGAAGTGCTCATAAGTTTGCTGCTAAGATTTCGATTGCGTGAATAGTCTGGATAGGATAGTGTTCTCTATCGATAGCTCCCTGCATGTGCATCAGACAGCTACTGTCGCCACCTGTGATGTAGGTCGCCCCTGTCTTCATGTGATCTTGGACCTTGTCGCGTCCCATGCAGGCCGACACCTCGGGCTCCTCTACGGCGAACATACCCCCGAAGCCACAGCACTCATCAATGCGCTCGGGCTCCACGACCTCGATGCCCTGTACGAGCTCTAGGAGGTTGCGTATCTTGTTCATGTAGGGTAGATGACGTTCGCTGGGATTGGATAGGTGTAGCTCACGCACGCCATGACAGCTGTTGTGTAGGCTCACCTTGTGAGGGAAGCGAGAGGGCAGGCTAGTTACCTTGAGATCGTCGTGCAAGAACTCGATAACATCGCGAATGAGCCCTGGCGTCTTACACAGATGCTTCTCCTCGTGCAGAATGTTGCCGTAGTTCTCCTTCACAAAGGCTACGCAGCTCGCCGAGGGCCCTACGATAACATCGAAGCCGTCAAACAATTTCTCAAAGCGTAGTGCAAGATTTTTGGCTTGGTGCTGATACCCTGCGTTGGCCATTGGCTGACCGCAACAAGTCTGATCAAGCGGATAGACTACATCCAGACCAAGCGAGGTCAGTAGCTTGTACGTCGCTATCCCTACATTGGGATAGACTGCATTGACGTAGCATGGAATAAATAACCCTACTTTCATATCCGTAATTACCATTTAGTGATGCCTCGAGGGCGATCGTTGATTATCCGCTGGCTAAATTAAGCATAATCAATCAAAATACCAATACAGACATGGCACCAATATAAATAAAAATAGGCAAAGTGTATCTAACCTTACACTCTACCCATATTATCACATGGAAGTATTACAAAAAAATCTTAGTCTAGGAGTACATGCTCCCCATCCTATGAGTATAGTATAGCAGGGCAAACGCTCTAGTCGTGCACCTACAGGGATCCACCTAGAGTACAAGCTACGAGATCGCCTTGAGGAGGGCGTCTAGCTGTGGGAGGAGGGGTTCGTTGGTATTGCGAATGATGTAATGAGCCTCGGCACACATAGCCTCTTGGGACATCTGATGGCGCATACGTGCCTCGATAGCCTCGCGAGTGCTATTGTCTCGCTTTAGGGCACGTGCTATGCGTGTCTCGTAGTCTGCGACCACTACTACACTGTAGTCCACCATGGCATAGAGAGCTGGCGAGGAGAGCAGTAGGGCACTCTCTAGAGCGCAGAGCCGTACTCCATCGTGCGCCACGAGGCTACGCCAACGCTCTATATCTCGGCGTACGGCAGGGTGTACGAGCGACACGACAGACTGCATGGCGTGGCTGTCGCAAAAGATGATTGAGGCCAGTCGCTCTCTGTCGAGACGACCATCGGGGGTATCGTAGAGCTCTGCACCCAGTAGCTGTATCATCTGCTCACGAAGCAGAGGATCGGTATCATAGAGCTTCTTGGCCTCGCTATCGGTATCGTATACGGGTATATCGAGGGTATTGAGCATACGGCATAGCACGCTCTTGCCACTGCCTATGCCTCCCGTAATGCCTAGGGTGATAATGCTGGTATGCTTGGTATCCATGCCTCTAGTTGGCCTCTAGGACGTACTGGACGCTCTCGGGCTGGATGCGACTGCCGACTACCCACACAGGAGCCTTGGTCAGCCTTAGCTGTAGCTGGTGGCTAGATGATGAGCTATCTCCCGATACAGGAGCCTCGCTATAGTCTACTGACACCTCTACATCTGCCTCGGTAAGCTCAGAAAAGCGCGAACGAGGGAGGGTGAGGTGTACTGTGGCGGTGCTCGGTAGGAGTATGAGCTTGTGCCGACTCGGTGGATTGAGGATATTGATCGGGATCGTAAAGGTCTGCTCCGTCAGCTCCTCAATATGGATATCTACAGACACATATTGCTGATCGCTATATACACCACGAGGGAGCACTAGGGCGAGCCTCTTGGAGAGGGGCTGGCGTAGCCCCTCCTCGGCGACCTCCTCCAGCCGTACACCTCGAATAGAGTCTAGAGCTCTGCGCTCACCATAGATGGTGATGCTGTCGGGCGCATACACGAGCTGGCTAACGGTGAAACCTCCAGCGGGGCGTACGGGGCTCGCAAGGCTCACGGGGACACGCTTGCTGACGCGTCGATAGAGGCCGATACGCACCTGATGAAACGACTGCTGTAGCACCTTGGCCGTGGGCGACAGGCGGGCATTGATCGCCTCGCTGAGTGCCTTGGCGGTGATACCGATGTACTCGTTGCCATTGCCATAAGCACTCAGCTTGATGCTATCGAGACCATTGAAGGCGTAGCGTATGTGCTCGATACCCTTGTCCTGCACCTCCAGCTCTATGTACTCGGGAATGCTGTCGCTAGTCCCCTGGCTAGCATTGAGCGAAGAGATGGCTAGAGGGATGTGTATGCGACGCACTACGTCGTTTTGCATGCTTTGCAGGAACCAAAAGCCAAACGATAAGGCCAAAAAGACCAAGAACGTCATCAGACCAGAGCGACGTATCCATCGTAGACTACGTCGTCCCTCGGCCGAGGACGCTTTCTTTCGCTTGGGGTCGGCTACCTTGAGTCGGAGCTTCATCGTTGCGCTTGATTTGATGCAGAGCCGGTGCCCTGCGGTAGTTGTAGCTATGAGGTCTCGGAGATATACTCTCAGAGGCCTCTCGCACATCGGGGCTATGCCGTAGGCTCGGTGGAGGCTACGGCATAGCCTCGCTGGCTCTCGATGTACGGCAGTATTACTTGGTCTCTTCGGCTACAGCAAATACGCTACCCTTGTCTACGCGGATGCGCACGTTGTCGGCGATCTCTATAATGAAGTCTCGCTCGTTGACCTCCTTGATCTTGCCATGGATACCGCCAGCCGTTACGACTGCGCTACCCTTCTGTAGCTCGGCACGCTTGCGCTCGATCTCCTTCTGACGCTTCTGCTGTGGACGGATCATGAAGAACCACATGATAGCGAAGATAGCGACGAGCATAAGGGGCATTTGCCACCAAGGGGCCTCGGGCTGCTGCCCTGCCTGCTGCATGATGAATGTGAACATAGTTGCTTATTGTTTATTGAAAGTGAATGCTTGAGAGGAGGCTACTGCTTGATGATCTTGCCCTCGGCCTTGAGCTCCTTGGCTATGGCATCGAGGATACCATTGACGAAGCTCCAGCTCTTGGGTGTAGAGTAGTGCTTGCTTAGCTCCACGTATTCGTTGATAGTAACGTGGGTGGGGATATTGGGGAAGTGTAGAAACTCCACCACGGCTAGACGTATGAGCAGTAGATCCATATCGGCTAGACGCTCGCGCTCCCAACGCTCGCTGATGTGCCGATCAATGAGCTCTAGATGCTTGTCTCTGCCCAGTAGCAGCTGACGCAGGAGGTGCGAGGCGAAGACCTCGTCGTCGTGATCGCGATAGGCAGGTAGCAGAGCAGAGGCAAAGTCGCCTCCCTCCTCCGCTCGGCGTAGGCTCTTCTCTACAAAGTCCTTGACGATCTCCACACTACCCAGCTCTAGCCTCTGCGACGAGTACTGCTCTGTGCCCTGAGCATCGCACACAGCCTGCTCTAGGCCATCCCAGCCAGGATGCTCCTCACACTCTATCTTCTCGGTCTGTGCGAGCTCATTGTCCCAGTATAGGCTCTGGCTCTCGAGGTACTCGGCAAGTAGTCTGTCGGGGGCGATGATACGATGAAAGACGTTTACCCAAAAGTCCTTATCGCCAGCGAACGACACCTCGCTCGCCAGATAGTCGGCATAGAGGTCGCTCGCCTCTATCTGCTCGATGAGGTGGCGCAGAAGCAGGTCTTCCTCACCCCACGACAGGGCAAAGGCGTTGTACCACGTATCGAGGGGCTCACAGCTAGCTAGCTGTGCCACGAGGCGGTTGTCTACGAGGCGAGTATTGGGGTTGCGCTCACGCTCGGTAGCGAGATGCTTACGGCTACGTATCTCCTGGAGTAGTCTGTAGCGCTCGGTTAGCTCTACGGGCAGGCGTAGCAGATAGAGGTAGAGGTCGTATGTACGCCCGAGGCTCACCTTGAGCTCGGCTTCTGCCGTCGTTAGTTTTTGTTCCTCGCGATGATAGTGTGCGTATGCCACTTGCAGAGCGCGAGTGCGAATGAGTACTCTGTTGATCATATTTCTTTGTCCGTTGGCACAAAGATACAACAAATACGCATACCCCCTCGCATTACTCCTCTGTCTCCACACCAGCCATATCACCGCCGTGGAGGCTCCTATCGAGGATTGTCTCAGTCGATATTCAATCTTCGTCTCAGTCGATATTCAATCTTCGCCTCGGTCGATATTGAATGATCGCTTTCAACAACGTGCCTCTGCTGGCATACACAAAGCGTCTGCCTATAGAGAAGGGAGAGTTGTGGGTGTAAAGAATTGTTGTTACTTTTGTGCCTTGATATTTGGATTATAACTAAGTAATACGTAATAGAAAGGTATGAAGAAGAAAACAGTTGCCATAGCCCTAATGAGCGCACTGCTCGTTAGCTCTTGTGGTCTTAGCAATGCAGTCAAGGGTGGTGGTATCGGTGCTGCTGCAGGTGGCCTTATCGGTGCTGGCGTAGGTCATGTGGCTGGCAATACGGGCGTTGGGGCCGCCATCGGGGCCGTAGTGGGTGGTGCCGCAGGTGCCCTTATCGGCAACAAGATGGACAAGCAAAAGAAGGAGCTTGAGAAGCAGATGGAGAATGCCAAGGTCGAGTCGGTCAATGAAGGACAGGCTATCCGCGTTACCTTCGACAGTGGTATCCTCTTCGCCACTGGCTCTGCCAACCTCAACTCTGCCTCGCAGAACGCGCTACGCACCTTCGCTCGCAACCTCATCAGCAATGGCCAGACCAACATTCAGATCATCGGCCATACGGACAATACGGGCTCGGATCGCGTCAACGACCCTCTGAGTGTCAATCGTGCCAAGAGCGTCTTCGACTTCCTCGCTAACCAGGGCGTAGATAGTGGTCGTATGAGCTATACTGGTAAGGGTAGCTATGAGCCTATTGCTGACAATTCGACGGCTGCAGGTCGTCGGGAAAACCGCCGTGTAGAGGTCTACATCCTACCTAGTGCAGAGATGATCGAGGCTGCCCAAAATGGCACCCTACGCTAGACATCTGCGACTATAGCGACTTATATCTATCGAGGGGAGTGGCATCTGTATGCCCTCCCCTCGTTGTCTGTATAGAGGGTGTATCCTCTGGCGCATTATGCACAGATATAGTGTAGGTGTGTAGTATCGGATAATTTGACTACCTTTGCTCCGTTATACAATAAAAGTAAGGACAGCAGTAAGCGGTATGGCATCTCAACGCAAGACCAGAGAACAGATGATAGACGTTGCGCGGCAGCTATTCGCCAAGCAGGGCGTGCAAAACACGACGATGAACGACATCGCCGATGCCTCCAATCGTGGCCGTCGCACCCTATACACGTATTTCAAGAACAAGGAAGAGATCTTTCACGCGGTCATCGAACGCGAGCTTGAGTACCTCAAGCACGAGATAGAGATCGCCAAGCGCATTAGCCTACCACCCGAGGCTAAGCTCATCAATCTCATCTATGTACATCTAGAGGCTGTCAAGGCTGTAGTGGTGCGCAACGGTACGCTCAGGGCAGAGTTCTTTCGCGACATCTGGATGGTAGAGAAGGCGCGTATCGACATCGACAGATACGAGCAGCAGCTCCTACAGGAGATCCTCGATGATGGTGTCGCCCGTGGTGTCTTCTCGATACCTCATACCCCTACTATGGCCTACCTCCTGCATAGTGCCCTCAAGGGCATGGAGGTGCCCTATATCAGTGGGCATGTGCGCCAGCGTAGCGATAGCGAATACACGCAGATACGCGACAACGTGATGCACCTCATACTACGAGGCATCCGCAAGGAGCCTTGGCGCCCTAGCAAGTAAGCAATAACAAACTCTTATTATACAAATCAGAAATGGGACTATTACAGAATAAGGTAGCTATCGTTACCGGATCGGGACGTGGTATCGGGCGCGCCATCGCGCTCAAGTATGCACAGGAAGGTGCCGATGTAGTGATCACAGACCTCCGCTGTGATGAGGCTGTGGAGCAGTTCGTCGCTGAGCTACAGGCTCTCGGAGTGCGGGCCAAGGCCTACGCCTCTGATGCCTCCAACTTTGAGGCGGCTCATGAGCTCGTTAAGCAGGTCGTAGAAGACTTTGGCCGTGTAGATGTACTCGTCAATAACGCAGGCATCACACGCGATGGCCTCATGATGCGTATGACCGAGGAGCAGTGGGATCTCGTGATCAACGTCAACCTCAAGTCGGCCTTCAACCTCATACATGCCGTTACGCCTGTGATGATGAAGCAGCGCAGTGGTAGTATCATCAATATGGCATCGGTAGTAGGTGTATCGGGCAATGCTGGTCAGGCCAACTACTCTGCGAGCAAGGCTGGTATGATAGGTCTTGCTAAGAGCATCGCCAAGGAGATGGGATCGCGCGGTGTACGTGCCAACTCCATTGCTCCAGGCTTCATCATCACCGATATGACGCATGCCCTCAGCGAGGAGGTGCGCAAGGAGTGGGAGGCACAGATCCCTATGCGCCGTGGTGGTACGCCCGAGGATGTGGCCAACGTGGCGACCTTCCTCGCTAGCGACCTCTCTTCGTACGTTACGGGGCAGACGATCCACGTCTGTGGGGGCATGAACTGCTAATCCCTCATCACCTATCCATGGGCTGTGCCATAGCGTGTCTAGGCACAGCCCATTATTATATGCACATCATGGTCGTCTACGAAGACAATCACTTACTTGTCGTCAACAAGCGCCCTGGCGAGATCGTCCAGGGCGACAAGACGGGCGATGCCCCCATGGTAGAGACGCTCAAGCAGTACCTCAAGGAGAAGTACGGCAAGCCTGGCAACGTCTTCCTCGGGCTAGTGCATCGCCTCGATCGTCCTGTCGGTGGTCTGGTGATCTTCGCCAAGACCAGCAAGGCTCTGAGCCGTATGACGCAGATGTTTGCTCGTGGTGAGGTACACAAGACCTACTGGGCTATCACCTCTGGGGCTCCCCCTCGTGAGCCCCTGCGCCTAGTGCATTACCTCGTGCGCAACCAACAGCAAAACAAAAGCTATGCCTACACCACCGAGCGCTCCAATGCCAAGCGAGCAGAGCTAACGCTACGCCCTTTGGCACATGGCGACCGGTATCATCTCGTCGAGATAGAGCTACATACAGGCCGGCATCATCAGATACGCTGTCAGCTATCGGCCATCGGCTGCGCCATACGTGGCGACCTCAAGTACGGTGCCCAGCGTAGCAACCCCGACGGGAGCATTAGCCTATTGAGCCGCTACCTCCGCTTCAAGCATCCAGTCAGTGGCGTAGAGCTCTGCTTGGAGGCTCCTCTACCTGCCGATAAGCTTTGGCAGGAGCTGGCCTCTCTACGAGACTAATCTCACCTACGCCTAGAGCCACTGCATACCACGCAGAAAGGGGACTCCCCCTAGACGATCGGCACGGCACCCTTAGGGTGAACGGCACGGACAGTCTAGGGGGGGGGGATTTTTTTTGCTCTAAGGCGGACGGCTCGTTCGCCCTAGAGCATCCGCTAGCACTCGGGAGGGGGGGCTGACTACTGCATGAGGTTGAAGCGCAGGGAGAGCCCGTAGGTGGAGTGTAGCACAGGGAAGGAAGTCGTGCTCACGAGAGGCCTATTGCGGGTGAGCTCGTAGTAGGCTCGTAGGGTGAGCATACGGCTAAGGTCGTACTCGGCACTCAGGCTAAGGCGGCTATCTACATGGCCAGCCGTGGCCTGTGTGTACCCAGTCTGTATCTGGCGTATTAGGCTGAGGCTGTGCCGATAGCTATAGTCGGCCTTGAGGCTAAGTCCCTTGGGTGCAGGTGCCGCATGCTGTTTGCTACGGCGCTGGCTATTGCGTCTTGCCTTGGAGGGCGACAGCAGACTCTGTAGGTCGGCTATCTTGTAGCTCGCTCCTATGTTGAGCTCATTGCTCATCGTCTCGACAAGTCGATAGGCAGAGAGCCCAAGTGTAACGGCCTTGCTACGACGCCACTGAGCCGTGAGAGTAAGCCCATTGTGGAGTGCGACGTCGAGGCCGATCAGAGGGAAGAAATTCTCCTGTAGAGAGATCGTGGCAATGTCGGTCGATAGGCTTAGACGTGGAGCACCACCAGTAGCATCGGGCACCACACCGATAGAGCCGTCTCCGATACCCACCCAGCGCGGATACGACGAATAGGTATCTATACGATAGACCCCGCGATAGGTATGGCGTAGGACGACGCTACGGAAGAGATCCTTGAGCCCCTTGAGCCGAGAGAGCCCACTGTACGAAAGGCTCCAGTTGGGCAACATCGAGGTCCATGAGGGCGTAGGATCGAGGTCTATCCGATCTGCTCTGGAGGCACGTGTATAGGCCGATCGGAATGCAGGTATCAGCGTAGCAGAGCTATTGGGATCGGTCTGCACATGGCCAGCAAGCGCCATGCCCGATAGCCCTTCGTCTACGAGGAAGCCTTCGGCAGGATAGCTCTCACTAGCTATTAGGGCACCAAGGCGATCGGCGACGACTGCTCTGCTAGCTAGGAAGCGCTCAAAAGGGGCCGAGGCGTAGCTCGAGTTGGCATCTCCCATATCGAATACACCCCGTAGGCCTATGGTAGTCATTGTCAGGTCTCCTCCGCGTAGACGTGGATAGCTGGCATACATGAACTGATGCTCGGTGCGAGCCGTGTGGCTATGGCTAGCCACGAGGGTGATCGTTAGGTCGCGAATAGGCTGTAGCGTTGCTTTAAGGTCTATCGTCTGAGCCTCGGCATACACGCCGGGCTGCACCTGCTCCGTATCGCTACTCAGCCAGCCGCGCCGTGTGGCCTCCTCGATGAAGGCATTGCCCGTAAGGCCGAGAGCGAAGCCCAGCCCAGGCGCGAGATGTCCCGATCGAGAGCTTTGGCCTAGGGCAGCCCCTACTCCAGGCAGGTAACCAGGCAGATGAGTAGAGCTCTGCCTACGATACGAGAGGCTTATATCCTTGATCATCATCAGCGTATAGGCACCTCTATCAAGAACCTCACGGAGCACACGCCTCACACCCCGCACAGAGCGAGGGCTAACAACGACCTCGACACGCAGACTATCCGTGGCGCGAAGCTCTATAGTATTGGCATCAAGTATCCGTGTAGCTATGGGGCGAGCTCTTCCCACGCTATCGCGAGCCACTACGGCCACACGATGGCTACCAAGGCGATGCTCTATGCGCACCACGCTATCGGGTACTAGTGTCACTGAACGCACATAGCGCTGAGGGCGTGTGGTGGGAGCGGTAGAGGCATTGCCCCCGAAGCGCTGCTCGAGCCTAGAGAGATACCCCCACTGAGCGTATAGCGACCTGAGGCGTAGCTGTGTAGAGCTCTCGATGCTCATCTGATTGGCGATAGTATTGGCTAGGCGTAGCCCCTGGGTAGGGAGATCGGCACCTAGATCCCACGTATAGGCACTACTGTAGCTGACCGAGCTATTGATCCAGCTCAGAGCCTTGAGAGCCTGCGTAGGTAGCGTATAGGAGGCACTAGCCGTCTGGGCATACCGCTGTGGAGTGCCTAGCTCGGCGATACTCTTATCGACAGCCTCACGCCAGCGAGCATAGTCGTCGGGGTTGAGCGCACGATTGACCTGCACGTGGGGCTCCTCAATGCGAGCATCGGTACCAGCCGTTAGGGCGAAGGTAAGGTTGGGTGTTAGCGTCCAGGCGAGGCTTAGCTTGCGATACCAAACAAACTGCTGTGCGAAGGTGGCAGGGAGCTTCACTCCCGAGAGATCGTCTATATGGTTGCGTATCTGCTCCTCCTCGTAGCTACGCATCATGGTGGTCTGCAGCTGTAGTCGGCTAGGCCATAGGTTGAGGCCATACTGCTTGAGATAGCGTGCTAGGGTTCCCTGCCCCTTGAGCCCCTTGAAGGGGCGTAGTGGGCGAAAGGCGGGCGTATAGTCGTAGCTAAGACCAGCCTGCCAGTGGAGCTGGTGCTGGTACTCGAGAGCAGGCGACTGCTCGTGCGCTGTGCTATGCGAGAAGCTCAGCGAGAGGTTGGCGGGGTCGTAGGGCATCGGCTCACGACTCTTGATACCGACACTAGCGTTGGCCAGGGTGATGGAGCGATTGGTGCGCCTCGTGAGGGCATAGTCGGTGATCGCTTGCTTGTCGCTCTCCGTGGGGGCTGTCGCTAGGGCTTCGCTGAGTAGAATATCTTCATCACGAGGATTGTACTTGGGCTTGCTCTGCTCTTCGCTATAGGTGAGGTAGAGGGGGATATTCACCTTGGCCTTGTCGGGGAAGAACTTACCCAGCTGTAGGCTTGAGGAGAGGTGTAGGCCTCGTCTGTCGTCGATCTGCCTCTCGCCTAGCGACTGGTCTATACCACCGAAGCCAGCAGTAGAGACCTGTCCACGTAGATGGAGAGCCCCTAGATCCGAGAGCTGTAGGCCGAGGTTGGCATTGGCTGCCCAGCCCTCGTCCTCTCGATAGTCGCCGACACGTAGCTCATTGACCCAGACCTCTATGCTACGTACCTGACCACTCCTATTGCGTACCCCGATCATAATGGTGCGCACGTTGGAGAGCGAGGGGTTGCCAAGTATGCCTATGGTATGGCTCGCGGCATCGGGGGCAGGTACCGTGAAGAGCTGATAGAGCGATACTCCTGAGCTCGAGGCCATACTAGCGTTGCGCGCTTTCTTGAGGGCAGTAAGGTGGTCGAGGTCGATGTTGATCATGTTGGCATCGGGCCACACGCGCCGTTGGTCGGCATCGAGGTTACCATTGTACAGGCCTTCGGGGGTGAGGGTGAGAGGGACAGAGTACTCGTAGTAGTTGCTCTGGTAGTCGCTCCCGAGGCGAATGAAGACCGATAGCTCACCCGAGGCCGTCTGCGTATCGTCCTCGATGAGCTGCTCAGCATGGGTGTAGAGCTGGAGCCGTCGGTAACGCCTGAGGTCGTGCGAGGTATTGCGGTAGATAGCACGGGCATCGCCTGGAGCAAGGCCTTGTATCTTGAGGCTGAGGGCCTGCTCGTTGAGCTGTGTCCCCTGCCCCGCCTGGGCGTCGAGCGAGCGAGGTACATTGGGTGGGAGCACATAGTTGATAGGGCGACGATCGCCATGCTCTTCGATATTGACGGCACCTACAGATAGCTTAGCCTCCGTCGTGGGGGTAGTAGCCCCTGCTAGCGACTGCGTATAGGTGCGCCAGTCGCCACGCACTAGGCGTAGCGATCCGAAGCGCACATCGACCTCTCGGTCGAACTCTGTCAGATACATACGCATAAAGCGCATCGAGCGCCTGTCGCCTATGCCTCCTACCGCGCCCGTAGGCTGCGAGAGAGGTACCTTGAACTGATACCACCGCACACGCGACTGCTGACCATTGCGTAGCATCACCTCAGCCTCTCGGCTAGCTACGATATAGTTGGTACCCACACGCATATCGGCAGGGCGTAGCGATATGCGATACTCGTAGTAGCGATCGAGCTCATTGAGGCTATTGTCTTGGTTCAGATCCTCTACATCGGGCACTACACGGCTGGCGACACTATAGAGGTCGCTAGCCGTGGTCTCGGCCGAATTGCCCTCGGTGCCGTTGTAGTACTTGTAACGCTCAAGGATGGGCAGACGTAGGACATCGTAGTCGTCGCCTCTGTAGTGGTGAAAGTCGTCGCCCCCAGGGTCGCGCATAGGGCTATAGGCGTCGTCGGCCCACTGACCAAGTACAGAGGGAGACACACGGGCCCGAAGCCTAGTCAGGTAGTCGGTATAGCTCGCGTGTACGAGCTCCTCGGCCGACGAGAGGCCATTGAGCCCCACATCTTGGCGAGCCCTAGCTCCAGGTGTGTTGTCGAATGAATACCCGATACTCTGCTGCGTGGGCACTCGCCCCCAGGGAGTCTCTGCCACCGCAGCGTCATTGTCCACGATAGGTAGTCCGTTTTCGAAGAACTTCTTCTCATCTCGCAGTACATCCTCCGATATATCCCCTATATTGAAATAGAGATCACCTCCCGTAGCCGTGGGGTCGTAAGCGAAGGGGTCCATCAGCCAAAACTCAAGGTACTCGATATTGGCCGTCTCAAAGTCGGTCTGATCGATGCGCCTCATGATGCCCCCCCAGCTACTCGTGGGGTCTACAAAGCGCCCATCGGAGCCTAGACGAGAGGTATTAAGGTTGT
Source organism: Porphyromonas sp. (assembly GCA_041854325.1). Classification (GTDB taxonomy): domain Bacteria; phylum Bacteroidota; class Bacteroidia; order Bacteroidales; family Porphyromonadaceae; genus Porphyromonas. Next base: position 25,143 of record JBHACB010000058.1, read on the forward strand.
AGGAGCCACGCTCTGCAGGGTAATAGCGCAGGCTGAACGTCTGCATATAAGCTACCTGATTGGCATGGAGGTCGCGGTAGGGATAGAGCTCACGCAGCTCTACTTCGCGCACGTAGTGGTTGCTCACGAGATCCGGATTGTTGCGGATATAGGCCGGTGTACGGCTACTA
>JBHACB010000059.1:0-24381 GCA_041854325.1 Porphyromonas sp.
TCGGTTGTTTTCGTTCCAGTGCATCGGCATCAGTAGCAATGTGAACAAGCCCATACGCTTCTGGACGTACGACCACATCAAGGGATCGAGAAAGAAGATTAGGGACATCATCCTTCGGATGCACAAGCAGCCCGTTCTCTTTTGCGAACAAGCCATGGGGGAGCCAATACACGTTGGCAACACAAACACCAACCGTAGCTTCTCCTTTCGCTGGGTTTGGCTAGAGACAGAGTAATGCCATAGCTCCCTAGAGTACCTCAGCGTCCCCTACAGCCCCATCGAGCTGGAGTAGTGGAGGCTATGGGTCAGCCTCCCACAGGCTCGGCACGCTCTGTCCAATGCCCCTCGGCGCACCCTTGAGATCGCAGATACTCCGTACTCTGTGCCCATGTCCTGTGCGAGAGGCTGTAGGGTGGGATGATAGATTTTTCGTACCTTTGTAGACAGTTTTATAAATATTTGGGTACTTGTGTCCATCTTGCTTGCAAGACAAGGGCGTCTCGGGCGCTCACTCCCTCGGGGGAGGACACATCACAGGAAACAGAATGAAGTCCAAAAGAGTACTATACATCTCGCAGGAGATCTATCCCTATCTCGATGAGACAGAGGTGTCGAGGGTGTCGCGTAGGTTGCCACAGCTCATCCAGGAGCGTCGCAACGAGGTGCGCCTCTTCATGCCTCGCTATGGTGTGATCAACGAGCGTCGCAATCAGCTCCATGAGGTCATTCGCCTCTCGGGGATCAATATGATCATCAACAACAACGACCACCCCCTCATCATCAAGGTGGCATCGATCCCCTCTGCCCGTATGCAGGTGTACTTCATCGACAACGAAGACTTCTTCAAGCGCAAGAGCCTCTATGGGGCCGATGCCAAGGGACGCAACGACAACGACGAGCGCTCTATCTTCTTCGTGCGCGGTGCGCTAGAGACGGTCAAGAAGCTACGCTGGATCCCCGACCTCATACACTGCCATGGTGCCTTCACGGCCCTAGCTATGGTGTATCTCAAGAAGGTGTATCACGATGATCCTTGCCTCAAGAAGGCCAAGGTCGTCTTCTCTATCTACGACGAGGCTACGCCGGTGGAGATACCGAGTGAGCTCTTTGAGAAGATGAAGTTCGACAATATTAAGCCCCCCTCGTACGCTATGATGGAGGGGAGTACCGATTATCTCTCGCTGATGAAGCTCGCCATCCACCATGCCCATGGCGTGGTACAGGGTAGCGAGACGATAGCACCCGAGCTACTCGAGTACATAGAGAAGACTGGCAAGCCCCTGCTCCCTTACCCCGGGGAAGGCGAGGGATATGCCGATGCGTATAATGAATTTTACGACAAAATATTATGAAGCTATTCGATAGCCCCATCCTAGCGCTAGTATTGGCTGGGGGGCTAGTAGCCACTTCGCTGGCGAGCTGCAACGACACGCTCAGCGAGGTGGGGGAGTCTATACAGTCGTCGACCGACCTCGTGCAGAGCGACAAGCACTTCGTGCAGTTTGAGGCCTCTACGATCAAGGCCGACCCAGCCTACTCCGAGCACAGCACGGTGAGCCTGCTCGGGGCTATCTCGGATCCCGTGTACGGCGACTTCAGGGCCGACTTTGTCGCTCAGGTGCGCTCGGGGCGTGGCTTCCAGTTTGCCAACACTCCCATCGATGGCAAGATCGACTCTGTGGATCTGCGCCTCCTGTATACCGACTACGTAGGTCTGACCAACTCGCCCCTACATATCTCTGTCTACGAGGTAGACAAGGGCTACACGGGCTCATCCACCTCTGAGACCTCTCTCGATAGATACGCCAAGGCCGAGGCCCTGCTGGGTGAGCGCACCGTAACTCTAGCTGGCTCTACCGACACCCTGCGCCGCTCCGCCTCCGATACCGTCGGCTATCGCTACATGACGATACCACTAGCTAGCGACCTAGGCCAGCGCATCTACGACCTCACCAAGAGCAACCCCAGCGTCTTCGACACGCAGACGACTTTCTCCAACAACGTGCTAGGAGGCCTCTACATAACGGCCTCTACGGGCAGTGGCCTCGTGCTCAAGATAGGGAGCATCGCCATGGTGGTGCACTATAGCTACAACGACACCGAGGGCAAGAAGCAGAAGGCGACAGAGACCTTCGTCAACACCAAGCTCACGCCTCACTCCAATGGTATCAGCAATACCCACATCGATGGTCTGCTGGTGGCTAGTGATAGCTACACCTTCGTCAAGGGGCCTAGTGGGGTGATCACCGAGGTGCGGCTCCCTGCGGCTCAGATGACTCGCTTGCTCGCAGGCAAAGGCGAGGTCAACATAGGCGAGAACTGGACCCTCTCGGACGCCCAGCTCAAGCTAACGGTCAATAACCCCAGCGACCTACAGCTCAACCCTCCGCCCTACATGATGCTGATGCCTCGAGACTCGGTGGCCAGCTTCTTCAAGCTAGGGCGTACCGAGCGTACGCATGCCTCGACGAGCTACCTCAGCTCCCGCTACTTGGTTACGGAGGCGTTCTACAACTTTGCCAACGTGGCTCGCGTCATCACCCAGCACCTCAAGGCACACGCTACCTATAGCAGTGGCTCGTGGACAGTGGGGCAAGATCTCGTCCTGCACGTGGTGCCCGTAGAGCGTATCGTCAGCTCGGGTAGCACTGCCACTACACTGGCTATCAACGAATACCTCTTCCCTAGCTTCGTACGTCTAGCCGTGTCGAGCGAGGCTCTGAAGGTAGGAGTCGTGTCGTCGGAGTTCAAGAAATAGTATCATGTCCCTACCGCAGTAGCACCAGTGGCCGATGAAGACGGGCGTGTGGGGCCCTAGCCCCTGCCTAGAGCGTATCGGCCACTGGTGCTACTCGTCCAAGCATTTGTCTGTATGAATAGTATCAAGTCGCGCCTCATCGTGGTGAACTTCCTACAGTTCTTCGTCTGGGGCGCATGGATGATGACCCTCGGGCACTATGGCTTCGTGGAGAAGGCCTGGAGTGGTGCCGAGTTTGGTCTCGTATTCTCTACTATGGGCTTCGCTTCGCTGGTGATGCCTACCCTCTTCGGTATCCTAGCCGACAAGTGGAGTGCCAAGTACGTCTACGCCTTGCTGCACCTGCTCTTCGCTGGCGTGATGTGCTTCCTGCCTCTGATCGATAGTCCCATGACCTTCTTTTGGGTGCTACTCCTAGCCATGTGCTTCTATATGCCTACGCTAGGGCTCAACAACTCGATCGGCTTCATTGCCCTCAAGAGCGAGGGAGGCGACCCCGTCAAGGACTTCCCCCCCATACGTGTGTGGGGTACGGTAGGCTTCATCGTAGCCATGTGGATCACCAACTACTGTACCAAGGACTGGGGGCTGGGGCAGAGCATCGAGGTGTCGTTCTACATCTCGGCTACTATGGCACTGGTGCTGGCGCTCTTCTCTCTGTTGGCCCTGCCTACTGTGCAGAGCGAGCGAAGCGAGGCTACGCCCTCCTCCTCGTGGATCGACCGCCTGGGGCTACGAGCCTTCTCGCTCTTTCGGGAGCGCAGGATGGCGCTGTTCTTCGCCTTCAGCCTCCTGCTAGGAGGGGCACTACAGCTCACCAATGCGTACGGCGACTCCTTCCTACAGGATGCCAACGTCTTCCCCAGGGGGGGGCTCATCAATGACTTCTCCACGATCATCCTCTCGATCTCGCAGATCTCCGAGACGCTCTTTATCCTAGCCATACCTTTCTTCATGAGTCGCTTCGGCATACGCCGAGTGATGCTCATCAGTATGGGGGCGTGGGTGCTACGCTTCGGCCTCTTCGGCCTCGCCACCGACACGGTAGTGGGCTTTGCCCTGATCATCGGCTCGTGTGTAGTCTACGGTATGGCGTTCGACTTCTTCAATATCTCTGGTGCGCTCTTCGTGGAGCAGAATACCACGCCACAGATACGCTCATCGGCCCAAGGGGTCTTCATGCTGATGACCAATGGTGTAGGTGCTGTCCTAGGCAACATCATCGCTGGCTGGGTGATCTCGACGTGGTTTGAGGGCCCCGATGGCACCAAGGACTGGTCTGCTATCTGGATGACCTTCGCTGCATACTCACTAGTGGTGATGGTGCTCTTCGCCCTCATCTTCCGCGACAAGCCTGCATACAAGCACTAGTACGCCCCTCGCATCTTGAAAGACTTATTTCGCTTCGTACGGCGTTTCGTACCGCCCTACAAGAGGTATCTCATACTGAGTATCGTTGCCAATATCCTGAGCGCGATACTCAACCTCGCGGCATTCTCGCTGGTGATGCCCATCCTGCGCATTCTCTTCCAGGTCGAGGAGCGCGCTACCGCGCTGATGTCGCTCGAGGGGCTCGATATGCTCAACCCTAGCCACTGGCAACAGATAGGCACAGCTCTCTCCAACAACTTTGGCTACTACATCGGCTCCATCATGGACACCCAAGGCGTGTCGTACACCCTCGTCCTGCTTAGTGCCTATCTCATCCTGATGACGGGGCTCAAGGTAGGGGCTACCTATCTAGGCTTCTATTGTATGATCCCGATACGTACGGGGGTGGTGCGCGACATCCGTGTAGCCATATACGACAAGATACTTGCCCTGCCGCTAGGCTTCTTCTCTAGCGAACGCAAGGGCGATGTCATGGCACGTATCTCGGGCGACGTTACCGAGGTCGAGAACTCGGTGATGAGCTCGCTCGATATGCTCCTCAAGAACCCTATCCTCATCGTCATCTACCTGCTGACCATGATCCTGATCAGCTGGCAGCTCACGCTCTTCGTCTTCGTCCTGCTCCCTTTCGCTGGCTATATCATGGGGCGCGTGGGCAAGGCACTCAAGCGTAGCAGTGCTACGGTGCAGAGCGAGTGGGGTGAGGTGATGAGCATGATCGAGGAGACACTCGGTGGGCTACGTATCATCAAGGCCTTCACGAGCGAGGAGTGGATGAGCCGACGCTTTCGTCAGAGCCACAATCGCTATCGCCATAGCACGATGCGACTCTTTAGGCGTCAGCAGCTCGCTCACCCTATGAGCGAGTTTCTTGGCACCATTACCATAGCTATCGTGCTGTGGTATGGGGGAGTGCTCATCCTCAATGGCGATAGTGGCATCAACGCCTCGCAGTTCATCTACTATCTAGTGATCTTCTACAGCCTCATCAACCCCCTCAAGGATATTACCAAGGGTATGTACTCTATCCGCAAGGGTATGGGCTCTATGGAGCGCATCGATATGCTCCTGCTGGCCTCCAACCCTATTGCTGACCCCGAGCACCCCGAGCCTCTGACCTTCGACGATGCTATCGAGCTACGCAACGTCTCCTTCCGCTATGCCGACGACTGGGTACTGCGCGACGTCAGCCTACGCATCCCCAAGGGGCAGACCGTGGCCCTCGTGGGGCAGTCGGGTAGTGGCAAGACGACCTTGGTAGACCTCATACCTCGCTTCTACGATGTGCAGGAGGGGGGCATCTTCATCGATGGTCGCGATATACGTACGCTACGCCTAGCCGAGCTCCGTGGGCTGATAGGCAATGTAAACCAAGACCCGATCCTCTTCAACGACTCCGTGGCCAACAACATCTCCTTCGGCCACGACGACGTCGATCGCCAGAGTATCGTAGCTGCTGCGCGCATCGCTCACGCCGATGAGTTCGTGAGCCAAATGCCCGATGGCTATGATAGCAACATCGGCGACCGCGGTACCAAGCTCTCGGGCGGACAGCGCCAGCGTCTCTCTATAGCCCGTGCAGTGTACAAGAACCCCCCTATCCTGATCCTCGACGAGGCTACGAGCGCACTCGACACCACGAGCGAACGCCTAGTGCAGTCTGCTCTCGAGCGTCTGATGAGCGACCGCACTACTATCGTCATCGCACACCGCCTATCGACTATCGTCAATGCCGACCTCATCTGCGTAGTCCACGAAGGGCGCATCGTAGAGCAGGGACGACACGACGAGCTACTCGCCCTAGGGGGCTACTATACACAGCTGTACAACATGCAGCTGAGCCGTACGCTGAGCCCCGAGGCTTAGCCCCATACATCACTAAAATCAACCAATCAATGAGTACGACCAATAGCGTAGCCCTCGATCAGCTCATCGCCCACTTCCCCTGGGCACAGATGTATGCTGACCTAGGCTTCCACATGCCCTACCCCGAGGTCTTGATGACCAGCGACCGTGCCTATGCCCTCTCGACGCAGATCAGCGGGCTCTTGATGACGCAGTCGTGGGAGGTAGACAACACTGCCTCGTATCGCCTCGAGCCTATTGCCGAGAGCACGCACGAGGCCTACCGCCTCACCACCGACGTCCGTCTAGGCACTATCGACGAGGCTTGGGCAGTGATCGGGATGTCCGCGGACAAGCTCCTGCACTATATGCACCTCTCGCTCGTCGGCTGGGCACAGCACAGCCTGCTCGAGGGCAGGGCCATGCGTCCTGTGCCGCAGGGGCAGGGTCAGTGGATGCTCATCGCACACTAGCACCTCTCCTCTCTAGGCTATAGAGCCACAGACCTCCTGGTGAGGCCTGTGGCTCTGCTTTTTCTGCAGGGAAAGGGAGGCTGTTGCCCACCCCATGCCCACTCACATTGCCCCCACAAGGGTCGTCTTGGTCGATATTGGATGCCGATCTAGCGGGAGGCGGAAGGTATGGCGATGTAGAAAGATAGATAAATACTATTAAGCTATAGATGTAATCTATGAAACGATATTAAAATATTTCATAATTTTGCGCCCGAATTAGAAACCCTGAAGGATGTACTCACCCCTACCTTGCATGCGCTTAGCTATACGATAGCTATCGGATTGGAGCTCTGGAAGCGGTGTGTCGTCCTGCGAATAAGGTGTCTCACGGGTATGTGGCCGAGAGATTGTGATATAGAGATACTTGGACAAGAGAAGAGATAAGTAGAATAAGAGAAAAATGAATAAGAGGCATTATGTACCTCCCTACGCCGAAGACTGGAGCCTAGAGGCACTAGCAGGATGCAACATTATGGCCACCCTCTCGATAGTGGGTAATGTACAGGACTTTGAGGCTGGTGATGAGCTAGACCTCATCGAGGACGACTGGGATTGATGCGATTAGTGATTGACGAAGTGATGGGAATGAAAACAAACCTACTACATTGGGCAGGCCTAGCTCTGCTCGCCATAGTTACATCGTGCTCGCCCACGAGCAAGGCGGAGCCCGAGCTACCTCAGCAGGCCGACGACCCTGGGCGTATAGAGCTGTCTGCCACACTGGAGGAGAGCTTTGACCTCGATCTCGGAGACGAGGACAACCTGCGTGCACTCGACGTCTATCAGCGCGATGCCAATAGAGATGGACGTGTCGATGCCAAGGAAGCATTCACCTTCGATATCGATATCGAGAGGTACAGGGGCAAGAAGATGCACCTCTTCCTCAAGCGCAAGGGAGGGGCTACCGTTACGACCCTCTTCGCCCCTGTCGTGATCACCAAGACGCCACAAGGGCGCTATCAGATGAAGGCTGTGCTAGAGCATGTGCAGGCACAGGGTGGGCTCGACTTCTCACAGGGAGAGTGGTACATCTCTGGCTTCTGGGGTGGTGGCGCGCAGCAAGAGAGCCCTGCTAGTGAGCAGGAGCGTCTCAGGCATACTGTTGCAGAGGTGCGCCCTGTGAGCCCCCTCAACCTAGGCGATAGGGTAGAGATGGACATCCCGCTAGGCTTTCCCTGGACGCGCATTACGGGCAAGCAGATGGGGCCTGTCTACTTGATGCAGAACTTCGACCTCCGCATTCGCCCCATGGGCGTACTCCTGTCTCTGCGCCTAGAAAATCGTACGCGCTATATGGCCGATATTGAGTCGCTCGACAAGGAGATGTTTGGCTTTGCTTTCGGTGGCTACTTTGACGTGTCCAACGTGTCCGATACAGACCTCACAGGAGGGCGTTTCCCTGCGTTCAAGCCTTCGCTAAACGAAAACGTCAATAATGAGACGGTCAATATCCTCCCCCGACAGCTCTCGCTAGCCTCTACACAGAAGGCCACCATGCCCATATATATGTGGCTGATGCCTACCGAGGAGGTAGCCTCGGGCGACCACGCCCTTACCTTCACATTCGTGAGCAAGAAGCGCACCACGATGGACGCTGACCTCTATGCCACAGACCGATTTCAGACAAATGGCCTCGGTGAGTTTTACGACCGCTACGTCATCGACCTCTCCTTTCGCAAGACGCCTACCAACTCCCAGTACTTCATTAAGGACGTCAAGATCAAGTCGGGGCTGATGATCACGGAGTACTTTATGAATAGGCACCGCATCGATCTGTCGAGTAGCTGGTATAGCAATGTGCGAGAGCCCAACTTCTACGGCTATGTCGAGCTCTACAACCCCAATCTCGACCCCATACAGCTAGAGCACTACGCTCTAGCACGCATCTCCAACCTGCGCCGCACCATCACCCTCAGTGATGGTACTAAGAAGCCTGGTGCCAACTACTGCTTCTTCCATCCGTTTGCTATGGAGCGATATACGGCGTGGGAGAAGATTGGCTACGATGGCCATCCCTCAGGTACGGCCGACCGCCGAGCAGACCAATACACCAAGTCCAATCAGGCACTGCTCATCTCTCTCCAGCTCCAGAATGGAGCAAAGAGTAGCTTCCAGCCCAATAGCCTTGGCTTCCTCAGCAAGCTAGAGACCAAGCAGGGCATCCAGGAGCGCCTAGAGAATATTCCTAGCAATGACGACCGCATAGAGCAGGTCCGCTTCCTCAAGGGTGAGCCTGCTGCAGGGCAGAAAGCTCAGCTCGAGGGAGGTAAGACGATGCTACTGCTCGGCAACGGCTTCATAGAGCAAGGAGACCCTGCCAATATTCCCGATTATAGTTATTACTACGATAGGACGGGTGAATACCTAACCCTCAAACCTCAGCACCGCTTCAAGCAGGAGGACTGGAACAAGGTCGTCGCCAACCCCGAGTGTCAGATCATAGTGGCACTGGACAACTACCAAGACCGTGCTGCATACCCTATATATCCCAAGTCGGGGGTGCTCAACCTCAACTGGAGTGATGCCCTCATCCTCGTACAGAAGCACCCTAGAGATCAGAAGAGACGGCGCATGGTCGATGCTACGAGCGTGAACCCCTTCGCTCGCGTCGATAACTGGACGGAGTTTGTCGAGAAGGTAACGCTGACCAATGATGAGAGAGTAGGTTTTGCCCACTTCCGTGTACGCACGGTGGCTCAGCGTATGCCCGAGTTCCTCAACTTCTCTGAGAAGCAGTGGCATTCGGTTTATTTCTGGAATAGAACCTCTGGCTCTACGACAGCCGACATAGATGCTAGGGTGTCGCCTGGCAAGCGCAGCACTCGCCCTTAGAGGCTCTGTAGCGACAGAGGCCTCTGCCTCACCTCAGCTCCCCTAGGGTGTCCGAGACGGACGCCCTAGGGGAGCCCAATTTTTGCCCTAGGGCGAACGCTTCGTTCACCCTAGGGCTTACTATCCCCTCTGCTACTAGGCGCAGGATATACACCGGACAGCCAAGGCATAGGCGAGGCTGGTGAGGTCTCTACGCAGGCTACCTCACTAGATGAAGCGCATGAGGTAAGATAGCCCGATTGGGGCGATATTTCTGATATTCTCGTGTCAATGTGCAGTGGACAACATGTATATTTATATCAAACGCTCGTTATGTAGCAGGGATTGGTGATTATTAGGCATTTGTAGGGTTATTGTTTAGTATATTTATTTGGTGATTAGTCTGTATTACATGAAAATATTCCCTATCTTTGCGCTAAGAGTGGGAGGAAACTCCTCCTATCAGTAATCCTAATAATAACAATCGGTATGAAGAAAATTCTTCTAACACTTGCTATCCTGGCTGGTACTGCTGGGATGTCGGCTGCTGTTTACATGACCACATGTGGTGTGCCTGTTAACTCCGTAGATATGGAGTTCTTCGATACCCTAGGGGAGTGGATAGACTATGTCGAAGAGATGAACGAGATAGAGTGTGGAACGAGAGGGTCTGGAGCTATACAACAAAAAAATATACAGAAAGCGGAGTACGTTGTGCTGTAGAACGGAGCTCACACTCATGTATAAGAAGAGGGCTTTTGCGTTCAAATGCAGAAGCTCTCTTCTTTCGTCAGATTAGAAACAATGTTATAGTGTATGCGGATTTCCATATTTTGTTGTTGGGGAGTTGCTACCTTGATGGGCGTTTTTTTGAGTATGGCTTCCGCCCAAGGAGGTAAAAAACCATATCTACTTATAGATGCAATTGATACATCTGTGGCCAAATGTACGTACCAGTATACCATTACAGAGGGAACAAAAATGGCCCATACGGCTGTGCTACAGATAGGACGTAAAACTACCAAATTTGCGAGCTCGCGTACCTACTATATGGACTCTCTAGGGCTAGTGCTAGGCAACAAGCCCTATACGCCAGCAGAGATCCTTAGGTATCACAACGAGCTCCCAGCCTCCTCGCCAGAGCCAGCATGGACGCTCTACGATGGCTACCCACAGGGGCAGGTCTCGATCGTGGAGTCCATATCGGGGCTTCATCATTTCCTCTCGCGCGAGGAGCGTACGCTACCCTCTTGGCACATAGAGCGAGACTCTGTCAAGGTGCTCATGGGGCACGAATGTACCCTTGCCCACACAGAGCTACATGGCCGTAAGTGGCACGTATGGTTTGCCCCTACGATCCCTCTACCCTCTGGCCCATGGCTCTTGAGAGGCTTGCCAGGGCTCGTAGTCCATGCCTACGATACAGAGCGCGAGCACGAGTTTGTGCTCCTAGATATTGCTCGGAGTGGGGCACCGATAGGGTTTAGGCGCAATGACTTCTTTGAGGAGAGTCGGGAGAACGTGATTAGGGAGAAGCGCAAGTATTTGGAGGATAGAGCCGGCTACATGCGTCAGGCTACTGCAGGGCAGATCGCCCCGTCCAAGTCGCGCCCCAAGCCCTACAACCCTCTACGCAGGCTACCCCACTAGATAGACGTCGGGCATGGTGAGGATAGTGGCGTGGGTGCTGGCTCTAGGGCTGGCCGTGGCAGTAGGGGTAGGGCTAGCCGATAGGGCAGAGGCACAGGTGCAGTATCCTGCAGGGCGTATCACAGGTAGTGTGGTAGACTCTGCCAGTGGCCGAGGCATAGGCAACGCTATCCTCTACCTCTATGCCGAGACATCGGGTGCCCCTCGCATGGTGAGCTACACGACGAGCAGTGGCGACGGATCCTTCGCCCTAGCTGTACCAGCCTACGAGGGGCATCTCTACTGCGAGGCGTCGCTCATGGGCTATCGTAGCCAGCGCATAGTGCTACAGCTCCCCTATCGTCCACTATCTATTAGGCTGGCAGAGACCTCTATCGTGCTGTCGGAGGTCATCGTGCAGGGGGCACCGATACTAGGGCGTGGCGATACGACGACCTTCCAGGTGAGCCCCTTCATGTCGGCCAATACTCGCTCCCTCGAGGACCTCATCAAGAAGCTCCCTGGGCTTAGTGTCGACAAGCTGGGCAAGATAGAGTGGCAGGGCGAGGAGATAGCAGGCATACAGATCGAGGACCTCAACCTCATGGGCTCGCGCTATAGAGCCGTGTCGCAGACGTTACATGCCGAGGACGTGAGCTCGCTAGAGGTGATAGAGCGTCATCAGCCCATCAAAGCTAAGCGAGGTATCAGCTCTGGCGACAAGACTATGCTCAACGTCCGCCTCAAGGACAAGAACATGCTCCGCCCCTCGGGGAGCATAGCCCCGACACTAGGCGTGCGCCAAGGCCGAGGCCTAGCCTATGGACTAGAGCTTAGTACCCTGCTCGTCAATGCACACACACAGATCCTCGGTGCAGGAGGCATCAACAATACTCACCAAGCTATACAGCACGAGGCCAGTATCCGCGAGGGGCTTAGGTCTACGCCCGCTCGCGAGCTACTCCCCATAGGCAGGGTGAATGCCGACCCACGCGAGGCGATCACGAGTAGGCACCTAGGGGGCACTATCAATCAGCTCATCGGGCTGAGCCCCGAGACCACCATACTCTACAACGTGGGCTACGGGGACACGCGCCGCGAGGGTGCTACCGAGCTCGAGGCACAGCTCTACGATGGGCGCGGTGGCTACATCGGCTACACTCAGGCGCAGAGCACTACCATGCACGAGCGTCAGGGCTATCTCGCGCTACGCTATGAGCACAATGCCCCGACGTCTTACCTCACCAACCACTTCCATCTACAGGCCGACTGGCTCTCGCTACACCATGCCCTACGGCGCGATGGCACTCCGCTAGAGGAGCAGGGACGCCTGCACGAGCTACGCCTGCTCGACCGCATACACCTAGTGCGTCGCCGAGCTGACAATAGCCTCTGGGACTTCAACATCGCCCTCAAGTACAACACCCTGCCCCGCTCCTCGCTCCTCGTCCCCTCTGGGCCCTACGCCTATACTCAGCACACCCGCGGGCGCGATGCAGGCCTAGAGACGCACCTCAGCTACGGCTGGTATCTAGGGCGTCATATCAACCTCTCGGCACAGCTCTTGGTCGATGCTCGCCTCCTAGAGGCTAGGGCTCATGGCGATGCCTCCACGTCCTCCTCGTGGGCTAGGGGCGTGCGCCTAGCCCCTACTCTGGCGGCAGTGCTTGAGTATCAGTATGGGCGCCTAGGCTGGCGCATAGTACTGCCCATAGAGACGACCATAGAGCGCTACCGCTATATCGACCCTCTAGTGGGGGAGCAGACCTATGCCGAGACGCATGTAGCGCCAGGCATCTCGGCAAGCGCGCACTATCGCCCCTCGGCAGGGCTTCGCCTTGAGGGACGCCTCAGCTATACTCGAGGATATACCCACGACATCACCCACTTCTTGCTCGGCTCCCTGCGCACCGCCTACGATACGCAGACGGCACGCACCAGCCTCATTATCCCCTACAGCCGGGGGCTTAGGGGGATGTTTGGCCTCGACTACAAACGCCCTGTGCGAGGCCTCTTCGCTCGTGCCCAGCTCTCGTGGTCGCTCACAGAGAGCAATACCATCTCTGCACGCTCGGTAGCCCCCTCAGGGACGGAGAGCACCGTCCAGCGCCATGTGGGCCGCCAGAGTATGCTCTCGATGCAGGGTACAGTATCCAAGCGTATCGAGCCTCTACGCACCACGCTATCGCTCGGCCTCGATGCCCAGTACACCGACCGCCCCCTCCTAGTAGGCGGTAGTCTATCCACCCTCAGCAGTGCCTCGTGGGGGCTGACTCCTCGCCTCAGTATCAATGCTCTGCGCTGGCTCGACCTCGACCTCTCGGGTCGCTATGGGCAGAGCACTATCGAGGCTGGCACGCTACGGCAGACGAGCCGTCAGCTAGCCCTCGTAGCCACAGCCACGGCCCTCGTAGACGACGGCCTAGAGGCCTCCATAACGAGTGAGATAAGTCGTAGCTATCTCGCCAACCATAGCCTACCGATAGTGAGCTATCTCGATGCCTCGCTAAGCTACGGCGCGGGCCGATACAAGCTAGACCTCTCGCTTCACAACCTCCTAGGCGTCGGTGAGCATAGCCTAGTGCGCTACCTGCAGTCCGATGTCCTCACGACTCGCACCTACGTGCGCCCTCGCCAGCTCACCCTCTCCTTCACCTACCGCTATTAGCACCTGCGGTCTCTCTGCCATACCGCCTCTGGGGGATCTGCCTTGGATCGCCTAGGGGTGTAGCTCTGCCCTGTACCCGCTACCTGCTTGTCTCCACCCGCCAAGGTGTGGAGGCGATGCCTGTGCCTATTGATCGGGTCGCTCTGTAGGTGATGTAGACAAATGGATAAAGTTTGTATCTTTAAGGTGACAATAAGCACGATGAACGAGGCGTTTGGGGTGATATAGAGGGAGATGATGGACTGGCTCGAGGCGTGTGTCTGGCGAGGTATGATGGTTTGGTATGATTTTTGTAAGGACGAGAGGTATGACGTACAACTATACGAATACATTTAGGGCTGCCCTGGAGCTTAGCTACGAGCGTGCCAAGCAGATGCTGGCGTCGGAGATTACCCCCGACCTCATTGTCTATGGCATCCTGCGCGAGGGGACCAACCAAGCATTGGTCTATCTGCGCGGGCTGGGCTTCGACACGCAGGCCCTACTCGCCGATTACGAGGTGCATATCGACCTCCATACACCCCGCGCAGAGCTCGACCACTCGCCCGAGCTCAATGCCGAGGCTCGCGACATCGTGAGCATATCGGTACGTCTATGCGAGCTGGCACACGAAGACGCTGTCAGCCCCCTACACCTCCTACAGGGGGTGCTCGCCAGTAGCAGCGAGACCTACATTAAGCAACTATTTATGAGCAAGGATATCAACATCGGCACCCTAGGGCTACTATCGCTCGGGGAGGCGATAGACAGAGGGGTCCGCAACGGATTTAACCAAGAGGACTTCGATGAGGGCGACGACGAGGGCGATAGCCCCTCGAGCAGTGCCTCCTCAGGTAGCCCCTCGGCCACGCAGACGCGTAGAGCCTCGCAGAGCAAGGGTGATACACCCACGCTCGACCGCTTCGGGCGCGACATCACGGCCCTAGCAGCACAGGGCAAGCTAGACCCCGTCGTGGGGCGCGAGCGCGAGATAGAGCGCATGGCTCAGGTGCTGGGGCGCAGGAAGAAGAGCAACCCTATACTCATCGGTGAGCCTGGCGTGGGCAAGACGAGCCTCGTCGAGGGGCTAGCCCTACGCATCGTGGCTCGCGCCGTGCCCACACGCCTTATGGGCAAGCGCATCATAGAGCTCGACCTATCGGCTCTAGTAGCTGGCACGAAGTATAGAGGGCAGTTTGAGGAGCGTGTCAAGGAGGTCGTGGCTGAGCTCGAGGGGCACCCCGACATCATCATCTTCATCGATGAGATACATACCATGGTGGGGGCAGGCTCGGGTAGCGGCTCTATGGATGCCGCCAATATGCTCAAGCCGGCCCTATCGCGTGGCCAGATACAGTGCATAGGTGCTACGACACTGAGCGAGTACCGCAAGCACATAGAGAAGGATGGCGCCCTAGAGCGGCGTTTCCAGCGCATCATCGTAGAGCCCAATACGCCCGAGGAGACGCGCGAGATACTTCTCCAGCTCCGCCCGCACTACGAGGCGCATCACGGGGTAGCGTACACCGAGGAGGCACTCGAGGCTATGGTCGCTCTAGCCGAGCGGTATATCAGCGAGCGGAGCTTCCCCGACAAGGCGATCGACCTCATGGACGAGGCCGGATCGCGCGTAGCCAAGCTCGATATGCCGAGTGACAATCCTATCCTACAGCTCGAGCGTGAGCGACAGGCCTATGTGGATAAGAAGCTCGAGGCGATACGCGAGCAGAAGTTTGAGCTCGCTGCCAGCTATCGCAATCGCGAACGCGAGCTCGAGACCTCTATTGCCGAGGCGCAGAAGCGCTGGGAGGCTCAGCAAGCGGCCGACCGCAGAGCTGTAACGGCCGACGATGTAGCCGAGGTAGTGGCTACGATGACCGGTGTCCCCGTAACGAGTGTCGCTGCTGGCGAGGCGGAGCGTCTGCGCCAGCTAGAGCCACGCCTCAAGGCCAGCGTGATAGGGCAGGATGAGGCTATCGAGCGCCTAGCACGTAGCATCAAGCGTAGTCGTCTGGGGCTACGCGATAGCCAACGCCCCATAGGTAGCTTTCTCTTCCTAGGCCCTACGGGTGTGGGCAAGACTTATCTGTCCAAGCGTCTCAGCCACGAGCTCTTTGGCTCGAGTGAGGCGATGATACGCGTGGACATGAGCGAGTATATGGAGAAGTTTGCCGTCAGTCGCCTCGTAGGTGCACCTCCAGGCTATGTAGGCTATGAGGAGGGAGGACAGCTCACCGAGCAGGTGCGTCGCCGACCCTACTCTGTCGTCCTCTTTGATGAGATAGAGAAGGCGCACCCCGATGTCTTCAACCTACTACTACAGGTGCTTGACGAGGGGCAGCTGACCGATAGCGAGGGGCGCAAGGTGGACTTCCGCAATACGATCATCATCATCACCAGCAACGTAGGCTCGCGCCAAGCCAAGGACTTCGGCCGTGGCATAGGCTATCGCGACGAAGGCCTTAGCCAAGATCGTAGCGCAGACATCATGCGCAAGGCTCTACAGCGTGCCTTCAGCCCCGAGTTCCTGAACAGACTCGATGAGATCATAGAGTTTCGTAGCCTCGACCGCGATGCCCTGCGCCGTATCGTGGATGTCGAGCTCCGCCCTATCGAGGAGCGTCTACTCTCGCTGGGCTACCGCCTAGAGCTTGACGATAGTGCTCGTGATGCCCTAGCGCGTATCGGCTTCCACCCAGAGTATGGAGCACGCCCGCTGCGCCGTGCACTACAGCACGAGATCGAGGATAGGCTCACAGATCTGATCCTCGAGGGCAAGCTCCTGCCAGATGAGACGCTACGCCTCACGGCCGATGCCGAGGGGCAGATACAGCAGGCTCCCGATGCTGAGCCCGTGGCAAAGAAGCCTCGCCGTAGCAAGGCCGAGAGCAAGCCCAGCGATGCTGAGGCAGGGGGGCAGTGAACCATTTGTGTGGTACGATTGTTGTAGCGGTAGATGCAGGCGTCAAAGGTCTAGGTTGGGTTTGGATAATCGTAAGGCCGGCCTGCATTCAGCATAGTCGATGAAGAGGAACTTGGTGACAGAGGATGAGCTCAAGGCAATGCTAGGCGATGAGAGTACTCGTCGTAAGGCATTCGGGATAGTCGTGCAGATGTACTCGGCACAGATCTACTGGCAGCTCAGGCGGATGGTGTACTCGCACGAGGATGCCAACGACCTTGTTCAGAACACCTTCGTCAAGGCATGGGAGGCGATAGATGGCTTCCGTGGCGAGTCCAAAGTCTCTACTTGGCTCTATCGCATCGCCATGTACGAGGGGCTCAACTTCATCAAACAACAGCGCCGCAAGGACGATCTCTACATCCGCCCCGAGGACGAGGCTCAGGCTGAGTACCTAATGGGTCGGCTCGAGAGCGACAGCTACTTCGATGGCGACGACTACGAGCGTCGCTTTCAGGCAGCCCTACTGACGCTCCCCGAGAAGCAGCAGATGGTCTTTCGCCTACGCTACTACGACGAGATGCCCTACGAACAGATTGCACAGATCACGGGGACCTCTGTCGGCGCTCTCAAGGCTAGCTACCACCACGCTGCCAAAAAAATTATGACAATTTTGGGACAAGAGGAATAAACCTTTGCCTTGCATAGTTGTCATACAGTAAAACAAGCAATAGAGTGATGGAGACCAAACGAATAATCGAGGATCGGATGCTGGGCTTGCCCAGTAGAGACGATAGCCAGAAGCACTATATGGTGCCCGACGGCTTCCTCGATGGGCTTACCGACAGCATCATGTCGCGTATCCCCACAGAGGAGCCCGAGGTGGTGGCGCCCCCTGTGCATTGGTGGGTCAAGGCCAAGCCAATCGTCTATTTGGCTGCCTGCTTCGTAGGGCTTGGGCTATGCTTCCAGGCTGTACAGCTCCTGAGCCCCACGCCTAGCTCCGAGACTCATGCCGCTGCCGAGGCTATGGGCCCGATCAGTGACGAAGACTACGCCTCGTTCTACGCAGAGTATGCTAGCGATGTGGCAGTAGCCGAGCAGGAGAGAGAGCTAGCTATGGAGCAGAACCTATAGCGGTACAAGTTTGTTTACTAGCTAAGACGAGAGAGATGAGACGATGTATTTTTATTCTCTTAGGGCTGATGACGTTGGGCTCTGTATACGGATACGCCCAGCAAGGTCCAGAGAGAGAGAGAGGACGGGGCAAGCGTCCTTCACGCGAGGAGATCACGCAGCAGAAGCGTGCGTACCTCGTGCGGGAGCTGTCCCTGACAGACAAAGAGGCCGACGGCTTGATGCCGATCCTCGAGGAGCTAGATACTCAACGCTTCCGCATGTGGAAGGGCATAGAGTCTACGCGCCACAGGATACATGCCAAGGACAGCTCGCTGACAGACGAGGAGCTACGCAAGTACTTCGAGCAGGAGCTGGACAATAAGGTCAAGGAGGCCGAGCTGGAGCGTACATACTTCAAGCGCTGTCGGGATATACTGCCCCTCAACAAGCTGGTAAGGCTGGAGAGAGCCAATAGGCACTTCGCACAGGAGTTCTTCAGGCGAGCCAAGCAACACCACTAAAAGATAAAAGGAACTTTTCATAGCGTTTATTAGGAAGAGCGCCGTGGCCTGTGAAGGTCGCGGCGCTCGTTTTTGTAGACGGAGGGGGGGGGGAGGGCTAGCCTGTAGCCCTAGGGTAGAGACGGGCTAGTGCATGGCTGCCGCACGTATGATCTCGCAGACGGTGGGATGAGGGAAGACGATACGGCTCAGCTCGGCTAGCGTCATGCGATGCTCTACTGCCATAATGGCGGGCACCAGGATCTCGCTCGAGCCATTGCCCAGCAGGTGTGCTCCTAGCAGGGTGCCGTTGGTGTCGGTGAGGAGCTTGCAGAGGCCATTGACCATCTCGTTCTCTATGACGAAGCGCCCTGAGAGCGTCATGGGTATCTTGTGCACCTGATAGGGCTCGCCCGAGGCGATGAGCTCCTGCTCGGTACGCCCTACGGAGGCTACCTCGGGGTCGGTGTACACGACGCCAGGGATAGCTCGATAGCTCATCGCCTCGGGGCGACCGAGTATGTGCGACACGGCCACCACGCCCTCCCGTGCCGCTGTGTGTGCGAGCATGGAGGTGCCGTTGAGGTCGCCTACGGCATATACACCTGCTACATTGGTACGCATATACTCGTCTACCACTACGGCACCACGCTCGGTAGCTATGCCTAGGCTCTCGAGCCCTAGGTCGCGAGTCAGAGCTCTACGCCCTACGCTCATCAGAATGCGTTCGGCTGCTATCTCTATGGGGCCATCGGCGTTCTCTGCATAGATCACACCGTCGCGAATAGCCGTTACACGTGTCGAGAGGTGAAACTTAACGCCCCTCTTGGCAAAGGCAGCCTGAAGCTCGCCCGACACCTCGTCGTCCATAGGCCCGAGGATCTTGGGAAGCATCTCTATCACCGTTACCTCTACGCCCATGGTGTTGAAGAACGACACGAACTCCATACCGATAACGCCCCCACCTACTACGGCAAGGCTCTTGGGGAGCTCCTCGACCTGTAGGGCCTCGCGTGCCGTCCAGTAGTCGCCCTCGCGTAGCCCCTCGATGGGAGGGATGAAGGCCTCGGAGCCCGTGGCTAGTATCACGTGCTTGGCCGCATAGCGCTGGTCGCCACAGGCCACGTAGAGCGTATCGCCCTCGCGCCCATCAAGGCGTGCTGTGCCCTCGACTAGGGTTACATGGTGGTTGGCGAGGCTCATCTTGATGCCTGCCCCGAGCTTCTTGAGGATCTTGTTCTTGCGTGCCATGAGCTTACCTAGCTCCAGCTCTACGTCTGTGGCCTGGACAGCATACTTGCGCCCATCCTTGGCCTTGGCATAGATGTGTGCCGAGTGGAGGAGGGTTTTGGTGGGCACACAGCCCTCGTTGAGGCACACGCCACCCACTTTGTTGCGCTCGAAGAGTATCACGCTTAGGCCCTGTGTAGCAGCGTATTCGGCCGCATCGGCGCCTCCAGGCCCTGCGCCGATAATCGCGATGTCGTAGATCATATCGTATCTATCCAATCAAAATTAGGTTGTATGAAATGCGTCTGCAAGATAGAGCTTTTGGGCGAACTAGGCAAATATCCCCCTGTGCCCCCCTTGCACGCTCTACACCTCCATCCTTTATTATTAAAATGAATAGATCGATAGACCCCAAGATCGATACAGCTAGAGCAAATAGCGGGGTAAAGATTTGATAAATTGGCGGAGATTTGTATATTTGCTAAGTGCATCCCCCTCACTCGAGGGGGGATATCGGTTGGACGGATCACCACAAACTTATAATAAACAGCTAACCTCTATGAACCAACAAGAGCTATTGCAGGGCATTAGCCAATTCAACACTGATTGGGTTGGCCCTTGCCTAGCGCTCCTTCTCCTTGGGACGGGGCTATTCTTTACCATTCGTTTGGGCTTTATCCAGAGCTATTTCTTCCTCGCCGTGCGCCGCCTCCTCGGTAGTGGCAAGGGGCGTGCCTCCAAGAGTGAGGGCATGACCCCCTTTCAGGCTCTCTCTACCTCCGTTGCCTCTCAGGTCGGTACGGGCAATATCGTGGGGGTATCTACGGCCCTCGTAGCTGGTGGCCCTGGAGCCCTCTTTTGGCTATGGATCAGTGCCATTGTAGGTATGTCGACCAACTTTGCTGAGGCCGTTCTCGGGCAGATATACCGCACACAGCGCGATGGCCATGCTGTCGGTGGCCCAGCATTCTATATCGAGCATGGCTTGGGCTCCAAGGTCTTGGCCGTGATCTTCTCCGTCTTCGCTATCATCGCTCTAGGGCTTATGGGTACGATGGTACAGGCCAATTCGATAGCCGATGCCGCCGCTAGCCTGCTACCCGATAGCATCCCCAACGTCTACATAGGCATAGTGCTGGCTATCCTCGTCTTGCTGGTACTCGCTGGTGGGGTAACGCGCATTGCCACCTTTGCTGAGCGTGTCGTACCGCTCATGGCCTCATTCTTCATGCTCGGAGGGCTCATCTTCATCGGGATGCACCTACGAGAGCTCCCTGGGGTCTTGGGAGATGTCTTCAAGTATGCCTTTACGCCCTGGGCTCCCGTAGGGGGTGTACTTGGGGCTACTGTGATGCAGACGATCCGCTATGGGGTCAGCCGTGGGCTCTTCAGCAATGAGGCCGGGCTGGGGTCTACGCCACACGCCCATGCTATCGCACAGGTCAAGAACCCCTATGACCAGGGGCTAACGGCCCTCATCGGTATCGGAGTGGACCTCGTCGTCTGCACCCTAACGGCTCTAGTGATCCTCCTATCAGGCGTTATCGTTAGCCACCCCGAGGTGCAGGGTGTGGGTATCGCACAGCAGGCATTCCGCTCGACGTTTGGCTCTATAGGCGATATCTTCATCGCTGTAGCCCTGCTCTTCTTCGCCTTCACCACGATCATTGGCTGGTACTTCTTCGCTGCTCAGAATGTGCGCTATCTCTTTGGGCACAAGATGATATGGCCTCTGCGTATCGCTGTGGGAGCTATGGTGGTACTGGCCTCGGTGGTGCAGGTCAATCTCGTGTGGGAGCTTGCCGACACGTGCAACTTCTTCCTCGTGATCCCCAACGTCATCGCCTTGCTGTGGCTGAGCCCCAAGGTCGTAGCTCAGGCGAAGAAGCTCCGCTCCGATCTCCGCTCGGGTCAGTAGCCGTCCGCCCTACACCGTCCGTCTTTTTGCCCTAGAGGGGCCATGCAGTAGCCCTAGGGTGAACGCCTCGTTCACCCTAGGGCTACTGCATGGCCCCTCTAGACTCATCCCGAGGAGGAGAGGGAGAGGTCGTGGTCTCGTATCGGGCTAGGAGAGAGGAGGAGGGTAAGATTTCGGCGCAAATACGGATAGTTGTCAATATTGTTTGCTATATTTGCGGTGTGCAAGCCTAGTGGAGTGCTCAGATGACCATCCTTGGGTCGATATACGTTGGGATAATAGGCTTGACAACAATAGTAGATAGTAAAGAACAAAAGATATTAACCCTAAAAGCAAACAAAAGAATGCTGACCATTGGTATTCCAAAAGAGATTATGCACGGCGAAGCCCGTGTAGCAGCAACACCCGAGACGGTTGCGAAGTTCGTGCAGGACGGCTTTAAGGTGCTCATCCAGACCAGTGCTGGCGAAGGTGCCCTCTACCACGATGCCGACTATGTAGCCTCTGGCGCAGAGCTAGTAGCCGACCCCAAAGCTATCTACGAGCGTGCAGACATTATCCTCAAGGTCAAGGAGCCTCAGTACAACCACGACCTCGGCCTACACGAGGTGGACATGATGCACGCAGGTCAGTATCTCATCACCTTCATCCACCCTGCCTCGCCAGTCAATCACGACATGGTGCGCAAGCTCGCCGCCCAAGGTGTGATCGGCCTGACGCTCGATGGTGTGCCCCGTATCAGCCGTGCCCAAAACCTCGATGCTCTCACCTCGATGAGTACCTGTGCGGGCTACAAGGGCATCCTGATGGCAGCCAACGACCTCGCTAGCTTCATGCCCATGATGGGTACGGCAGTGGGTATGATACCCCCTGCCAAGGCTCTTATCATCGGTGTAGGGGTAGCTGGGCTACAAGCTCTAGCTACGGCCAAGCGCCTAGGCTGTGTAACGTATGCCGCCGACATACGCCCTGCCGCTGTAGAGCAGGCGCAGAGCCTCGGGGCCAAGGTGGTAGACCTAGGTGTACCTGCGGAGCTCGCTATTGCCGAGGGTGGCTATGCCAATACGCTGCCCGAGCATATCCTCGAGCAGGAGCGTCAGAAGCTCCTAGAGGCTATCAAGGATATGGATATTGTCTTCTGTAGCGCACTGATACCTGGCAAGATAGCTCCTATCCTCATCACCGAGGAGATGGTCAAGCAGATGAAGCCCGGAGCCGTGATCGTGGATATCTCTATCGACCAGGGTGGCAACTGTAGCATCACGCCTGCAGGTGCTCGCGAAGTGAAGCATGGTGTAGTACTACAGGGTATCAAGAATATCCCAGGTATGCTCCCCAAGAGCTCTACGTGGATGTTTGCTCAGAATATGTACAACCTCGTCAAGTATCTCGTCAAGGATGGTGCCGTGCACCTCGATATGAACGATGAGATCTGCGCCAAGATCCTCGTTACTCGCGACGGCCAGGTAGTACATGCTGGTACGCTGGAGGCGATGGGTGCCTAGTAGCCCCTGCACACTACGTAGACAGACCTCACCCCACCCCTCAGCGGACTAGTGCCGTGGGGGATGGGGCGAGGTGTTGTCCTCTATATCGAGGGCGTGGTCGGCGTTGTCCCCCCCTCTCCTCTACCTACTACATAGCCCTCTGGGCATCATCATTATCACTATGTCTCCTATCATACTCCTCATCATCTTGGTCGCCTCGACCCTCGTTGGTTACTTCCTGATCAAGAACGTCCCTAGCCTACTGCACACCCCACTGATGTCGGGCATGAACGCCCTCAGTGGCGTTACGCTGGTGGGTGCTATCACCGCTGCTGCTATGGCATGGCGATCGGCTCAGGGGGGCAATGTGCTCCTCGGGCAGATACTCGGAGGCCTAGCTATCGTATTGGCGACGATCAACGTCGTGGGTGGCTTTGCCGTTACCGAGCGCATGCTACGTATGTTCAATCGCAAACGCAAGAGCTAAGCCATGACCCCAACCCTCCTATATATCGTATATGCCCTGCTCACCCTGATGGTGCTAGCAGGTATCTGGATGATGAGCCGTGTCGAGACGGCCAAGCTGGGCAATCGCCTCAGTGCCACAAGCATGCTCCTAGCTATCGTGGTGAGTATGCAGGCCGTACTCGATGCCAACCCTCTGCTCATACTCCTCTATCTAGCCCTAGGTACGGCTATCGGGCTCGTCTTGGCACGCCGTGTGCAGATGATACAGATGCCACAGCTAGTAGCCCTACTCAATGGTATCGGTGGCGGTGCATCGGCCCTCGTTGGCTATCTCTATCTGCTCAATCCTCCTACCACGGATAGCTACCTGACGTTCAATACGGGGTCGGCTGTCCTAGCCATCATCATCGGGATGATCACCCTCGTAGGTAGCCTCGTGGCTGCAGGCAAGCTACATCGTGTACTAGCCCAGCGACCCGTAGTCTATCCACTGCATGGACTGATCTCTACACTAAGCATCATCTTGAGCTTCGTCCCTGTGGTAGTGGCCTATGCAGGGCTAGGGGCAAGCCTGCCCTTCGTCCTACTGGCCACGATAGGCTCTGTTGCTTTCGGGTGGTTCTTCGCCATACGTGTAGGTGGTGCCGATATGCCCATCACCATCTCGCTACTCAACTCGATGAGTGGCTTGGCCGGCTCTATAGCTGGCTTGGCTACTGGCGACCTCTTCCTCGTCGCTGTCGGTGGCATTGTAGGGGCTAGTGGTCTGCTCCTCACGCAGATCATGTGCCGTGCGATGAACCGTAGCCTTACCGCCATCCTCTTCGGTGGTGGTGCACCAGCACCCAAGCCCCAAGCTAAGCCTGCCGAGCCTACTACCACTACTCCCACGACACCCGAGCCCACCCCCACAGCCCCCAAGGCCGACAGCCTAGGCGACACCCTACGGGCTGCCCGCGAGGTGATCATCGTGCCAGGGTATGGTATGGCACTATCGCAGGCGCAGGGCGATGTGTACGCCCTAGCCGAGAAGCTCAAGGCGCAGGGCGCACGTGTGCGCTACGCCATACACCCAGTGGCTGGTCGTATGCCTGGACACATGAATGTGTTGCTTAGCGAGGCCAATGTCGACTACGAAGATCTGTTTGAGATGGACGCCA
>JBHACB010000060.1:0-4593 GCA_041854325.1 Porphyromonas sp.
AGCCATAAGGTGCTCGAATATCATTTCTCCAAGCTCAAACGCCTGCAATATGGGCGTCGAGGTCTGTGGCGGCTCATGGATCTGTGGCGCACGAGGCAGGACGAGCGAGTCGTCAAGCTCTTCGATCGCTTCGTCGTACTCACCGAGGAAGATAGATCGCTTTGGGGAGATATGCCTAACATCCGTGTGATACCCAATCCTCTGCCCTTCGACAGCCCTGTCGTGTCTCCGCTGAGTGAGAAGCGAGTCATCGCAGCTGGTCGCTACGACTACCAAAAGAATTTCGAAGCCCTCATTGACATCTGGGCCGAGGTAGCACCCAAGCATCCCGACTGGCATCTCGACATCTATGGAGATGGTGCCCTACGCCCTGCTCTAGAGGCACGTATCGAGCGGCTAGGCCTTGGCAACCAACTCACACTACAGCATCCTACGCACGATATGCCACAGGTCTACATGCAGAGTGCTGTCTATGCCATGACGTCGCACTACGAAGGGCTACCAATGGTGCTCCTTGAGGCACAGACCATGGGCTTGCCCATCGTCTCCTACGCCTGCCCCTGCGGCCCGCGCGACATCATCACCGAGGGGCAGGATGGCTTCCTCGTAGAGCTTGGCGATCGGGACACCTTCGCACAACGCTTGTCTATGCTCATGGACGATTATGACCTAAGGCTACGTATGGGGCAGAGTGCCAAGCAAGCCTCTCTACGCTACCAGCTAGAGCCTATCATGGCTCGCTGGGAGGAGCTCTTCGCGTCTTTGTAGCCTTCTCTCTTGTCTCGTTCGGATCATATGCCACAAGGGGCTAGCCTAAGCTATAGGCTAGCCCCATTCATATAGAGAACATCGACTAGGTTAGCTTGTTACACAACAATAGGGTTACTCTCGGTGAGTGGCCCTATATGTTTATTTAAGGGTTTCTAACGTCCTCTTTGTTCCATTCTTATCGTGAGTGGTGATGACCACAGCTTTTCCGTTAAAAACGACATAACACTCCTTTATAGTTTCGCTCTTGAAGTCTTCCGTCCCTCGAGAAATGTACTTGGATAATTCTCTGTTCTAAGAGTTTTCACCATGGCATCTAGGTCAATAATAACCACAGAACACCCCTGCTTAATAGCCTTCTTGAAACCGCTGGTGACGCCTTTCTCGCTTTCAACCCTCTTACTATCCGCCCT
The DNA here is from genome assembly GCA_041854325.1 of Porphyromonas sp. Classification (GTDB taxonomy): domain Bacteria; phylum Bacteroidota; class Bacteroidia; order Bacteroidales; family Porphyromonadaceae; genus Porphyromonas. The sequence continues at coordinate 1,182 of JBHACB010000060.1, forward strand.
CGGCTATCTTGGGTTGTGACCTATCACAAGGGCACAGAAGCTGAAGCTACTTGCCACGAGAGCCTCGACCTATCGTAGTGATGGGTCGAGGCTCTCGTGTGGATATGGGTGCTAGTAGGCAACGGCCTAGAAGCGACCAGGAGGAGGGCCACCAGGGCCACCACGCATATCGGTCTGCTTCATATCGGCAGCCGTAGCATTGCCACTGAAGCTATTGAAGCGGTAGATGAAGTGGAGCATGGCGTACTGTCCGAGGGTGTTCGTCTCCTGACTACTGATAGCCAGAGCCGACACATTGCGGTAGATGTTGCGCTTCTGCCCTAGGACGTCGTACACCTTGAAGCGGAGGGAGGCAGCCTTGCCCTTGAGGAAGCTATACGAGAGGCTTAGGTTGAGGAGGGTCTGCTCGCGGTTGTAGCCCTCGGCATAGCCACTCGTGGTGGTGTAGCTGAGCTGGCTCTCGAGGATGAGGTCGAGGGGGAGGGTAACAGTGGCATCCCACCCGATACCGTAGTCGCGCGTCGCCTGGCCTGCACGGCTCTCGATGCTGTTGTCCACCTTATAGAACGTCCAGTCGCCTCGTAGCGTCATATCAAAGCGCCCATGGCGGTAGCCCAGCGAGAGGCTTTCGCTGAGCGAAAGACCACGAGCATTGTTGCGCTCGCCACTGATGAAGCCGACCTGATTGGTTAGGGCATTGCGCGAGCTAAGGCGTAGCGAGAACCGCTTGCCAGGCAGAGGCATCGTAAAGAAGCCACCTAGCGAGGCCATCCAGCTACCATTGACGTTGGTATAGCCGATAGTACGTACCCCTGTGGAGGCATCATAGACAGAGGTCGATACGATCTCGTTCTGTACCACACGCCCCATGGCGAAGAGGTTGAGTGAGCTCTGCTTCTCGGCCGAGAAGAGGCTAAGGTGCCCCATAAGGTTGTGTCGGTAGCCTGGCTTGAGGTCGGGGTTACCCACGTAGAGCACTAGAGGGTTGGTAGCATCTTGTATAGGGGCGAGCTGATTGCTGGAGGGCTGGAAGCTCTGTCCACGGTAGTCGAGACGGAGGTTGAGGGCACGGCTAGGCTTGTAGGAGAAGCGTAGCGTGGGGGAGAAGTTGACCACTCGCTGGGAGATGCGCTGTGTAGTACCCTTGCTCATCGTCTCGCTGATGAGGTGCGAGGGGTCTACATTGACACCTGCCGTGAGATCCATGACCTTGGTTGCTTTCTTGAGGGCGATACCGGCACGATGTGAGAGGAAGCTCGACTCGAAGCCATAGCTATAGTCGGCATTGGCTATCGTATAGGCTCCAGAGGCATCGGCATCGAACGCCGTGCGCTCGGTAGTGCGAAACTCGCCACGCAGCTGATAGTTGAGCTGTAGCGCATAGCCCTTGCCTAGGGGCTCTACCCAGTTGAGGCGAGCACGAAAGGACTTGGTGCTATTGTCGTTGGCCAGGCGCTGGTCTATCACCTCGCTAGTGGCTGTGGAGGCGGTGTAGATGTCGCTGTGGTACTGCCCCTCGGTATCCTCGCCATTGAAGCTCGTATTGAGCGTCAGAGCGAGCGTACGCCCTGCATCGCTGAGCTTGCGGCTAGCATCGAGATGTACACGCCCCGTGTACACACGGCTGTCGGTCGTCTGGGTGAGGGTACTCTCGGTAACGGTAGCCCCTGTCGTCTCGAGCGTAGTAAGGGCTTCGCTCACGTAGGTCCCCTTGCCCGTGCCATAAGAGAGCTGGGGCGATATGATCACCTCCGTCTTGGCGTCGGGCTTCCAGTTGAGGCGCAGGTTGGTCCCTACGTTGTACTTCTTGTTGAGCTCTGTCGTGGTGGCCGACTCGTGGAGGTTGCCTGTCGTCTCGATGTTGGTCGTCTCGCTACGTGTCGTGGTCTCTTTGTCGCTATTGCCGAGGAAGGCATTACCTCCCACCTCGGTACGAGTATCTATCGTTAGAGCGAGGTTGCCACCTAGGATGTGGGCAGTGGTGATGCCATCGCCACTATTGTCGCGCTGGAAGGGGCGTCGACTCGAGCCACTAGCCTGCTGAGCGATGTCGCTACGGCTTAGGTCGGCAGCGATGTCGCTGAAGCCAGCATTGTTGGTATTGTTGGAGCCTCCGAGGATCGTCCACTGCTTGCCATCGGTGAAGCGGTTGATCATCCCATTGGCCTCGTAGCGCTCCTTGGTGCCAGCCCCAGCGTAGAGGGTCCCGAAGAGCCCTTTCTTGCGCCCCGACTTGATCGTCAGGTTGATGACCGTCTCGTCGTCGCCATCAGCGAAGCCCGTCATACGAGCAGCATCGCTCTCGCGGTCGAGCACCTGCACCTTGTCGATGAGCTCGGCAGGGAGGTTCTTGATAGCCACCTTGGGGTCACTCTCGAAGAAACGCTTGCCATCGACCATGATCTGCGATACGCTCTTGCCGTTGATAGTGATCTCGCCCGACTCGCTGATCGCTGCCCCAGGGAGCTTCTTGATGAGCTCCTCGAGGGCAGCCCCCTCGGTGGTCTTGAAGCTACCAGCATTGTACTCTATGGTGTCGCCCTTCACCACTACCTCGGTAGCCTTGCCCACGACTACGACGTCCCCAAGGAGCTTGCCATCCTCGGCTAGCGTGATGTCGTCTAGGCGCACCATGGGCTTGGAGGTCTGGAGCTTGAGCTGCTGCTTGTGCGAGACGAAGCCCACGAAGCTCACCTCTAGGGTGTAGGTACCAGCAGGGATGTTGGCGATGCGAAAGCCTCCCTTGGTGTCGGTAGCCATACCGCCCTGTAGCTTTCCTTGGGCATTAGTTAGCCGTACATTGGCATTGGCTAGAGGCTCTTTGCTGGCCTCCAAGATACGTCCCTGCACAGTGATACCATCGGCTAGAGCCGAAGCTATTGTCGCGCAGGTTAGTAAAAGAATAAACCCTATTCGTCTCATACTCTATGTAGCAAGTGATAAATTGATTACACCTATTCTGTCCATTATGTCTTGTTAGAGGGTCAAGGTGTTCCAAGGTTTAATCGCCCACCCGAAGGCCTCGCCCCACACACAATGCGCATCGCTCAGCCACCGAAGGTCGCTTGACTAGATAGGCTTCTCCTTCGGATCAAATCGTTCGATGTTTTTGGCCAAAAACATCGAACGATTTGCCTCAAAACATCGATGTTTTTCGATGAAAAGTTCGATGTTTTTGGGCGAAAAGATCGATGTTTTTTGGGGAAAAGTCGAAAGCAACTATTCGAGTAAAGGGTATTAGGATGAGGATGAAAGGTAAGTAAATGGAAATGAGAGCGATTTGTGTCATATCTCGGTGATTTGCACAGAGGGATTAAGTGCAGAAAGCGTGGATTTATGCAGAAGTTCCGTTACCAAATCGTTAGTCCATTCCTCGAATGGTAACGAAAAGGCAGGAGAAGGTAACCGATAG
>JBHACB010000061.1:0-7579 GCA_041854325.1 Porphyromonas sp.
AAAAATTGTACTTTTGCGGGTAATTTAATCACAAAACAAACCATCTAAATAGTGTTATGGCAAATGTTATTTCGATAAAGAAGGGCCTATCACTCAATCTGAAGGGTAAAGCTCCCCTAGAGCATCTAGGGCGTGCTGGGCGTGGGGCTACCTACGCCATCGTCCCCGACGACTACGTGGGCCTCGTGCCAAAGCTCGCTGTACAGCTGGGCGACAGGGTCGAGGCTGGCTCTCCTATTGTGTACCACAAGGCTACACCCGAGCTCAAGCTCACCTCGCCCGTGAGCGGTGAGGTCGTAGCGATCAATCGTGGTGCTAAGCGTAAGATCCTCAGCATCGAGATCAAGCCCGATGCCGAGACGACGTACAAGAGCTTCGATGTGGCTGGGGCTAAGAGCCGCGAGGCTCTGCTGTCGGTACTCCTCGAGAGCGGGCTCTTCGCGTTCGTCAAGCAGCGCCCCTACGACCGCGTGGCCAACCCTGCCATAGCACCTAGAGACATCTTCGTAACGGCCAACTTCACCGCTCCCCTAGCTCCTAGCTTCGACTTCGTAGCCAAGGGTCGCGAGGGCGACCTACAGACCGCCCTCTCGGCTCTAGCCAAGCTGACAGACGGCAAGGTGTACCTCGGGGTAGAGGCTGGTGCCCTACCTAGCGTCAAGGATGTAGAGCGCATAGAGGTAGTAGGGCCACACCCTGCGGGGCTCGTGGGCACGCTCATCAACCACACCAAGCCTATCAACAAGGACGAGGTGGTGTGGACACTCAAGGCGACCGACCTACTCATCATCGGGCGCTTCCTCACCACTGGTCGGGTAGACTACACGCGTACGGTAGCCCTCACAGGCTCCGATGCCAAGCAGCACGGCTATATCGACCTGCTACCTGGGGCTCGCTTTACAGAGACCTTCCCTAGTGGCCTAGCACAGCACGACGAGCACGAGCGCATCATCGACGGCGACGTCTTCACGGGTGTGCGCGTATGCCAAGAGCACGAGTATGTGAGCATGCAGTGCGATCAGATCACCGTCATCCCCGAGGGCGACAACGTACACGATATGTTTGGCTGGGCCACGCCTGGCTTTGGCAAGTTCTCCATGAGTCGCTCATTCTTCTCGTGGCTCTGCCCCAAGAGCAAGGAGTACGTCCTCGATGCTCGCCTACAGGGCGGTGTACGTGCCATGATCATGAGTGGCGAGTACGACAAGGTCTTCCCCCTCGACATCTACCCCGAGTTCCTACTCAAGAGCATCATCGCCTTCAACATCAACGATATGGAGAACCGCGGCATCTACGAGGTAGCCCCCGAAGACTTCTCCGTGTGTGAGTTTGTAGACACCTCCAAGATGCCGCTACAGCAGATAGTGCGCCAGGGCCTCGATGAGCTATATAAGGAAATGAACTAATGTAGCACCACGACAAGTATGAATGCTCTAAGAAAACAATTAGACAAGATAAAGCCCGCCTTCCAGAAGGGCGGCAAGCTGGAGGCCTTCCACACGGCATTTGATGCCTTCGAGACCTTCCTCTTCGTCCCCAACACCACGAGCAAGCGCGGTGTGCACGTGCACGATGCTATCGACAGCAAGCGCACCATGACCATGGTGCTCATTGCCCTGATGCCTGCGCTACTCTTCGGGATGTACAACCTCGGCTACCAGCACTACCTAGCTATCGGTCAGCAGGTGAGCTTCTGCGAGACGTTCCTCTATGGCGCGCTCGCCATGCTCCCACAGATCGTAGTAGCCTATGCTGTGGGTCTGGGTATCGAGTTCGTGATCGCCTCCAAGAAGGGGCACGAGGTGGCCGAGGGCTTCCTCGTAACAGGGATGCTCATCCCCATGATAGTACCCGTAGAGACTCCGCTGTGGATGATTGCCCTCGCTACGGCCTTCGCTGTGGTCTTCGCCAAGGAAGTCTTTGGAGGTACGGGGTACAACGTCTTCAACGTAGCCCTCGTAACGCGTGCCTTCCTCTTCTTCTCCTATCCTGCCTCGATGAGTGGCGATAGCGTATGGGTACGCCTAGGCAATACCTTCGGCTTCGGTGGAGGTGAGGCTGTCGAGGGCTTCTCGGGTGCTACACCTCTAGGGCACATCGCTGCTGCTACGGTCAAGGAGGGCGATACTGCCCAGTCGGTGTACGACAGCGTGAGCAAGCTCCTACCCAGCGACCTCGATGCCTTCCTAGGCTTCATCCCTGGCTCTATCGGGGAGGTGAGCACGCTCGCCATCCTGATCGGTGCTGCCTTCCTGATCTGGACGGGTATCGCTAGCTACAAGATCATGCTCTCGGGTGTGGTGGGTGTAGTAGTCATGGCCCTCGGCTTCAATGCTATCGGGGCTACTCCTCAGATGCTCGTATCTCCTCTACAGCACCTGCTCTATGGTGGCTTTGCCTTCGGTATCGTCTTCATGGCTACCGACCCCGTAACGGCCGCTCGCACAGAGACAGGTAAGTGGATCTATGGCTTCTTGATCGGGGTGCTCACCGTCTTCGTGCGTGTGCTCAATGCAGGCTATGCCGAGGGTATGATGCTAGCCATTCTCTTCATGAATACCTTCGCTCCACTCATCGACTACATGGTAGTAGAGCGCAACGTATCCAAGCGTCTGGCGCGTACGGCTAAGTCTAAGGCTTAATACATTATGGCAATGAATACAGAAAAGAATTCGTATACGATCATATACTCTACCGTCATGGTAGTGGTAGCGGCGGTGCTACTGGCAGGAGCCTCTGTGGTCTTCAAGGATGCTCAGCAAGAGAATGCACGCATCGACAAGATGGAGCAGATCCTGCGCTCCATCGGCCAGTCGACCGACAACAATGCCGAGGTGCCTTCCCTATACGCCAAGTATATCACCAAGGCGGTAGTCATCGATGCCCAGGGGCAGGAGCTCAAGGCGTACGAAGGCGACCAGCTCGCTGGCAAGGACGATGCGGTCTTCAACGAAGCCCTCGAGGAGGGTCAGTACCCTGTGTACGAGGCGCAGATCGACGCGACTAAGGCATACATCTTCCCCCTCAAGGGTGCAGGGCTATGGGGCCCTATCTGGGGCTATATCTCTGTGGATGCTGCCGACGGCTCTACCGTGATCGGTGTAGACCTCGGCAATGCTAGCGAGACGCCCGGCCTAGGGGCTGAGATGTCGGCAACGTTCTTCATGGCTCGCTTCAAGGGCAAGCAGCTCTTCCGCGATGGCGCCTTCAAGGGTATCGCTATCGTCAAGCCCAACACCCAGCTGGCAGACCAAGACTACGTCGATGGCCTAACGGGAGGTACCATCACCTCCAACGGGGTACACGAGATGCTCGCCAAGAGCCTCGCGCCCTACCAAAGCTATTTAGAAACAAAAAAAGCCAACTAGCCTATGGCATTCTGGAATAAGAAAAATCAAGAAATCCTGCTTGGCCCTCTTAGCAAGAACAACCCCGTGGTGGTGCAGATGCTCGGTATCTGCTCGGCCCTGGCGGTAACGGCCAAGCTAGAGCCTGCCCTAGTGATGGGGCTTGCGGTAACTGTCGTGGTTGCCTTTGCCAACGTGATCATCTCCCTGCTCCGCAAAACTATACCAGGGCGTATCCGTATCATCGTACAGCTAGTAGTGGCTGCTACCCTCGTAACGCTGGTCAATGAAGTCCTCAAGGCCTATGCCTACGATGTGAGCAAGCAGCTCTCGGTGTTCGTGGGGCTGATCGTTACCAACTGTATCCTCATGGGGCGTCTCGAGGCCTTCGCTCTAGGCAATGGGCCATGGGAGAGCTTCCTCGATGGTATCGGCAATGGCCTAGGCTATGGTCTTATCCTCGTGATCGTGGGCTTCGTGCGCGAGCTCTTCGGCTCGGGCTCGGTATTTGGCTATCAGATCATCTCTACGCCCACGGCAGAGGGTCTCGTTACGATACCAGGGTATGTCAACAACGGGCTCATGGTACTCCCTCCGATGGCTCTCATCTTAGTGGCCGTGATCATCTGGGTACACCGCTCGTACAACCCTGAGCTACAGGAGAAGTAATAGGCACTAATCACACAAGAAACAAAAGACAGAATGGAATCATTAGCTTTGTTCTTCAAGTCCATCTTCGTGGACAACATGATATTCGCCTACTACCTCGGCATGTGCTCGTATCTGGCGGTATCCAAGAATGTCAAGACGTCGTTTGGGCTTGGTCTAGCCGTGATCTTCGTCCTCGTATGTACGCTACCCATCAACTACCTCCTCGAGACGCGTTTCTTCGCTACAGGAGCCCTCTCGTGGCTCGGTGAGGGCTACGATGATATGAGCCTATCGTTTCTCTCGCTCATCGTCTTCATCGCCGTAGTAGCTAGCTTCGTACAGCTGGTGGAGATGGTGGTAGAGCGCTTCAGCCCCTCACTATATGCCTCGCTGGGTATCTTCCTCCCTCTGATCGCCGTAAACTGTGCCATTCTCGGGGGGTCGCTCTTCATGCAGCAGCGTGTAGGTGTGGAGACGCTCGGTGGCATCAACAGCCTAGGCGACTCTGTGGTCTATGCCCTAGGGTCGGGTATCGGGTGGCTCCTAGCTATCGTAGGTATGGCTGCTATACGTGAGAAGCTACAGTACTCCGATGTGCCCAAGCCTCTACGTGGCCTTGGTATCACTTTCATCATCACGGCTCTGATGGGCATGGCCTTCCTCAGCTTCTCGGGTGTGAAAATGTAATCTCTAATCCTCATATAGAAACTACAATAACACAATGAGTATAATCTATATAAGCGTAGCGGTCTTCCTCGTCATCACCCTAGTGCTGGTGATCACGCTACTCGTAGCCAAGAGCAAGCTCGTGCCCTCGGGCAGTGTCAAGCTCAACGTCAATGATGAGATGAATGCCGATGTCGCCATCGGTGGTACCCTGCTCTCTACGCTACAGGGGCAGAATATATACCTCTCCTCAGCCTGCGGTGGTGGAGGTAGCTGTGGTCAGTGCCGTTGTCGTGTCGTAGAGGGTGGTGGCGAGATATTGCCTACCGAACAGGGCTTCTTCTCGCGTCGTGAGCAGAAGGAGCACTGGCGCCTAGCCTGCCAGACCAAGGTCAAGGAAGACATGAAGGTACTCGTACCCGAGGAAGTCTTTGGCGTCAAGGAGTGGGAGTGCGAGGTTATCTCCAATCGCAACGTCTCTACCTTCATCAAGGAGTTCGTCGTGAAGCTCCCCGAGGGCGAGGTGATGAACTTCAAGAGCGGTAGCTATGCGCAGATCAGCATTCCCAAGTACGACCTCAAGTACAGCGACTATGTGATCGAGGACAAGTTTCGCGAAGACTGGGACAAGTTCGACATGTGGAGCCTCACCTGCAAGAACGACGAAGAGACCGTCCGCGCCTACTCTATGGCCAACTACCCTGCCGAGGGCAACATCATCACCCTCAATGTGCGTATCGCCACACCGCCCATGGATCGTGCTACGGGCAAGTGGATGAACGTTAGCCCTGGGATCTCGTCATCGTACATCTTCAGCCTCAAGCCTGGCGACAAGGTCAAGATGAGCGGCCCCTATGGCGACTTCCACATACAGGAGACCGATGCCGAGATGCTCTACATCGGTGGTGGTGCCGGTATGGCCCCCCTACGTGCACAGATCCTACACCTCTTCAACACGGTGAAGACAGGTCGCAAGGTGAGCTACTGGTATGGAGCACGCAGCAAGAAGGAGATCTTCTACGAGGAGGACTTCCGCGAGATCGAGCGCAACTTCCCCAACTTCAAGTTCCACATCGCCCTCTCCGACCCTCAGCCCGAAGACAACTGGACAGGCTACACAGGCTTCATCCACCAAGTGATCCTCGACAACTACCTCGCCACCCACGAGGCACCCGAGGACATCGAGTACTACATGTGTGGCCCTGGCCCTATGGCCAATGCCGTCAAGGGTATGCTCGAGAACCTAGGTGTAGAGCGTAGCTCGCTCTACTTCGACGACTTCGGTTAGTCGCTCACACCCCCATACTATCGGCCTCCCCCGATGAGCACAGAGCTCGTCGGGGGAGGCTTTTTGGCACTAGTCTGATGCCTACGAGAGGGGCACCCAATCGATCATTCAATATCGACCGAGGAGGATATTCAATATCGACCGATGCCAACATTCAATATCGACCGGTGCGATCATTGCAGGAGGCAATAGACCTCTCTAGGGGGCGATATGTCGCTTCGAGGTTGATAAGGTGGCCATTATTGTGTACCTTTGAAGACAAATCGCCCCGCCTATCGCTGGTAGAGGGCCTACTTAGCGAGCCACAACGATTATGCTATCCGACCTAACAGCCTTTGTCATCGCCAACTGGTTGCCTCTCATCGGGGCTACTCTGAGCCTCGTGTGGGTCTACCTCGAGTATCGGGCTAGTATGTGGCTGTGGCCCGTGGGCATTGTGTTACCACTCTTCTACATCGCTATCAGCTGGGAGGCTCGCTTCATCGGCAATATCGCTGTCAATGTCTACTACCTCATCACCAGCATTGTCGGCTGGGTGCTATGGCTACGTGGGCGAGGCGATGGCGACAAACCTATCGGGCGCGTGTCTCGCAGGGCGGTACTCATGGCTCTGTGCGCCCTACCTCTAGTCTACTGGGGGGTGTACGCTCTCGTGGGTGAGCAGAGCTCGCTCCCCTGGGCCGATGCCACCTCTACAGCCACCTCCGTCGTCGGGATGATCTTCCTCGGGCGCAAGTGGCTCGAGCACTGGCTGTGCTGGATAGTGGCCAATGCCACAGGAGCTATCCTCTTCTATCACAGCCACGACTATATATCTACCTGCGTCTTCGTGATCAACTTTGGTATGTCGTTCGCAGGCTATCGCCACTGGCTCAGACTATACCGACAGCAAGCGCAGCCCTCCCCTCTCGCCTCATGATGCACTACCCTCACCTAACCCTCGAGACGCTCCCCACGACGATCGTCCTCGCCAATGGTCAGTATCCCAGCCAAGGCCTAGGTCTCCAGCTCCTCGACAGATGGATGTCGGGCTGTGCAGGCTATCGACTCGTATGCTGCGATGGAGCTGTCAATCAGCTACTGCGCCATACCGACCGCCTACCCGATGCTGTGGTGGGCGACCTCGACTCGCTCAGCCATAGCCTCATCGCTCGCCTTGAGGGGCGCATTCATCAGGTGGCAGAGCAGGATACCAACGACCTCACCAAGACGATGCACTACGTGAGCCAAACGCTAGGCCTACGCTCCGTGGTGCTACTCGGGGCTAGTGGTGGGCGCGAAGATCACGCCCTCGGCAACCTCGCCCTACTGCCCACCTATGCCCCTCTACTCGACGAGCTAGTGATGCTGACCGACCATGGACACTTCCGCCTCATCGTGTCGTCGGCCACTATGAGCGCGCGCATTGGCCAGCAGGTGTCCGTCTTTAGCTTCGATGCTATGCCTATCAGCCTCGAGGGCGTGCACTGGCCTCTACATCATCAGGTGCTCCCTCAGCTCTGGTGTGGTACGCTCAATCGCGCCGATGCCACCCTCATCCGTATCGACACGGCCTCGCCCCTGCTCGTCTACCTAGCGGACTAGCCTCTCTCTACTCGCCATCAGCTCTCTGAGGCGATAGGGGGGG
>JBHACB010000062.1:0-14066 GCA_041854325.1 Porphyromonas sp.
AAGGGAGGCAATAACACAGCCCTAGAGCTAGAGGCATCGGACCTCGACGGCACGGGGCAGGAGGTATCGCTCCTAGTACGGCAGCTACATCTCGAGGACTTCCGCGCCCTGGGGCTACCCGATGTATCGGGCATCGTCAGCACCGACCTACGCTATAGCCGTAGCGGGGGGCTCGATCAGCAGCCCATCATCACGGGCGATCTGGCTGTGCAGGAGCTCCGCTACGAAGGCAAACAGCTCGGGCACTTTGCCACAGCCCTCTTCTATGAGCCTCGCAACGACCACTCGCACTACATCACAGCCGAGCTAAGCTACAAGGGGCACCCTGCCCTCTCGATAGACGGCATCTACCACCCCGACCGCACCGAGGCGCCCCTCAGTGGCACGATAGCCCTGCGCGACTTCCCCCTAGAGATCGCCAACCCCTTCCTCGCCCAGTATGCCACCTACCTCGATGGCTCCACCAGTGGCAGCCTGCGCCTCGCGGGTACGCTTGCTAGCCCCGATATACAGGGGGATATGCGCGCCTCATCGGCTAGCGTAGACCTGCGCAACTATGCCACACGGCTACAGCTCGACACCATTCCTCTGCGCCTCGAGGGCACTACGCTACACCTCGATCACTACGCCATACGCTCATCGGTCGATAGCCAGCACCCCGTGTACATCGATGGGCAGATAGAGGCCTTCGGCAAGCGCGCCATGCAGACCAACCTGCGTGTGCAGAGCGATGAGACCGTGCTCCTCAATCAGAGCAAGCCCAAGGAAGATACACAGCTCGTCTACGGACGCCTCGTAGCCTCTACCGACCTACGCCTAACGGGCAAGATGAATGCCCTCAAAGTGCGAGGTCGCCTAGCTATACTCGGCGGGACCAACTGTACCTATATCATGCGCGAGTCGAGCCTCGATGCCAGCGACAACGCCTCGGGGCTAGTCTCGTATGTCGACTTTGCCGACACACTCTTTGTCGCCAAGCCCACGGTAGAGGCAGAGCTCGGGGGGCACGACGTCAATGTATCGCTACAGCTCGACCCCTCGGTGCGCTTCGGTGTAGACCTCACGGCCGACGGCACCGACTACGTACGCATGCAGGGAGGGGGGCAGATGCAGCTCCGCTACCCACCCTTTGGCGAGATGAGCCTCACGGGGAGGTACGAGATGACAGGAGGGGGCACGATGCACTACACCATGCCTGTGGTAGGGGGCAAGCTCTTCACCATAGACCCGAGGGGCTATGTGCTCTTCGACGGCAACGTGTCCAACCCCTATGTCAACTTCGTCGCCACCCAGCAGGTACGTGCCTCTGCGGGAGGCAATATGGGTGCTACGACCTTCGTCGTGAGCATCAAGGCCAAGGACTATATCGACAACATCAACCTCGCCTTCGACCTCGCCGCCCCCGAGAACCTATCCATCCAAAACAGCCTCTCCACCATGACGGCCGAGGAGCGAGGCAAGCAGGCGATAGGCCTGCTCGCCACAGGCACCTACCTAGCGGCCGAGGGAGGGGCCAACCTCAGCTTCGACAGCGCACTGGCAAGCCTCTTGCAGAGCCGTATCAACAGTGCAGCAGGCTCACTACTCAAGGGCACAGACCTAAGCGTGGGCATGGAGATGGGCGACGGCACTAGTGGTAGTGCCTATACCAACTACACCTATAGCTTCAGCCGACGCTTCTACAACGACCGCATACGCGTAGTAATCGGAGGCAAGATACAGACCGGAGGCACGGCAACCAATCGCGACAAGTCGCTCATCGACAACGTCTCGCTCGAATATCAGATCGATAAGGCTGGCGAACGCTACGTGCAGCTCTACCACAACCTCATCACCGACAACATCCTCGAGGGCGAATACACCGAGACTGGAGCAGGCTTCCTCCTAAGGCGCAAGCTACAGCACCTCAACGACCTCTTCCGAGGGCGCAAGCGACGAGCCATCGCCCCTGCCGATAGCACCAGTACCAGTCAGTGGCGAGGCCTCCCCCTAGCCCTACCTACGGCCGACTCCCTCACCCCCCAACCCTCCCAACGATGATGCGTCCTCTCCGCCTACCACTACTATGTGCACTAGCCCTCGTAGGGCTGACCCTAGCCCCCTCGTGCTCCATACGCCGCTACCAGGGGGCAGACAATATCCTCTACACTGGCATCAAGAGCATCAGCATAGAGGGCGACAAGCGCAGTGCACACGCCCAGCAGGCTATTGCTCAGGCCGAGGCACAGCTCGAGCATGCACCCAACAATGCCATCTTCGGTAGCTCTACCATGCGCTGGCCTATACCCCTCATCGGCCCATGGCTCTACCTAAGGTACTCGCCTAGCAAGGGCTGGCCCTCGTCATGGCTACATCGGCTAGGCTCCAGACCCGTATGGGTGAGCGATGTGAGCCCCACTCTACGCGCTCGTGTGGCCGAGAAGCTCCTAGCCGAGCAGGGCTACCTAGCGGCTCGCGCTACGAGCCAGCTCCATCATCAGCGTGGCGACTCTCTACGGGCTCAGGTAGCCTATAGCATCAGCCTAGGCGAGCTCTATCGCCTCGATAGCGTAGAGCATCTACCGCCCTTCGCCCTAGGGGATAGCCTCGAGCTACGCCACAGCGACCTAAGCATCCTAAGGCGCGGTGAGCCCTTTGCCCTCGACAAGCTAAGCAAGGACCGCACCACCCTAGTAGATGCCCTACGCGAGCAGGGCTACTACTACTTCGCTCCCGACTATATCCGCTACGAGGCCGACACCCTAGCCTCCCCTGGAGCCGTACAGCTACGCACGCGCCTAGCCGATGGACTGGTCGCAGGGGCTAGGAATCAGTGGCGTATAGGGCGTGTACGTGTGCGCTTCCTCGACCCCGACTCGTATGGCCAGACGCTCGCCACCGATACCCTAGAGCTACAGGGAGGCGTCGTGGCCCTCTACTCGGGCAAGATACCCATACGTCCACGCATCCTCAACACACGCATCCGTCTACGCCCCGACAGCCTCTACCGCTATCGGCAGGAGAGCCTCACGCTCAAGAGCCTAGCCAGCATAGGCACCTTCACGGGTACCGAGATACAGTACACTCCTACCACCCCACCCGACAGTCTAGAGGCAGGTGAGGCAGGTACGATGGATATGACTATCCTAATGCGTAGAGACAAGCCTTGGGATGTCAGTGTCGGCTCTCGCTTTATGTTCAAGAGTACCGACTTCATCGGGCCAGGGCTGTCGGCCAGCTTGAGCCGGCGCAACCTCTTCGGTGGCGGGGAGACACTATCGATCAGTGCATCGGGCTCGTACGAGTGGCAGACGGGCACCAACCCCTTTCGCGACTATTCGCTATCGCTCAATAGCTACAACCTAAGCCTAGATGCTAGCCTCACCTTCCCCACCCTACTGATACCAGGGAGGCTCGGTGTATTCTACGACTTCCCCACCACTACCACCCTCAAGCTCGCAGCCCAGCGCATGAACCGCGCGGGCTACTATAGCCTCAACTCCCTATCGCTATCGGCGACCTACGACTTCACCCCTCAGACGGGGCATACCCACAGCTTCACCCCCGTATCCCTAAGCTACAACTATCTCGGCAATACGAGCGAGAGCTTCAAGACTATCCTCGAGCAGAACCCCAGCCTCGGCCTCAGCCTCATGAGCCAGCTCATCCCACAGATGAGCTATGCCTACACGCGCGACAAGGCCGTCGGCTCTAGCCACACCAACCGCCTCTGGTATCGCCTCGGCCTCAGCCAAGCAGGCAACCTAACCAAAGCCATCCTATCGCTCGCGGGCTATAGCTATGGACGCACGCAGAGCATCCTCAAGGTGCCCTTCGCCCAGTTTGTCAAGGCCACAGGCGAGGTGCGCTATACCTATATGATCAACCGCTACCAGCGCCTCGCTCTGCGCCTCGGGCTAGGGGCGATATACAGCTATGGCAACGCCCTGCGTGCCCCGTATATGGAGCAGTTCTTCGTCGGTGGGGCAGGCAGCATACGAGCCTTCACCGTGCGTAGCATCGGCCCAGGGGCCTTTCGTAGCACCTCGAGCTCGGCCTACACCTTCATGGACCACGTCGGTGAGACCAAGCTAGAGATGAATGCCGAGTGGCGCATGAAGCTAGCGGGGAGCCTAGAGGGGGCTCTCTTCGTCGATGCAGGCAATATTTGGCTACTACGCCGTGATGCCGATCGGCCAGAGGCAGCCCTCAGCGAGGTGAGGAGCCTAGGGCGTTTCCTCGATCAGATAGCCGTCGGTACGGGGGCTGGGCTGCGCTACGACCTGACCTATCTCGTGGTACGCCTCGACGTCGGTATCGGGCTACATCTCCCCTATCAGACCTCACGCTCGGGCTGGTACAATATCCCTCGCTTCTCCGACGCCCTAGGCATCCACCTAGCTATCGGCTACCCCTTCTAAGCCTCTCCTATCTCTTCGTGCGCCCCTAGGGCGAACGCATCGAATGCCCTAAGGTGTTCGGGGCGTTCACCCTAGGGGATAATCTTTGTAGCCCTAGGGCGTCTCGCGAGTACCTAGCAGAAGGGATGGGATAGAGGGGCTCACCTAGGGCAAATTCGCTAGAGGAGCCTAGGTGGTGCGTGGAGGGGGACATCGGCATTTTGCTTCGTAGGTCGAGAGATCATCTTACTTTATAGCATGTATCGCATGGCGATACAGATCACAACGAAGTATCCTCTGCTCTAGCCACAGGGTGCTATTGGTCTTATGCTGTGCATTTTATACTTTTTTACTTGAGCAGTTTTAACTAGTATTTTGGGGCAAATAGCCTATTTTTTTATTTTGAAAGACCTAATCTATAGGCCCTCTGTTAGGTAGAATTAGGGGAGACTCTCAGTCGATAAATATGTTAATTTATTTGTATCCCCTAGACATATACACACAAGTATGGCATACTGACGCGAGACCTATCGGCTATGATTGATTTCACCGCCCATTTATTAGTATTTTTAATAAGTGAATGGGTGTTACTTTCTCTTATGTTTTTGCGGAAGCGTGTTTTTAACCGTATCTTTGCCTCGCTATCCTCTTGATGGCGTAGC
Organism: Porphyromonas sp.; assembly: GCA_041854325.1. Taxonomy (GTDB): domain Bacteria; phylum Bacteroidota; class Bacteroidia; order Bacteroidales; family Porphyromonadaceae; genus Porphyromonas. Next base: position 5,042 of record JBHACB010000062.1, read on the forward strand.
TATGGAGCCGTTGCGTAGAGTGGTACAATTTCCGTAAGGGTGCTCGCGTAATTGCTTTATGAAGATTTGATCAACGAACTCAGTGTAGAAGCGAAGTTTTTGTTTTAATTTATAAATCACAATGAGAGTACTGAAACAATTTCTACTCCTTATGATGCTTGGCCTGTTCGTAGTGGATGGGCTTCAAGCACAGAACACGCACCGCGTGGTGGGTGTCGTTAAGGACGTCCATGGAGAGCCGCTCGTTGGTGTACAGGTAGTGCCCGTAGGGGCTACTGCTAGTGGCACGGTGACGGATCTCGATGGCAACTATGCGGTAAACGTCCCCAAGGGGATTACCAAGCTCAGCTTCACCTATCTAGGTATGTCCGAGCAAGTCATCGACATCAATGGGCGTAGCCGTATCGATGTAGTGATGAAGGAAGATGCCGAGGTGCTTGGCGAGGTCGTGGTAACGGCTCTCGGTATCAAGCGCTCGCAGAAAGCTCTTAGCTACAATGTGCAGGAGATGAAGGGCGATGTACTGACTACGGTCAAGGATGCCAACTTCATGAACGCACTAGCCGGCAAGGTGGCTGGTGTCAATATCAATGCTTCGTCATCGGGTATAGGTGGTGCTACGCGCGTGGTAATGCGTGGACCCAAGTCGCTCAACCAAAGCAACCAAGCCCTGTATGTGATCGACGGTATCCCTATGTTCAACACCAACGGCGGTGAGACCTCAGGGATCTATGCCTCGCAGCCCAAGGGCGAAGGCATCTCGGACATCAACCCCGACGACATCGAGAGCATGAGCGTGCTCAGTGGCCCTGCCGCAGCCGCCCTCTATGGTGCTAGCGCAGCCCAGGGGGTGATCATGATCACGACCAAGAAGGGTAAGGAGGGCAAGGTATCGGTGATGCTATCCAACAGCTCATCGTTTTCCAACCCCTTCGTGATGCCTAAGTTTCAGAACGAATATGCCAACAAGCTAGGCGAGGTGAAGTCATGGGGCACTCAACACTCCTCGGACTACGACCCTGCGAAGTTCTTCAACACGGCCTATAGCGTACAGAATACAGCATCTCTCACTATCGGTAGCGACAAAAACCAAACCTACCTCTCTATCGGTACCTCCAATGCCGGTGGTATTATCCCCAATAGTGCTTACGATAAGTACAACTTCACGTTCCGCAATACGACCAAGTTCCTTGACGACAAGCTAACGCTCGATGTCGGGATCAACGTCATCAAGCAGGACGATAAGAACCTCATGGCACAGGGTCAGTACTTCAACCCCCTCGTGCCTCTCTACCTCTTCCCTCGTGGAGAAAACTTCGAGAGTGTACGGACCTTTGAGATCTGGGATCCTGTGCGTAAGATCTACGCTCAGAACTGGAACTATGGCGATGACTACAAGATGCAAAACCCCTACTGGGTAGCTAATCGCATGAACCGCACTAGCGACAAGAAGCGCTACATGGGTAACGTGTCGCTCAAGTATCAGATCCTCGACTGGCTCGACATCACGGGTCGTGTACGTGCCGACATCGCCAATACGCTCTACGAAGACAAGCGCCACGCGACGACGATCTCTATCTTCGCGCACTCGCCCTATGGCTACTATAGCTATAGCAAGACCGAGGACAGAGCTATCTACGCCGACCTAATGGCCAATATCAACAAGAGCTTTGAGCACTTCTCTATCAGTGCCAACCTTGGGGTGTCCTCGAGCACTACGCACGAGGGTGTAACGGGCTTCTCTGGAGGTCTGCGTGCCCCCTCCAACCTGTTCACCCCTGCTCAGATCGACTACGATGCGGCCTCATCAACCAATCGCCCCATCTACAGCGAGCACAACCATCGTACCAACTCGGCCTTCGTGAGCAGTGAACTCGGATATCGAGGCATGCTCTACCTGACCCTTACTGGTCGTATGGACTGGGACTCGGCTCTCGCCTACACGACGAGCAACCCCTTCTTCTACCCCTCGGTAGGTCTCTCGGGCGTAGTGTCTGAGATGGTGAAGCTCCCCAGCTGGTTCGACTACCTCAAGGTGCGTGCCTCCTGGGCTAAGGTGGGCTCACCCATCCCTGCACAGATCTCATCGCCCTACCGCTACGGCTACAATGCAGGCACTCAGAACTACGAGACAACGACGTATCGCTTCCCAGCCAACTTCAAGCCCGAGCTTACCCAGTCGTGGGAAGCTGGTATCACGGCCAAGTTCTTTGGCAATCGCCTAACGCTCGACGCCACGATCTACCAGTCCAATACGCACAACCAAACTTTCCTCAACGCCCTCACTGGCGTACCTGGCTATAGTGCCGAATATATCCAAGCTGGTAACGTGCGCAACCGCGGTATAGAGCTCGCTATCGGCACCAATCACTCTATCGGCAAGGTAGACTGGAGTAGCACCTTCACCTTCAGTGCCAACCAAAACAAGATCATTGACCTCGGCTACGACAAGCCCATCAGCAAGGGTGGTCTCTCTGGTGCCAACATCTACCTCAAGACTGGTGGCACCATGGGTGATATCTACATCGACAAGGTAGTGAAGCGTGACCCCGAAGGCAATCCTCTCATTGACGCTCAGGGCAACATGAGCCTCACGAGTACGGCTACGCCTATCTATCAGGGCTCTGTACTGCCCGATGCCAACATGGGCTGGGTCAACGAATTCTCGTGGAAGGGTTTCAACTTCGGCTTCATGATCTCGGCTCGCCTCGGGGGTATCGTGCTCTCACAGACGCAGGCTATCCTCGACAGCTACGGGGTATCCAAGGCTAGTGCCGAGGCGCGCAAGGCTGGTGGCATTGCCTTCAACAAGGGCTTCATCGATGCCGAGAAATACTACAGCGTGGTGGGTGGCGACAGCCCCCTCTGGAGCGAGTACATCTACGATGCCACCAACGTCCGTCTACAGGAAGCTCACCTATCGTACACGCTACCCAACGCCATCCTAGGCAAGGCTCGCCTCACGCTAGGCGTAACGGCTCGCAACCTGCTGATGATCTACAACAAGGCTCCATTCGACCCCGAACTAACGGCTTCTACGGGTACCTACTACCAGGGCTTCGACTACTTTATGCAGCCCAGCCTGCGTAGCTTCGGGTTCAACGTGAAGCTACAGTTCTAAGGCGCAGATGTATTGATCCATATTCAAAGACAATCCTACAATGAAATCAAATAATAAGAACAGTATCGTAGCCCTAGGAGCCACCCTGCTCTGCTCTGGAGCACTATTCGTGTCTTCTTGTACTGCTGGCTTTGAGGGGCTCAACGATCCCAAGGAGAAGGCTAGTGCTGGACAGCTGGCTGTAGACAACTACAACATCACGTCCTTCACGGTACAGCTCATTGACCAGGCTTTCCCCGAGCAGGAGAATGCCTACCAGATGAACTATGACCTCATCGGCAACTACCTAGGGCGTTACCTCACCTACACCCCTCCAGCCTGGAACGGCAAAAGCTTCGCTACCTTCGCCGCTCCCGATGGCTGGGCACGCTACCCCTTCCGCGATCGTTATCCCAAGGTAGAGAGCCCCATGGTCGAGATAATCCGCCTAGCCTCTCTAGGAGGTGCCAACTATCAGGAGGATCTCAACTACAACTGGGCCCTCATCCTGCGCGCCCACGCATTGCTCCACCTAACGGACATCTATGGACCTATGCCCTTTGGCCTAGATAAGAGCAACCCCTCTACATACAACTCGCAGGAGACTATCTACAAGGCTCTACTTGCCGACCTCAATGCCGCTATTGCGTACCTCAAGCGTACCAAGCCTGGCAATCTATCGATCTCGGCAGACAAGGTGTATGGAGGCGATATGGACAAGTGGTTCAAGTTTGCTAACTCGCTCAAGCTACGTATGGCTGTGCGCATGCGCTTCGCGGCTCCCGACCTCGCCAAGCAATATGCCGAGGAGGCTGTTGTCGATGGCGTTATCGAGAACAATAGCGACAACGCTCTGCGCTACTACACGCCACGTGGCCTATACAAGACCTCTGTAGAATGGGGCGATAGCCGTATGTGCGCCGATCTTGACGCATATATGAATGGTTACAAAGACCCCCGTCTACCTCTCTACTTCTCTCCTGCCGCCAAGACGACGGTACGCCCCTATGTAGGCTGCCTAGCGGGTGCCCAGATAGGGAGCAAGGATGTGGCGACCGAGCTTTACTCAGCTGTGCTCACGACCAAGGAGACTCCTGGTGTATGGATGACGGCTGCCGAGATGTACTTCTGCCGCGCCGAGGGTGCGCTCGCAGGCTGGCAGATGAACGGCAGGCTCAAGGACCTCTACGAGCTCGCCGTAGTAGCTTCGTTTGAGCAGTGGGGTGCAAGTGGAGCCGAGGCATACCTCGCCAGCACAGCTCAGCCTGCCGCCTATGTAGACGCTACTGGTGGCTACGGATCAGGGCTACCTGCCCCTAGTACGATCACGCCCAAGTGGAACGACAACGACTCCACTGGCGAAGAAAACTTCGAGCGCCTCATGGTGCAGAAGTGGATCGCCCTCTTCCCCAACGGGCAGGAGGCATGGAGCGACATGCGTCGCACAGGCTATCCCAAGGTCTTCGACATCCAGACGACCAAGAATGGCTACGATCTGAGCGTCCCCAACCGCGTGCCCTTCGACACCGAAGAGAAGGTGAACAACCCTGCGGGCTACGCTGCGGGTGTGAACGCCCTAGGCGGTGCAGACAACTACGCTACTAAGCTCTGGTGGCAGAAGAAGTAAAACTAGCTAAGACTAAAACAATGAATAAGGTAACAAAATCATTGCTTACGCTCTCGTGCGCTCTACTAGGCCTTGCCTCGTGCAGCAAGTGGACCGATACCGAGATCAAGAACCCTACAGACCTGACGTCGTCTAGCAAGACGCCCGAATACTACGAGCAACTACGTGCCTACAAGAAGACTGATCATCAGGTAGCATTCGGCTGGTTTGGCAACTGGACAGGCACTGGAGCTAGCCTACAGGGCTCGCTAGCAGGGCTACCCGACTCTGTCGACTTCGTATCGCTCTGGGGTGGCTGGAAAAACCCCTCCGAAGCTCAGCTCGCCGACCTACGCTACGTACAGCAGGTCAAGGGCACACGTGCGATGATCTGCTTCATCGTGCAGGACCTCGGGGCACAGATCACGCCAGCGATCTCTGATGCCAAGAAGGCAGAGTACACTACTGCAGGCATAGCAGAGTCGGAGCACAACTCCAAGTGGACAAAGGAGTTTTGGGGCTGGAGCGATGACATCACCGACGAAGGCACTACCGCTCGCATGAATGCTATCGCCAAGTATGCCAATGCTATCTGCGACACTATCGACAAGTACGGCTACGATGGCTTCGACATTGACTACGAGCCCAACTTCGGACACCGTGGCAATCTCTCGGGCAACGCAGAGCACATGCTTCACTTCATCCAGACCCTAGGCAAGCGCATTGGCCCCAAGTCTGGCACCAATCGCCTCCTAGTGATCGATGGTGAGCCCCAGAGCATCGTCCCTGCATCGGGGCCATACTTCGACTATTTCATCGTGCAGGCGTACAACTGCTCGGGCGATGCCGACCTCGACAATCGCCTCAGCCGTACGATCACCAACTTCACTGGCGTACTATCGGCCGAGGAAGTAGCTCGCAAGTACATCGTTACAGAGAACTTTGAGGACCACGCTCAGGCTGGTGGCTTCAGCTTCACTGACCGCTATGGCAACGAGATGAAGAGCCTCGAAGGTATGGCTCGCTGGACACCCTTCGTAGGTGGCAAGGCCGTACGCAAGGCCGGTGTAGGGACCTACCATATGGAGTACGAGTATATCGTATCGGGTCTAGGGGATGCACGCTACCCCTTCTTGAGAAAGGCTATTCAGATCATGAACCCCAGTAGAATTAACTAAGTAGCAATGAAACTATCAAATAAAAATCTGCTTGCGCTCTCGGCCTTCGCCCTAGTGCTCGGGCTCGCTAGCTGCAAGGATGCCGAATACTCTGCCCTCAAGGGACAGGCCTACATCGCACAGACGGGTACGGCCTCGGGCTCCAAGCTCTCTACGCTGAGCGTAGCCGATGGTGAGACGGTATCGGCCGACCTCAACGTACGCGTCTCGGACGTCGTGCCACAAGACACCGAGTACGAGCTCGTAGTCGACGAGGCTGTGATGAATAGCTACAACGAGCGCTATGGCACTACCTACAAGGTGCTCCCTGAGGCTCTGCGTACGCTCTCTACACAGACGGTAGTAGTCAAGGCTGGTGCCTCTATCTCGGAGCCTGTGAACCTAACGGTGCAGGCTCTCACTAAGGAGCTCAAGGACTCGGGCGACAAGTTCGCTATCCCCTTCCGTCTCAAGGCCAAGACTGCTGGTGCCGCTATCCTCCCTGGTGCCGATGAGTACATCTATGCGATCAACCCTGTACTCATCAACCACGTACCCGTACTGGGCACCGACACCTTCGATGGTATCTATCGCAAGGCCAAGGCCGAGGGCGGCACGGCACATGTGATGGATGCTTGGACGGTAGAGTTCCGCGTCAACATGAGTGGCTATCGCAAGAACAACCAGGCCCTCTTCGGTAGCTGGGGACCTAGCTCCGAGATTTACGTGCGCTTTGGTGATGCCCCCACACCTTTCAATACGCTACAGGTGAAGTTTGCAGGGACACAGTTCGACAAGTCGAACACGATCTTCACGCCCAACACCTGGTATCACGTAGCGGTGGTATACAATGGCACCACGCTCGCCCTCTACGTCAATGGTCAGAAAGACCTCGACACCGACAAGGTGGCCGGCAAGGTGTTCACCCTCGGCGAGGTACTACACGTAGCAGGCTCGGGAGCTACTTGGTTTGTAGACGCCATGATGATGCAGGAGATGCGAGTATGGGGCGTAGCCCGTACACCTGCTCAGCTCATAGAGAACGAGCACTCTGTGAACCCAACGACGCAAGGCCTGCTCCATTACTGGAAGATGAACGATGGCCCAGGCGCTAGCAAGTTTGCCAACTCTGTAGCAGGTGCTCCTGCCATGGTAGTGAGCAATTCTGGCGACACCGAGGTAGCTCCACGTTGGCTCGACAATGTTCGTTCGGACGGCAAGGGGCGCACTAACTTCAACTAATTGGATGACATCATATGGGGGAGGCTCTGCCTCTAGGGCGACCACGGACGGAGCCTCCCCTTGTACATCAGATACATAACGATATAAGATATGATCAAGAAATTCATATTCGGATCTGCACTACTGAGTGCCCTAGCACTAGGGCTAGCGTCGTGCGACAAGGGCTTTGAGGTCGGTGATGAGCTCGTACCACAAGCCAACACGGCCAATGAGCAGGTCGCATACATTCGTCCAGATGCAGGGGCCAACAACATCCCTGTCTCTGGTCTTCAGGTGCTCGTAACACCTGCGGGTACTACAGCCTCGGGCGAGGTGCTCTTCAAGCTACGTCTCACCCAGGCTCCCAAGGTAGAGACAACAGTAGTCCTTAGTCTGCTATCGGCCGAGGAGGTGCTAGCGAGCTATGAGGCTGCTGGCGGTATGGCTGAGCTCGCTACGGCGATCGCCCCCGATGGTCTCATAGGGCTCAGCACTACGTCTGTAGTATTTGCTCCTGGACAGAAGGAGATGGATGTTAAGGCCACGCTGGCCAACGCCTCCCTACTCAACGAGCAAGAAGATGGGCACTACCTCGCTGGCATCAAGGTTGCCTCTACGACCGATGGGCGCGTGAGCACCGACTATCAGACCGTATTCTTGACGGTCTCGCGTACTTACCGCCGTGTGAAGCCTCTCCTAGAGGCCGATCTCAGCAAGTTTACCAAGATTGAGACGACGGCTTTCGATGCCTCCCCAAGCACATGGGACTACGATGGCATGCGATATGGCGCTGACAGAGCCTTCGATGGCCTATTCAATACGGGCTGGCTCCTAGGCTATGGTGATCATTTCCGCATAGATTTCAAGGAAAAGACTGCTCTCATAGGCATCCGTCTAGCTCCACTAGTGAATGATCGTTTTGAGAGGCGTTCGGTTCGTCGCGTGCGTATCACGCTCATTGGCGAGGACAACAAGGAGACGGATATGGGCGAGCATAGCTTCAACTCAACCTTGATGGTAGGCGACTTCTACAACCTCGAGCTCTACTCGCCAGTAGAGTGTAAGTCTATCAAGATAGTCTCACTATCGCCTGTAAGTACGTATGCGATCTCGGAGCTAGAGTTCTACAAGTAGACCATTACTATTGCAATATTTCCTTGGGGAGCCCTACCACCATGCTGGTAGGGCTCCCCTTGCTTTACCATCCTCCTAGGAGGTCAAAACATCGATGTTTTTCCTCGAAAACATCGATGTTTTGGCGCAGAAAGTTCGATGTTTTTGCCTCAAAATATCGATGATTTAGGAGCAAATCATCGAACTATTTCGCCCTCCCAGCCAGCTCCCGAGAAGAAGCGTGTAGAGAGAGTTCCCCAGCGTAGCTCTCGAGGCATGATATGCGCCCGAGGATGCCCTCAATATTTCCATGTATTTGCCCCAACATACTATTGCAAATACGAGACAAATGTCGTATGTTTGCATCAAACAACCCTACTAAAGCTCCAAATACAGAAGCGACAAGAACATATTTACAAGAAATACAAATTCATCATCAATACAAACGTTAGGCTTTATGGGAAGAATTGTTTTCAAAATCTTGGTCGTACTATGCGCGTGCGCATGGGCAGGGCAAGCACAGGGGAAGTCGTATGTGTTCCCCATAGAGGACTTCAAAAAAGCAGAGGATATACGTCGCAATGAGCATGTGGTCTACTTCAAGGACGTCAACAAGCTACTATCTCCCCTGCTAGGGCATTGGGTAGGCTTCTATCAAGGTAAGCGTTACGAGCTATGGGCTCGCCTTGTAGAGCGGATCAAAGAGCCTGCTGGAGCCTACCTCGATGGGCTAGATGCCGATATCGAGATCACCAAAGACGAGGGGACGGCGGTAGTGTTCTCTTCCCTCGACTACACACTCTCATCTTGGGACCCAAGCAAGCCTAT
>JBHACB010000063.1:0-5697 GCA_041854325.1 Porphyromonas sp.
CGTAGCTTCCAAACAATGCTCTCGGCATGTTCTGCGAGGGGATGTATTTGCTGCTGTGCATTTGTCTGTGGGATGTGTTGCCTCTGCAGAGTGCAACTGGCCTAGTGCATGGCCTCAAATTTATGAGTATCTTTGCTAGTGATACGTGCGCGGAGATAGTCTTGGCGTGCACATGAGTATAACCCTATTAGGATAGAGATATGGCTTGTACATTGGTCGTGGTAGACCCACAGATCGACTTCATCAGTGGCACGCTACCTGTGCCACACGCTACGGAAGCGATGCTCCGCCTAGCGCAGTGGATCGTAGCATGTGCCGATAGATACGACACCATAGTACTGACGATGGATCAGCATCCGTGGGATCATTGTAGCTTTGAGGCTCAGGGAGGGCCGTGGCCTAGTCACTGTGTGCGCTACACCGAGGGTGCAGCCATCTATCCTCCCGTACATCAGGCTATAGTGCAGGTTCTCGAGCAAGGCAAGCATCTGCTCTGCCTAGAGAAGGCCACTTCGCCCGATAGAGACGCGTATAGTGCCTTCACCCAAGGGGTGCCAGAGGAGCTCGCTACAGCCGAGCATATCTACATCGCAGGGCTTGCGGGCGATTACTGCGTAGAGCAGTCGCACCGCGATATAGCCCGTGCTCTCCCCGAGGTGCCTATCGAGCGTCTAGAGGCATGTATCGCATACATCAACCGCCCGAAGCAACCTAAGGGCATGACAATAGAGAAGAACGATGACAACCAAGGAGCAAGATAAACAACTCAAGGCGGCAGACTACTTTCATCTGATGCCTTACAACTGGAACTGCGCTCAGTCGATCCACAAGTCGATGCAGGTACACACTGGTCTCACCGACGAGCAGATAGAGCTCTCGTATCGCAGCAAGGGTGGAGGAAGAGCCGAGGGCGGTCTGTGTGGAGCCATCTATGCAGTACGCACGCTAGTAGGCGAGGATACCCCCGAGGCAGAGCGACTAACGGAGCAGTTTGCCCAAGAGGCTCGAGGTCTTACCTGCGCCCAGCTCAAGGGGCGATGTGGCCGTACCTGTGCCGAGCTGGTAGAGCTAGCAGAGAACATTCTGAACGACAGAGATAATAGAGACGAAGATGAAGTATAAGATTATTGCCCTCGATGTCGATGGCACACTCGTCAATCATGCTGGCGAGCTGAGTGACAAGGTGCGTGAGGCGCTTGTCAGGGCTCAGAGAGACTTTGGGCTACGTGTAGTGCTAGCTAGTGGGCGCCCTACAGCAGGGCTTGGCGAGCTATGCAAGATGCTCGAGCTCGATCGCTATAGTGGCTACTTGATGCCCTACAATGGTGGACAGGTCTACAATGCGCGCGCCCTCAAGGCTCCGATTGCTACCTATGCCCTGCCCGATGAGATCATCCCCGAGCTGTATGCCCTAAGCCGAGAGTATGGCCTCAGTATCCTTACCTACAACGATACCGAGCTCCTTACAGAGACCCCCGATAACCCCTATGTGCAGAAAGAGATAGGCATTACTAAGATGCCCACACGCCAGCTAACGCACTTTGTAGACGAGGTTCCCAAGGGGCTCCCCAAGTGTCTTATCGTAGGCGAAGCTGAGGCAATAGCTACCCTAGAGCCGATAGCCCGGGAGCGTTTTCGTGGGCGTGTAGATGCTTTTCGCTCCAACCCTCACTTCCTAGAGCTAGTCCCCGCGGGTGTCAATAAGGGTAATTCGCTGGCACGTCTGCTGGAGCGTCTCGACTACGACCGTAGCGAGCTTATCGCAGTAGGTGATAGCTTCAACGACCTAGAGATGATACAATTCGCAGGCCTCGGTGTCGCTATGGCCAATGCTAACGAGACGATCAAGACCTGTGCCGACTACGTAACCAAGAGCAACGAAGAGGATGGTGTCGAGCATCTACTCAACAAGCATGTCTTCTCTGCCCACGAGGATGCACCCTATACCGTCGATGAAGTCAATGCGATCATCCCAGGCACACTTATGGAGAGCCTTGGCATACGCTGCACGGCCATAGCCAAGGGCTATGTGGCTGGCTCCATGCCCGTGGACAAACGTACGAGTCAGCCTCTAGGGATCATACACGGAGGAGCCAATCTAGCCTTTGCTGAGACGCTCGCAGGCCTAGGCTCTGTAGCTCTACTCGAGGAGGGTGAGATGCAGGTAGGTGCTCAGGTCAGTGGCAACCACGTAGCCTCGGCAGCCACGGGCGATGTGATGCGAGGTGAGGCCCGTATCATGCACAAGGGGCGTAGTACCCACGTGTGGAGCGTGGAGATCTACTCCGAGCGTTCGGGCAAGCTAATACACACTGCTCGTGTCCTCAATAGCATTCTCAAGCAACGCTAAGCTTTGGCTATAGATTATGAGCAAGAAGCGCATTCTCTTCGTTTGCTTGGGCAATATCTGTCGTTCGCCATCGGCAGAGGCAGTCTTCCGTGCTTTTGTGTTGCGCCAGGGGCGAGGCGAGGAGTTCGAGATAGACTCGGCAGGTACCTCGGGGCATCATGCTGGCGAGCGTGCCGATAGCCGTATGCGTGCTCACGCTAGCCGACGTGGCTACGACCTCACTTCTCTGAGCCGTCCACTGACCTACGACGACTACTTTGCCTTCGACTACATTATCGGTATGGACGAGCAGAATAGGCGTCATCTAATCGATCGTGCACCCACAGCCGAGCTGGCTATGAAGGTTAGTCTACTGACCGACTGGCACCCTAGCCCTAGTCTCGATCATATCCCCGACCCATACTATGGTGGAGCAGAGGGCTTCGAGCGTGTCCTCGACCTCATAGAGAGCTGCTGTCCGCATCTCTTGGCTAGTATAGACCGCAAGCCCGACTAGCACACCTAGATAGCCAATACCCCTCGAGACAAATGTTTGTCTCGAGGGGTATTGGCTATCTAGGTGGCTGAGTTAGTGCTGACAGCTAGAGGGGCTATCGTGTCGCTTGCCGAGGCTACAGCCTTGGCAGCCATCACATGCCGAGCCTTGATCCTCGCTACGAGGTACGAAGAGCCGATAGAGCCTATAGCCAACGATAGCTAGTGTGGCAAGGCCTATGACACCGACGATGATCTCCTGTATCATATTAGTGCAATAGGAGGTTACCGACCTGATAGACTGCGAAGCTCACCAACCAAGCCAAGACGCACGAGTAGACAACTGCGAACGCCCCCCAGCGCCAAGAGCCAGCTTCGCGCCCGATGGCGATGATCGTCGCTACACAAGGGAAGTAGATGAGCACGAAGAGCATGAAGGCAATGCCCACCAAAGGCGTGAAGCTAGGGCTACCATCGGCTCTGCGCTCCGATACGATACGCTGAGATAGGACTTGGGTAGCCTCATCGCTATCATCGCTATCGCCCGTGTATATCACCCCGAGAGTACTTACTACGACCTCCTTGGCCATAAGCCCCGAGAGGAGGCTGACCCCCATTTTCCAGTCGAAGCCTAATGGCGCGATAACAGGCTCTGTGGCCTTGCCTAGGCGACCGATCCAGCTATTCTCTTGATGATATTGATTGTGCTGATGCTCGAGCATAGCGATCTGCTCTGCCTTGGCCTCTGACGAGAGGCTATTATCACCCTCTATCTGGCTGATACCATGCTCTAGGCGAGCCTCGGCCTCGCTTTGACGAGGGAAGTAGCCTAGGAACCACACGATGATAGAGGCTAGCAAGATGACGCTACCCATCTTGCGCAGATATTGCTGGGCGCGCGTCCACATATGGCGAAGTACCGAGCGTGCTGTAGGCATACGATAGGGAGGGAGCTCCATGACGAAGGGGATATCCTCACCCTTGAAATACGTGCCACGCAGCACACGAGCACTGACTACTGCTATGAGTACACCCGTGAGGTATAGGCCGAAGAGCACGAGGGCGGCACTGCTAGGGAAGAGTGCCCCGGCTAGGAGCAGATATACGGGGAGGCGTGCCGAGCAGCTCATGAAGGGGAGTACGAGCATCGTGATGAGCCGGCTCTTGCGGCTCTCGATAGTCCGTGTAGCCATGATAGCAGGGACGTTGCACCCGAAGCCCATAATGAGTGGAATGAAACTCTTGCCGTGTAGCCCCATGCGATGCATGAGCTTGTCCATGATAAAGGCTGCACGTGCCATATACCCACTATCCTCAAAGATAGAGATGAAGAAGTAAAGAATAAGGATATTGGGCAAGAAGACGATGACACCCCCGACACCCCCGATGATGCCGTCTATGAGCAGATCCTTGAGAGGGCCGTCGTCCATGAGCCCCTTGATCTGATCGCCTATCCAGGCTACTCCCATATCGATCCAGTCCATTGGGTAGGCTCCTATCCGAAAGGTCGCTACGAACATCAAGAACATTAATCCGAGGAAGATAGGGAAGCCCCACCAACGGCTCGTAACGTAGTGATCGATGCGGTCGGTGAGGGTCTTCTTGTGCCTAAACTGTGGGCGATACGTCTCCCTTAGGGCTCCTGCTATGTAGCCATACCTAGCATCGGTCATGAGGGCTTCGGTATCGGCCTCGCCTAGCTCCTGAGCTAGGGCACGTAGCTCGTAGTCGCGTGCTGAGACGATGAACGCCCCCTTGGAGTACTGATCCATCAGCGAGCGTTCGACGGCACTATCCTTCTCGAGCAGCTTGATAGCTAGGTAGCGACTACGCACGCTGTCGGTAATGGCAAGATTGGCCTCTATCTTGCTCTGTAGTGTGGCGATAGATCCCTCTATAGAGGTGCCATAGTTGACGCTTAGGGGGCGTATTTTGCCTCGCTCAGGATCTATGATACTAGGATCCGAAGCCTGCATGCCCTCCCAGACGCTGACGAGCTCCTCCATGAGAGCATGTAGCCCTAGCCCCGAGCGGCAGACCGTGGGTATCATAGGCACACCTATGAGGCTCGATAGGCGAGGGTAGTTGAGGTACTCGCCTCGTGTCATAAACTCATCGAACATATTTAGGGCGGCTATCACGGGTAGCCCGAGCTCCTTGATCTGTATGGTGAGGTAGAGGTTGCGCTCGATGTTGCTCGTGTCGATCACGTTGAGCACGAGGTCGGGGCGATCGTTACCGGTGAGGAAATTGCGTATATACACCTCCTCGGGGCTATAGGGCGATAGCGAGTATGAGCCTGGTAGGTCGATGAGCTCGATGCGATAATCCTTGTAGGTGAGGAAGCCTGTCTTGCGCTCCACGGTAACGCCGCTGTAGTTGCCCACGTGCTCGTGAGCACCACTGGCACAGTTGAAGAGCGAAGTCTTGCCACAGTTGGGGTTGCCGACTAGAGCCACACGCAGGCGTTTGGTCGCCCTCTGTGCTGAGGTATGCGCTGGCATGGGGCGCATCTGCTCGGGCGATACCTCTGTGCGCTCTAGGCTGTCGTCTTGCTGAGAGGCATGTGCCTCGCTGTGCGAGGTGTCCCCGAGTAGCTTGACCTCGATGAGGCGAGCATCCTCGAGGCGTAGAGATACATCGTAGCCTAGGATGCGGTAGTGCATTGGGTCCATAAGGGGAGCTCCCTGTACGGCAGAGATCTCTTTTCCTTGGATGAAGCCCATCTCGAGGATGCGCTTGCGAAATTGTCCCGAGCCATGCACGCGGACGATGATGGCACGTTGGCCTATTTTGAGTTCTGAGAGTTTCATATGGCTACAAATGTACTAAAATAGTCGCTATCCTCCACTTGTGAGTCATTTCGCGAGCTC
>JBHACB010000064.1:0-10017 GCA_041854325.1 Porphyromonas sp.
CGAGGAGCGCAATGCCCTGTTCGGCGATCGTAATAGAGCATGGGTACAGCAGATGCCCCAGATCATGCAGGAGCGGTCGACCTTCTTCGCCGTAGGTGCAGGGCATCTGCCCTCTGCCGATGGAGTCCTAGCCCTACTCCGAGAGGCTGGCTACACGATCACCCCTATCAAGTAGAGACTCACCCCTATCCCACACGTGCCACTGGGCTACCTGATGTAGCCCAGTGGCACGTCCTTTTGTACTCTCCCCCTAGGTGGTAGGCTTGTTGCTCTCCCTTGGCAATACCAGTCGATAGGCTCTGATATTATAGCTCTCTATATCCTCTTCAGCAAACAGTCCTCCGCATGCGAGAGAAGCATTGAGGCAGGCGATAAGCAGGGCACAGCTTTTTGCGTATCTTTGTGGTGCAACAAATACAAGACAAAGAGTATGAGCCAAGGACAGAGGACTCCCGTTTTCCTCCTTATAGATACATCGACATCGGTATGCAGTGTGGCTACGAGCCTCGGAGATCAGATCCTCGACAGTGAGGTAGTTCGCGAGGCTCAGGGACAGCATGCAGCCCTTGTAGCCCCCATGGTAGAGCGCCTACTACAGCGTCTACAGGAGCGGCAGCTCACCCTCGATGCCGTGGTGCTGAGTGCAGGGCCTGGGAGCTACACTGGGTTACGTATCGGCTCGGCCCTTGCCAAGGGGCTATGCCATGGCTATGGCATCCCTCTGATACCTATCTCTACCCTAGAGATGATGGCCAAGGGCTTTGGTCAGACGCTATCGAGTGGCCAAGAGGCACGCATCTATCCCATGATAGACGCTAGGCGCATGGAGGTGTACACCGCCCCCTTCGATGGTACTGGGCAGAGGCTCGCGCCCGATAGCCCCTATATCTTGGCTAGCGACATACCCCTGTCGCCCGACATGGCAGAGATACCACACTACCTAGTGGGTGATGGTGCCTCCAAGGCCGATGGCTTATGGCCAATCAACTATACGGTGGTGGGAGACTTCTACCCCGAGGCGCGCTACATGCTAAAGCACGCTCTAGAGGCATACGAAGTCAAGGCTTTCGCGGACCTTGCCTACTGGACGCCTAGCTACCTCAAGGAATACGTAGCTACCATTGGCCGAAACAAAGTCTTAGGATAGCCACACAAATCCCTACCCAGTGCACATCGAGGCCTTTATCCCCGACACGGACAATATCCCCCAGCAGACCATCCTACAGCTCATCAGAGAGACGAACCAAAGTCTCTTCCTAACGGGCAAGGCTGGTACGGGCAAGTCCACTCTGCTACGCTATATTCACGAACATACGAGCAAGCGACACGTCATACTTGCATCTACAGGCATAGCAGCCCTCAACGTCGGGGGGCAAACGATACACTCCTTCTTCAAGCTCCCCACACGCCCACTACCACCCGACGACCCCGATCTAAGCACCTCGAGCAACAGAGTGTACGAGATCTTTCGCTACACCAAGGAGCACAAGATGCTCCTGCGTAGCCTCGACCTCATCATCATCGATGAGATCTCTATGGTGCGTGCCGATACCATTGATGCTATCGACCGGCTACTGCGTATCTATCGTGGGCATCGCGACCTCCCCTTCGGTGGGGTACAGATGCTCTTCGTCGGTGACCTGCTACAGCTAGAGCCTGTCGTCAAGGGCGACGAACGATCTATCCTCGACCGCTTCTATCGCACACATTTCTTCTTCGGAGCTCAGGTCTTCGGCCAGATGCCTCTAGTGGGGATACAGCTCGAGAAGGTGTATCGCCAGACCGACCCCACTTTTGTATCTATACTCGATCGCATACGTGCTGGCGAAGCTATCGACAGCGATATACGTGTGCTCAACCAACGAGTACAGCCTAGCTACAAAGCCTCGGCAGGCGACCTCGTCATCACCCTAGGCACGCGCAGAGCTCAGGTAGCCAATATCAATGAGCGAGAGCTCGCCATGCTCCCCTCGCCGGCACAGGTGCTAGAGGGGACTATCGAGGGGGAGTTCCCCGAAGCCAACCTCCCGACAGACCGAAGCCTAATACTCAAGGAAGGGGCGCAAGTAATGCTCCTAGCCAATGACCGCGAACGTCGGTGGGCCAATGGTACCATAGCCACTGTAGAGCGTATCGACGAAGAGGCGGGCAAGGTATTCATTCGCCTAGAGCAGGGCGAGGTACACTCGGTACCTCAGTATCTGTGGGAGCACAGGCGCTATACCTTCGACGAACAGCTGGGGCGTGTCGAGAAGGAGGTCCTAGGGCGTTTCATACAGTATCCTCTACTACCAGCGTGGGCCATCACCATACACAAGAGCCAAGGACTGACCTTCGACCGAGTGATCGTAGACTTTACCGATAGGGTCTTCGCAGGCGGACAGGCATACGTAGCCCTCAGCCGATGCCGTAGCCTAGAGGGCATGGTGCTACGCGCCCCTCTACAGCGGCGCGACATCATCACTCGCCAAGAGGTGATAGCCTTCTACAGCACGATGAACAACCCTAGGCTCATCGCTGGTGCCCTAGAGCGGGCAGAGGCCATGCGAGGCTACCTCGAGGCCTCACAACAATGGGCACGTGGGCACTATGCCGAGGCTATACAAGCTCTAGGCTCTGCCGTAGCACGGAGCAATGAGCTAAGCAACCCCACCTACCTGCGCCTGCTCTGCCACAAGCTCTATCGGGTCGAGGAGATGAAGCGCGAGTTAACAAACCTACGGCAGGAGCTCGAGGCTGGGCGAGCACAGCTACGTACCCTAGCCCTCGAGCACATAGCTATGGGCGACGAATGCCTCACCCTAGCAGAGGATGCTCATGCAGCCCTACGATGCTATGACAAGGCACTGGGTCTAGACCCCAAAAACGTTGGAGCCCTGCTGGGACGAGCCAAGGCCTACCACATACGACAGCAGAGAGAAGAGGCTTTCCTCGCTCTTCGTGAGGCGCATACCTTGGCACCTCTACACCCCGAGGTGCTACGTGCCGAGGGGGCCATGCTGATCCACTACCACTTGTATCAAGAGGCCCTACGGCCCCTACTGACGCTGGTGGAGCAGAGTCGAGATCTCGAGGCCCTCGAGCTCGTCATCGTAGCATACGAGGAGCTAGGCGAGGAGGAGCGTGCAGATCAGTTTCGTGCACTAGCACGCAAGCTATCGACCGAGAAGAAGCGCAAACGCAAAGACCGCTAAAGCAAACATCCTATGAACCGTATATATCTACAAGGCTGGGTAGAGCAAGAGCCCGAGGTGCAGTACTTCGGCTACGAACACGTACACTCTACCTTTCGCCTACGCACCGAGGAGTCATTACCTAGCGACAATGATCCCGATCGTATCATCAAGCTATGGCATCGTATCTCCGCTTGGGGAGCTATTGCTAAGCAGATCGAGGCACAGGTACACGTAGGGCAAGAGGTGTGTCTCACTGGTCGACTAACCTACGACAAGCAGACCGATAGAGATGGCATCACTCGTACCATAGCCGAGGTAGACTGCCTGCACATCGAGGTGATGGCCAGCTCATCGACCACAGCTCAGCAGGTGCAGGTCGTGCCACAGCCCTCTACTACGATCGACTGGGCGAGCCTTGCCCCCACAGAGGGCGAAGACCCTATGGCATAGCCTCTCATCGATTAATCTGCCACTCATCACTTTGCTATTATCAAGCCCCCCTAGGTCTGCTCTCTGGCAGACCTAGGGGGGCTTGATGTAGAGGGAGCATGGGTGCACCACCCCCGAATAGAGGCAAGCTCGCCCTGCTAGCACAGAGCTAGCAGGGCGAGCTATAGAGTGTACACCTAGGGCAATTACTCTGCGCTAGGGGCTATGCAGCAACAGAAAGCTGGGATGAGGTTGCGGTCGCCAAAGCCATTGTCAATACGTGCCACATTGATCCAGAACTTATTCTCCCTAAGGTAAGGCAGAGCATACGCCGCCTTACTACGAGGATAGCTGTGCGTCCAGTCGTCAGCCACTACCTCGTACTCGGGGTGTGGAGCGTTCTTGAGCACATTGTCCTGAGGATCTACCTTGCCCTCCTTCACTTCCTGGATTTCACCCCAGATGCAGAGCATTACGTCTAGGAAGCGATCGATCTCAGCCTTGCTTTCGCTCTCGGTAGGCTCTATCATCAGCGTACCATGCACGGGGAAGGAAAGCGTAGGGGCATGATAGCCGAAGTCCATGAGACGCTTGGCAATATCGCTCTCATCAACACCGCAGGTCTCTCTAAGCTTGCGGCAGTCGAGGATGAGCTCGTGCCCTACACGGCCTGTGGCGCCAGTATAGACGATGCCATAGGTATCCTTGAGGCGAGCCGCCATATAGTTGGCATTGAGGATAGCCGTGCGCGTAGAGCGCTCGAGCCCTGCTGCGCCCAACATACGGATGTAGGCATAGCTCACGACATCGACACCAGCACTGCCGTATGGCGATGCCGATACCACGTTGTCGCTCTCGCTCAGCTCCTGCCAGTTGCGGTGCGTAGGGAGGTAGGGCTCTAGGGCGCGAGTCGCACAGATAGGACCACTACCAGGGCCACCACCGCCATGAGGGATAGCGAAGGTCTTGTGTAGGTTGAGGTGGCAGACATCTGCACCGATGAAGCCTGGATTGGTGAGGCCTACCTGAGCATTCATATTGGCGCCATCCATGTACACGAGGGCTCCACAGTCGTGAATACGCTTGCAGAGATCGATGATATTGGTTTCGAAGATACCATGTGTGCTTGGATAGGTGATCATCATAGCCGCGAGCTCATCCTTGTACTTCTCGCTCTTGTCCATGAAGTCGGCCCAGTCTACGTTGCCATGCTCATCGCAAGCCACCACCACACAGTCGTAGCCACACTGGGTAGCACTAGCGGGGTTGGTACCATGTGCCGAGGCTGGTAGCAACACCTTGCTACGATGCCCCTGTCCATGAGCCTCGTGATACGAGCGGATAGCGCGCAGACCTGCATACTCGCCAGCAGCACCCGAGTTGGGCTGTAGCGATACGGCTGGTAGCCCTGTGATAGTACCAAGGAGCTGCTTGAGGTTCTCTAGTAGCTCTAGCGAGCCCTGTACCTGTTCGGCAGGTGCATAGGGGTGCACGTTGCAGAATGCAGGGTTGCTCAGAGGGATTACTTCGCTAGCAGCATTGAGCTTCATCGTACACGAGCCGAGCGAGATCATTGAGTGAGCGAGAGATATATCCTTGCGCTCAAGACGCTTGATGTAGCGCATCATCTCCGTCTCGGTGTGGTACTTGTTGAAGACCTCGTAGCCTAGGAACTGCGATGAGCGCAGGAAGGCACGATCGACGTGGATCGTAACGTCCGACACCTCGTCATTGAAGTTGGACTCCTTGCCCACGGCTGTTGCGAAGATGTAGCACAGCACGCCAAGATCGCTGGGGAGAGTCGTTTCGTCGAGGCTGAGCATCACGCCACCACAGCCAGGGTAGTAGAAATTGACACGGCACTCCTCAGCGATGGTGCGGAGCTGATCGAGCTGAGCACCCTCGGGGAGCTCGACAAAGAGCGTGTCAAAGAAGTTGTTGTACTGGATCTTGTAGCCCAGCTCACGGAGCTTGCCAGCAACGAAGCCTGTGTACGAGTGCACACGACGGGCGATATTCTTGAGACCCTCGGGGCCGTGATACGCGGCATAGAAGCTAGCCATGGTAGCTAGTAGAGCCTGCGCAGTACAGATATTGGAGGTCGCCTTCTCGCGCTTGATGTGCTGCTCGCGCGTCTGTAGGGCTAGGCGATAGGCGTCCTTGTTCATACGGTCCTTGCTGATACCGATGATACGCCCAGGTAGGGTACGCTTGTACTCCATACGACAGCTGATATAGCCAGCTGAGGGGCCACCGAAATACATAGGTACTCCGAAGCGCTGCGATGAGCCGAAGACA
The DNA here is from genome assembly GCA_041854325.1 of Porphyromonas sp. Lineage (GTDB taxonomy): Bacteria > Bacteroidota > Bacteroidia > Bacteroidales > Porphyromonadaceae > Porphyromonas. The sequence goes on from JBHACB010000064.1 coordinate 5,904, forward strand.
ACATCGGCACCCCACTCACCTGGAGGTGTGAGCATCACGATAGCCAGCAGGTCGGCCGCCACAGCCACCTTGACATCTGCGGCATGCGCACGCTCTACAAACTCGCGATAGTCGCGCACCTCTCCGCCAGCCGTTGGGAACTGTACCAATGCCCCGAAGACGTCATCGGTAAACTCAAAGCTCCGATAGTCGCCCACTACCACTCGCAGACCCTGAGGTACGGCACGCGTGCGGATCACATCGAGCGTCGAGGGGAAGATGCTGTAGTCGACAAAGAGTGTACTAGCTCCACCCTTGGCCTTGGGCTTGCTACGCTCATTATATAGTAGTAAGGCTGCCTCGGCACCTGCTGTAGCCTCATCGAGGAGAGAGCAGTTGGAGAGAGGTAGCCCTGTAAGGTCGGTAATAACGCTTTGGAAGTTGAAGAGTGCCTCTAGTCGGCCCTGAGAGATCTCGGCCTGATAGGGCGTGTAGGAGGTGTACCATACGGGGTTCTCAAGGACGTTGCGTAGTACGACGGGGGGCGTTACGCAGTCGTACCAGCCCTGACCGATGTACGAGGTGAAGACCTCATTCTTGGAAGCGAGGTCGGCAATATGCTCGGCAAACTCGCGTTCGGTCATCGCTTCAGGCAGATCGAGGGGCTGTGGTAGACGGATATTGGCAGGGAGCGTGCCCGAGATGAGCTCGTTGAGCGAGCTAACGCCGATAGTACGTAGCATCTCGGCAGCCTCATGCTCTCCTATGCCAATGTGCCTTAGAGAGAAATCATTGGTGTTCATTGTAATCCTGATTACTTAATGATGATACATTTGGATTTGTCTAAATTTACCCCAAAGTTACGCAAATTATCCTCGACCAGCAACACCTCACTCCACAAATATCGCACCACAATCCGCATACATCGCCCAACATATCCACACACCACACGCCCTCCTATATCTATATGATCTCTCACCAATCTCGTCAGCCTATCTCTGCGAACCCTAGGGTGTCTGCCTAGGACACCCTAGAGCAGAAAAAATTATCCCCTAGGGTGAACGAGGCGTTCACCCTAGGGGTACCGAGGCAACCTCTGCACACTCTAAGTCGAGGCTATACATCCGACAGCTAGGATAGCTGTATCTCCCTAGAGCTAGTGCCTTACCCTAGGGTGTACTTCACTCGCCCTAGCTGGCGTTTGTTATATGAAGCCAATCCGAGCAATGTGGGCGTCTCCACCGCTTGCATACGATACATGGTGAGGCGTGTGCTAATAATTGTTATCTTTGTTTACCCATTAACTAAGGTTAGTTATCGCAATATGAAGAAATTGATTATGTGCCTTGGCGTATCCTCGCTTCTGATAGGATCCGCTAGTGCCCAACACTCACTCCCTAGCCCGCGCTGGGGTATAGAGAGCCTTGCACATCAGCGAGCGACAGCAGCCAACTACATCGGCTGGGCTCATCTCGATGCTCCCGCTCCCTTCGCCTCCCCCGACCAAAAGCCCTACCTCGACACCCTAGCTCGTCTACTAGGTGAGGAGCAGGCTGGGGAGGAGGCCGTACAGAGACTCCTCGACCACTACCCTGCGAGCCTCGACTACGAACAGGCTCGCCTACTACTCGCCCTAGTCCACTACGACAGGGGGCGCACCGACGAAGCTCTCGCTACCCTAGCCTCCATCCGCGACAAAGGACTCAAACGCACTGCACGCGAGCAGTACCAGGTCCTATATGGCTACCTACTACTATCTAGTCAGAGGCAAGGGAGCGATATTATAGCTCCTGCCAAGGCTCTACTAGAGCAAGCAGCTCTCGGCACCAGCCTATGGAGCGACAGGGCCTGCCTCTACCTCTCTAGCCTCGATTGGCTACGTGGCGATATAGCCAGTGCACAGAGACGACTAGAGGATCGCCAGTGGAGCCTCGAGATGATGCCCGAGGTCGAGTATCAAGGAGCTATGCTCAGCTATGCCTCCGATAGCCCTAGCGAGGCTATTGCCCAGACACAGGCCCTACTGCGTCGCTATCCCGAGCTAGGGCGTCGCCCTCGTCTCATTGGCTCCATGGGGCGTGCCTATTACACGCTGGGCGACTACGACAATGCTATCAAGAGCCTCGCCTCCATGGGCAATACGAGCGACCTACTACCACTAGAGGCCTATGCCCTCGGAGCCTCCTACTACCACCGCGAGGAATATGCACAGGCACTCGCACCCCTCCAGCAGGCTGCACATGCCGAAGGTGTGGCATCGGCTCTAGCGCAGTTTGCCCTCGGCAACGTCTACCGCAGTCAGGGTGAGATATCCAAGGCTCAGCTCGCCCTCAATGCAGCTGTCGATCACCCCGAGGTGCCAGCGGGCATTAGGGAACAGTCGCTATATCAGCTCATCGTGCTAAGTATCTCTGGCGGTATCGAGGCCTTCGGCCTACAGATACGCCAAATAGAACGCTTCCTCGCTGACTATCCCGAGAGCGTGCACCGCGCACGCGTCCTCGACTTCATCAAGGCTTCCCTATCGGGTAGCTCCGACTACGCCGGCAGTCTGTCGGTCATCGATCGGCTGGAGCGCAGTGGTGAGCGACTATCCGGCATCCGCCAGGATGTACTCGTCCGCCAAGCTAGTAGCCTAAACCCTACGAGCGACCAGTACCAGCATACACTCAGCTCTGCCATAGCTCTTGGCGATGTGAGCGAGGCCTATGGTATAGCTCGAGTAATGCGCGCTGCCTACTACCTGCGTCAGGGCCAATACCGCCAAGCAGAGAGCGATGCGCGCATAGGAACAGAGTATCGCTTCGGCAATGGTGGCTACGAGCATGGTATCGCCAGCTATATCCTAGGCTACACCTTGTACAATCAAGGGCGTTATGCCGATGCCCTCGGAGCATTCTCGGCCTTTGCCCATGGAGGAGCACCCGTAGCACAGCGTGCCGACGCCCTCGTGCGTATGGGTGATGCTATGCTGGCGAGCTCGGGCAAGTCGGCCGAGGCTCTCAAGTACTACAACGAAGCCAACAAGCTCAGCCCTACAGGTAGCGATGAGGCTCTCTATCGCCTATCGGGCATCTATGGTCAGAGAGGCGAATATAGTAGCCAAATAGCGGTGGTTCAGGAGCTCGAGCGTGAGCATCCTCAGTCGCCCTACATGGCTCGCTTGCTCTACGACAAGGGGCGTGCCCAGCTCCTAGGCCTCAAGAATAGTCGCGCTGCCGAGGCCACCTTTGCCGAGGTAGAGGCACGCTATCCGGCTAGCGATGCAGCACCTCTAGCCGCCCTAGAGCGTGCCCTACTCCTAAGTAATGACGGCAAGGAAGAGGCGGCCATACGAGCCTACCGACACGTCATCGAGCGCTACCCCGATAGCCAAGAGGCTCAGACAGCACTATCGGATCTGCGTAGCATCTACCAAGAGCGCAACGAGCTCGACCAATACGCTGCCTACGCCTCATCGCTCGGGGGCAAACTACGTCCATCGGCCGACGACGAGGCACACCTAGCCTACATCGCCATAGAGAGCCGCGCACGTCGTGGCGAGCAGGTGCATACCCAGCTCGAGGATTACCTAAGCAAGTATCCCAAGGGCGCGGACTATGCCAAGGCTCAGATACTGCTAGCCTCCCAATACGTCAAGGCCAATCAGCCCGATAGGGCTATCGCCCTACTACAGCAGGCGAGCGATGCCACCACTAGTGGGCACGAAGAGCTCCCCCTACGCATGCAGCTAGGCGAGCTATTCAGTTCTACTGGGCGCATAGCCGATGCTGTCAAAGCCTACGAGCGTGCCTACACCTTGGCTAGAGGCTCCAAGCTACAGAGCCAGATATCGGGCCTAGCATATGCACGCACCGCCTACCAAGCACAGCAGTACTCATCGACGACCAAGGTGGCCGGCGAGCTACTCGCTAGGCAAGATCTAGAGCCTGATACCCGTACCGAGCTACTCCTGCTCAAGGGCAAGGGTGAGGAGGGCGACAAGGCTGTCAAGACTGCTATCGCCACCTATGCCCAGCTAGCCGATCACACCAACTCACCTCATGGTGCCGAAGCTACCGTCCGCCGTGCCGACCTGCTCCTACGCCTAGGCTCTGTGGCCGATGCCCAGCGCGTACTGGAGGTATTCGTCGAG
>JBHACB010000065.1:0-15938 GCA_041854325.1 Porphyromonas sp.
ATGAACGAAAATATGATAAGAGCGATTTGGAGCTTGGATTGTTGTACTTGTTCGTCGATGCAGAGGACAAAAGCCATGAGTAGCAAGACGATACCGAAGCGTACACCAGCAGGGTCAAGGGCAGCCCCAAGGCCATAGAGACGATCGACCTGATCGCGATAGAAGCTATTGTCTTGAATAAGATCAACGACAGCGGCCACGGCAGGCACATTGTCGATGACGATCGCTAGGACGCATTGGAAGACGGATATCGCCAGCAGGTACCACATCAGGAGCTTGAGGCTGACCTTGCCATGTACCCAGCGTATGGTCGATATGGCTGCATGGGCACTGAAGACCCACACAAAGAAGGTCGTGATATAGTTGGCATACGAGAAGTCGAACTCATCATTGACCTCCACCGCCACTAGATTGACGACAGAGTAGGTCGCTGCTAGAATGACAGCTCCCCACAGATACTTATCTATCTCGTACCTGCGATAGCGTATGAGCTGCATGCCGAGGAGTACTACCCCGACGACAGCGAGGATCATCTTCGTATTGAGCGCAGGGAATGGTGCAAGAAATACCGGAAACCAAAAGAGGTCGAGCACCACTCCGGCAAAGAAAATCAATAGGTATCTAACCATCGTTAGCTATTTGTATAGTAAGGCATAGAGCCGTTTCATTATTAGTTCGTAGTATAGACGAACGGCCCACCACTGCCCATGGGCCGCAGCCCACTGAAGCAGGCGTGTCCGCAGGGGCAAGCGTTCGTTGAGCATAGCGTAGTCGTTGGCCTCGGCAAACCACCCTGCCCAGCGCTGGTAGTCTTCCTTGAGAGGCGAGATCAGGAGCGGGAGCTTGAGCGTTAGCTTGAGCTGTGCGAGTAGCCTAGGAGCATTGGGGAGCCCAGAGGCGAGCACGGAGCGCTCTAGTTCGCGCATATTGGCATCTACCTGTGCCCAGTGCTCGGGCGTATAGCGTGCCGTGAGCTGTCCCTCGGCATCGTTCTTGACGTAGTGGTAGAGGGCTCGATCTACGATAGAGACTCGATGAGCCCGTAGGAAACATTTCCCCATAAGCATCATATCCTCACCCATATTCTGCCCATGAGTGAAGCGCAGGGGGGTAGGGTGCTCTATGAGGGAGCGTCGCACTAGGAAGAGCCATAGGTTCCACTTGAGCACCCCCTTGCACATAGAGGCGAAGGCCTCTGTGCCAGTAGAGACTAGAGCTTGGTGCATACGCCGTTTGTTCGCCCCATGGCAGAGCAACCATTCGCAGCCCACGATGTCGGCATCTGTCGCTACTGCCTCCGTCACTAGGACTTCTATCGCATCGTCCTCGAGCATATCATCGGCATCGTAGTGGTAGACATAGTCGCCACTAGCCTCGCCTAGGGCTGTAGACCGAGCAGCAGCAACACCTTGGTTGTGCTCGTGCCTGATGAGACGCACGCGCATCCCCATAGCCTCAAGCTCGCCTTGGGCTTGCTCTACGATGGTAGCACTATCATCGGGGCTACAGTCATCTACGAAGAGTAGCTCAAGGTGCTTGTAGGTCTGCCTCTTGAGCGCACCGATACAGCTAGGTAGCACTGTGGCGACCCTATACATCGGCATGATAATGGACACGAGCGGTTGCATGCCAGCAAAGGTAATCAAATAAACTTTACAATTGACTTGTCGCACCTGCATCATATTCTATATTAAATGAATGAAAGATCTGATCAGAGAGGACAAAGGGCCCCAGTCAAGCAGGAGGAGGATGAGGAGGAGGGATTTCTTCAGTCGATAGCAGTGAAATACGAAAGGCACTTAGAGCACTACAAAAAAAGTAGAGGACTTCAGTTATCGCGAAATCCCCTACTTATGTAAGTCATCCAGAGATTAGCGGAGCTTGATGTTATCGCGCCTATGGTGCTAACGTGCTGACGCCACAAAGGTAATTAATATTTTCGATATGCTCAATAACAGGGCCACCGCATCAAAATATATCTCATTGATTATCAATGATAGCCTTTCTCATGAGTAGTGTGCAGACGAGGGCAGATCACAATTGAGAACCGAGTGCCTTATGCTCGTATCCACAACGAAGGCGGGGAGGTGCGCTCCTCTCCGACCATCATGCCTCAGATACGCAAATTCGCCTGGGCAATGTTTTTTAAGACGGCGGGCCGTCGAAGAGGGGGGCAGTAGGGCCAACCCTCGAGGGCGAGGGCACTCGAGCTACAAAGCCGAGCTCCCTGAGGTTGTAAGTAGCTTTCAGATTCTGTCCCTTTGTGATAGGTTACAACATACGGAGGAGATGGAGTGTATCAAGAGCGAGGCAGAGGCTAATGGTACGTTTATGCTCGCTCCTAATGGTGAGGCTACCAACCTTAGCGAGCGTCAGTGGTTGCAAGTACGCACTAAGTCGTTCAAGGAGTGGTTTGGGGATTGGGAGAAATCTTCTCGCATTGAGAAACTACGTAAGGCAGAACCAGTAGTCTTGACAGGCAACGAATACGAGGGTAAGTATGAACTTGAACGTAAAAGTGCTAAGGAGTGGGTAAAGAGCAATCTGCGAGGTAAGTATACTATTGAAGATACTCAAGAAGTTGTTACTATTGGAAGAAAGGGCGTGAACAAAGTCACCTCTCATAGCGCAGGTAGTGAGGCACACCTCAAGAGTTTTGTCGCTATTCCTGAAATGCTAAACAAAGCTACATTTATCACAGAGGAGCAAGCGAGCAAGAATAATGCACAATATCCACGCTATCGTTACTATGTGGTAGGGTTGCGAATTGATGGCACAGACTATACAGCAAAACTCACTATTGGTGTTGATGAGAATGGTAACAAGTATTATGACCACGCTCTTACGGAGATAGAAAAAGTAAATCTGCTTGACCGTATAAACAGCCAAGCAGATAGAGGTTTTATATCGACAGGGGCGGAGCCTAATCTGTCTGTTACCGAAAGCAAAGATAGCAAGTTACTCTTAATTTTGCAAACTGACGCTAGTAAGGTTGTGGACGAGAATGGAGAGCCGTTGGTGGTGTATCATGGGACGAGAAGCGGCAATACTCCTCGTGCATTTACCGAGTTTAGTAGGGGTAAAAGTGCTGATGGATTTAATGAGGTTGCTTGCCGGATGAGGTTGTGTGGTACGCAAGGATAAGGAGGAGATTTTATAAGGAGTGTTTGGCGGTATGGAATATTTGTCTTACCTTTGCTGGTGAAAGCTACTTACAATAAGGATTATTCCGTTGTGAGAACATTTAGGATCTCTCACCTAAATAAATGGGAGGAAAAAGTCGCTCGCAAGGGCGACTTTCTTTTTTGTGTCCATGACGTAAGACACTAGGGCAGAGAGGGATGATGCTATGGACGAAAAACATCGAACTTTTGGGGTGAAAACATCGATGTTTTTTGAGAAAAAGTTCGATGTTTTGAGGCAAATCGTTCGATGTTTTTGGTCAAAAACATCGAACGATTTGATCCGAAGGCGAAGCCTATCCAGCCAAGTGACCTTCGGGGGCTGAGCGATGCGCATTGTGTGTGGGGATACGGGTGTGGACGATAATTTTTTATACCTTTGTTCGTTCGGATTGTAGATTGGAGGAGATATGCGCCTAGAGGCGATACCTCGGACAGCCCGAATAGCGGTCAATAAATGTCTCGACGCAGAGGTCTATATAGCTATCTGGCCCCTCTATGGGTGGCCCTAACACTGGCGATCAGCGCATTGGCAGCGGGTCGGCCCGTGCCTAGCCGTACGTGGGTGCACGATAGCGTAGCGACAGCGCGCGACACGATACGAGCTATGCGCGATAGCGTGCGCCCGCGTCCTCAGAGCACTAAGCCTGCCGATAGCACTGCCCCCCGCGATAGTGGAGCACGAGCTATAGTGTCGCCCCAAGTCGATAGCACCGCGAGGCGCGATAGCCTAGGCGACAGCTCGCAGAGGCGCAAGCCTGCTACCGAGGGCTTTGACGACATCATCGAGTACAAGGCTCAGGACTCGGTGGTGATGCTCAAGACCAATCTCGTCTACCTCTTTGGTCCCAGCACTGTAGACTACAAGAACCAAGGACTGGAGGCTAACTTCATGCGTCTCAATACCGACAGCAACCTCGTCTATGCGCACTACATACTCGACAGCCTAGGCAAGCCTACGGCACACCCCAAGTTTAAGGACGGAGACCAGACCTACGAGGCCAAGAGTATGAACTACAACTTCCAGACGAGCAAGGGCTTCATCACGGGCGTTATCTCCCAGCAGGGCGAGGGCTATATCACGGCTGAGCGCACCAAGAAAGTGGCCGACAACTGCATGTACATGGAGGGTGGACGCTATACGACCTGTACCAACCACGACCATCCGCACTTCTATCTCAACCTAACACGTGCCAAGGTACGTGCCGGCAAGAATATCGTCTCGGGGCCTAGCTACCTCGTCATCGGGGGGATACCACTACCTATCGGTCTGCCGTTCGGCTTCTTCCCCTTCAACTCCTCGTACAGCTCGGGGATCCTCCCCCCCTCCTACGGTGAGGAGGGCACTCGAGGCCTATATCTGCGCGATGGGGGCTATTACTTTGCCCTGAGCGACTATGTCGACTTTCAGATCACGGGCGACTGGTACAGCCGTGGCTCGTGGGGGATCAATGCCCGCTCGTCGTACCGCAAACGATACCGCTACAATGGTAGCTTCAGCGGTAGCTACATCGTTACCAAGACGGGCGACAAGGATGTGCAGGGAACCTACTCCGAGAGCAAGGATTTTCGCATCAGCTGGACGCACTCGCAGGATGCTAAGGCCAACCCCAACGAAACGTTTTCGGCGAGTGTCAACTTCTCCACGAGCAAGTACAACCACAACTCGCTCTCGGCTCTCTACAACCCCACCCTCTCCTCGCAGAACACCAAGAGCTCCTCGATCAACTATAGCAAGACCTTCGTCGGGACGCCCTTTCGCCTATCGGCATCGATCGATGCCAGCCAAACGTCCAGCACACGCATGGTAACGCTGACCTCGCCCAACCTGACGCTGAGCATGAGCCGTATCTACCCCTTCAAGCGCAAGAAGCGCGTGGGGAGCGAACGCTGGTACGAGAAGATCAACCTAAGCTATACAGGGCAGCTACGCAATAGCGTAACGGCCAAGGAAGATAGTATCTTCAAGCTCAATATCCTCAAGGACTGGGACAATGGGATCAACCACACGATACCCATATCGGCATCGTACAAGCTATTCGACTACATCGACCTTACCCTCAATGCCAACTACAACGAACGTTGGTACACGAGCCGCAAGACCCTCTCCTACGACCCCACGAGTGGCACGGAGGTAGAGGGGCGCGAGTATGGCTTTCGCCGTGTCTTCGACTTCAATACTTCGGCCAACCTGAGTACTACGGCCTATGGGTTCTTCAAGCCTTGGAGCATCTTCGGCGACAAGGTGCAGATGATACGCCACCGCATCACTGCCTCGGTAGGGGTGTCGTATCGCCCCGACTTCGGGGCCGATCACTGGGGCTACTATGGGCATCTGACCTATACCGATGCCAACAACAAGCTCGTGGAGCGGACATTCTCGCGCTACGATAGGCATATCTTCGGGGCTCCCTCGCCAGGCAAGTCGGCTGCGATCAACTTCAGCATCGACAACAACATCGAGGCCAAGATCCGCACCAAGCCCGACTCCCTCGGGGATGTACAGTACAAGAAGGTGAGCCTCATCGACAACTTTGCCCTGAGTGCTAGCTACAACCTCGCAGCCGACTCGTTTCAGCTGAGCGATATACAGGCACGCCTCAATCTCAAGATTACTCAGGGGCTCTCGCTCAACCTAAGCGGCGCCTTCGACCCCTATATCTACGCTCACTACACCGATGCTAGCGGTCAGGCGATACCCTATAGAGTCAATAAGCTACGCATCCTCAATGGACGAGGCTTCGGTAGCCTACGTGGCACGGGGACGTCGTTTAGCTATACGCTGAGCAATGAGACCTTCCGCAAGCTCCGTAAGCTCTTTGAGGGCAAGCGTGATGGCGAGGAGGGCGATAAGAAGACGACCGACGACCCCAATGCCCCAGCAGGAGCCCCAGCTACGACACCGCGTGGCGAGGGAGGAGAGCAGCAGGGCTCGGGCTCGCTCTACGGCCAGCAGGAGGATGTACAGCTGGATAGGGATGGCTATGTGGTCAATGGTGTGCCATGGACGCTCTCGATCAACTATGGGGTCAACCTCGTACGTGCCTCGTTCGACCCAGGGCGCGATGAGTACAACTACAAGCTAGTGCACAGCCTCATGTTCTCGGGGAGCATACAGCCGACGAAGAACTGGTCGTTCAACGTCAGTGCCAGCTACGACTTCGAGGCACGCAAGCTCGCCAACATGACTATCGGCATCACGCGCGACCTCCACTGCTGGTCATTTACCGCCAATGCCATCCCCATAGGGCCGTACAAGAGCTACAACCTAACCATAGGGGTCAAGAGCTCGCTCCTGCGCGACCTCAAGTACGACAAGCACGGCTACTCCACCGGTCAGCCTTGGTACTAGCCACGCCCACCACAGAGCACCCCAAGCACCCTAGGGGCTACCCTACGTAGCCCATAGTACAGCCCTAGGCATATCCCGAGCGTAACTATAGGTATCAGAATGTATGCAACGAGCATACCCCAGCCACTCTCATAGAGCGGAGTGCGAGCGAATGCACCCTTGACCCAAGACTCTATGTAGACTAGATGTATCGCGTAGACGAAGAAGCTCGTGGGCAATAGCCTATGGCATAGTGCCGTGGCCCGTGGGCAATGCTCGACAAGCCTATCCCCTAGCCACAGCATGGCGAAGATACCAGCAGGTATAAGTACTCTCTGCCAGTACACCGAGGGCACCAGCAGAGAGATTGCCCCGACACCTAGCCACAAGGCAAGAGCTCTCCAGCCTAGGCGGCGGGCACACTCGAGTAGCGAAAACCCATGTACAGCGAAGTAGACCCCTAGGCCAAAGAACACGACAGCATCGCCTGTGAGGATAGTGCGTGGTACAGGGGCTAGGTATATGGCGAGCAGGAGGAGTAGCCCCGCTAGCGGACGGCTGGCGCGTAGCCCCCAGTAGAAGAGAGGGCTGAGCAACGAGACGAACATTAGGTCGCGCACATACCACAGTGGATAGTTGATCGGTACCCATAGGAGCTCCCATACAGAGTGTGTTCGTAGGGCCTCGGCCTCAGGGGCAGCGATGCCTACTAGCGAGCTCGCTTGCCCCTTGAGGTAGATGAGTAGCATGTACCCGAGGTTCCACAGTAGATAGGGTATCAGGAGCGTCCTGACGCGCTTGAGTAGCTCCTGGACGTATCCCTGTGTCGTCCAAGTGCTACGCCCTGCGAAGAGATAGTAGCCCGAGAAGACAAAGAAGCAAGGCACGACGGCCCGAAAGAGCTGATGCGACACCAGCTCAGACGCGAAGACGTAGGCATTGTGCCCCCAATCGCCTGCCACGAAGGCCTGCGCCTCGAACGACAAGACATGGATAACCAACACAGCCACCGTGAGAGGCCATCGCAGGGTGTTGATCACAAGGGATTGCCTCTGCTGATATGAGGTCATAGGACGAATGGATAGATAGATACGACGTAGACAGCGAAGAGCAGGTGCTACCTCCTACAGAGGAGTGGCACCTGCTCTTCGTACTTAGGCACTCTGTAGGTGCGCTGGGCTAGCCCCTGCGGCGTAGTACGAGAGCGGTGCGAGCTGGGAGGTAGAGGCGCACGAGGCAGAGCTCGTGGCAGTCGCACCCACTGCAGTCGGAGTGATGCAGTACAGTGTGATCTACCTGACCATACCCACCATACTCAGGGCTATCGGTATCGAGCACTACGCTGTAGGTGCCACGAGGTAGGCGCAGCTCGTAGTCGGGGAGGGAGCGGGCGGGCGAGAGGTTGTACACGAAGAAGAGATCGCCACGGCTGTAGCACAGCACTTGGTCGTCTTCGTGCGTGTAGTGATGGCGTAGGGGTCGCTCGGCGAGGTTGGGCTCTTCGCTGATGAGGCCTATCATATCCCTATCCCAAGCCTGTAGGTCGCTGTAGAGGAGGTCGGGATTGTCCGCAAGGCTCCACTGACGGCGTGCATAGTGGTACGACCAGTCGTTGCCCTGACGGGGGAAGTCGATCCACTCGGGATGGCCAAACTCGTTGCCCATGAAGTTGAGATACCCGCCATTGATCGTGGATGCTGTGGCTAGGCGGATGATCTTGTGCAGGGCGATAGCGCGGTCTACGGTGAGGTTGCGCTGGTCGCGCCCCATGTGCCAGTACATGTCGGCATCGGCTAGGCGGAAGATGAGGGTCTTGTCGCCCACGAGGGCCTGGTCGTGGCTCTCGGCATAGCTGATCGTTCGCTCCTCTAGGCGACGATTGGTCAGCTGGTACCAGATCTCCCCTGGGCTCCAGTGCTCGTCGCTGACCTCTCGTACTAGGCGCGTCCAGAAGTCGGGGATATTCATGGCCAGACGATAGTCGAAGCCAAAGCCTCCGTCCTCGACAGGCGATGCCAGTCCAGGCATACCGCTCACCTCCTCAGCTATCGTGATGGCCTCGGGGCGTAGCTGATGGATGAGCTTGTTGGCGATGGCGAGGTAGGCCATAGCATCGGCGTCTTGGTGGCCGTTGAAGTAGTCGGCATACGAGGTAAAGCTCTCGCCCAGACCATGATTGTAGTAGAGCATAGAGGAGACGCCATCGAAGCGGAAGCCATCGAAGTTGAACTCCTCGAGCCAGTACTTGCAGTTGGAGAGCAGGTAGTGCATGACGCTATTGCGCCCGTAGTCGAAGCACATAGAGTCCCACGCAGGATGCTCGCCACGAGCACCCTCGTGGAAGAAGAGTGTGCGTGTGCCGTCGTAGCGAGCGAGGCCTTCGACTTCGTTCTTGACAGCATGGCTGTGTACGAGGTCCATGATGACACGCAGGCCGAGGCGATGAGCCTCGTCTATGAGGGCCTTGAGCTCCTCGGGCGTCCCAAAGCGACTGCTAGGGGCGAAGAAGCTCGACACATGGTAGCCAAACGACCCATAGTAGGGGTGCTCCTGGATGGCCATGAGCTGTATAGCATTGTACCCAAGGCGCGCTACACGCGGCAGGACGTGCTTGGCAAACTCGCTGTAGGTGCTCACTCGCCCCTCCTCGCCGCTCATCCCTACATGACACTCGTAGATCAGCAGGGGCTCGTCGGTGGCCGTAGGGCGTGGATAGGCGAAGGCGTACGCCTGGCTCGGCTCCCAGACCTGAGCGCTGAAGATGCCCGTCGCGCCGTCCTGCACCACACGCCTACACCAGGCGGGGATGCGCTCGCCACAGCCATCGGCCCATACCACGAAGAGGCGGTAGTGATCGCCATGCTGGAGGGCTCCACTGGCAAGCTTGAGCTCCCAGTCGCCATAGTCGTCCACACGCTTGAGCTGCCATACGCCCATGCGTTGCCAGTCGTTGAACGACCCTATGAGGTACACCTCCTTGGCAGCCGGTAGAAACTCGCGTAGCACCCAGCCACCACGCTCGTCGCGGTGCAGGCCGTAGTGCAGATGACCACTGGCGAAGTCCACTAGACTGATGTCGCCTCCGCAGGTCAGCGACCGCTCGCGGGTGCGGGTGAACTCGTTTCTCTTCTTAATACGCTCCTCGTAGGGCTTGAGCCAAGGATCGTTCTCTGTCAATCGCATCATACGATATATCTTGTTTGATTAATTAGCGAGGTGGGTCGTGGGGACCTTGATATTGAGGATGAGGCATGAGGGCACACAGCCGATGAGGCTGAGATCCGAGTCGAACTGCCCATGCCACTCCCTATAGCTCATGATCAGGAGCTCGTAGCGAGTGCATACGCTCTCGTGGCTCTGCTCGGCCTCGTGGAGCACCCGTTCGCGGGCTAGAGGCTGGCACTGCTCGCTCGTCAGGGTAGAGCCCTGGGCGAGTAGCAGGTCGAGGCGAGCGCCATTGTTGTCGGTCAGCACGCGAGCATAGCCTAGCAGCTTGAGGTCGTCCTCGGTGCGCAGGCGTAGCAATATGGTCTTGGGCTCTTGGTACTCACGGTTGAGCAGGATACCTACCGAGCAGGGGGCATGCTTGACGAAGTACTTCATCTTGTCGCGCACCAAGGTATGTATGGCTAGCAGGCTCTCCGTGGTAGAGAGCGACAGGCTCCCGACACGCGAGGATAGGCTCTTGCGTATAGAGCTGGCCTCCCTATCGGTAGTGTCGGCGCCTAGACGGATACCAGCCCCGACGATGAGCAGGTTGTACTTGTCGCGTCGTAGCTTGCCGATGATGGCCTCCTCGACACGATCGCTCATGATGTGCTCGGTGTCTATGTCGTAGCCATGATGCTGAGCCTCGGCTAGTATGGGGCTAAAGTTCTCTTGATAGAAGGTGTCTGCGTCTATCGTACTCGCATCCATCTCCGTGGTGATGTGCAGGGCTGTGATCTGCGGTAGCTGTTCGCCTCGGCGTAGTAGCTGGTGCCCTAGTCTGAGGAGCGTAGCACCCGATGCTGGACGACCAAAGGAGAGTAGCACCCTAAAGGTCCCCGTGCGTAGCTGTCCGCGACGCTCCCTACGGCGGTCCATATAGGCATTGATCGTATTGATCAGCTGTATCATAGGCATGGTCATCACGGTGGTGATCACGGTCATCAGCACTAGGATCACATACAGCCTAGGCGATAGTATCCCCATCTCTAGCCCTATGGCCAGCACTACGAGCTCCATGAGCCCACGAGTATTCATCAAGGCCCCGAGGTAGATGCTGTCGCGGGGTTTCTCGCCCGAGGCACGAGCAGCGATGTACGTCCCCCCTACCTTGCCGATAACGGCTATTAGGGTAAAGAGCCCTAGCAGTAGCCACATCTCGCTCCCGTCTATGAGCGCTAGCTCGGTCTGTAGACCGCTAGAGACGAAGAAGAGGGGCAGGAAGAGCAGGAGCGACACATCCTCGACCTTGTCGGTAACGATCTTGCGGAAAGTCAAGTCCTCGGGCATCACGAGCCCCAGCATAAAGGCCCCGAAGAGGGCGTGCATGCTCAGAAGCTCCGTAACCCATGCCGACAGCAGTAGCAGGATGAAGATAACGCCGATGAGCGTGTGGTTGAGCACCTCAGCATTGTCGTACACCTTGCCTGCTACCTTGAAGAGCGGACGGATAACGCCAAACATCACCACTAGATACAGGAGGAAGAACCCGAGGTTGTACACCATGCTCAGCATACTACCGCTCTGGCTAATGGCTATGATAGCCGCCAGCATTAGCCATGCCGTGATGTCGCTCGCTGCCGCGGTGGAGAGGGCGAGCTTCCCTAGGGGCTTGCGTTGCCAGCCTTTCTCCTGTATGATACGCGCCAGCACAGGGAAAGCTGTGATACTCATAGCAATACCCACGAAGAGGGCAAAGGCAAGGAAGGTCGTCTGCCCCGTCGTGTACTCCTGATAGATGTAGTAGCTCAGAGGAAGGGACAGGGCGAAGGGGAGGAAGATACCGATATGGCTGATGACGATACTAGAGGTCAGCTGTTTGCGTATGTCGCCGAGGCGTAGCTCCATGCCCACGACGAACATGAAGAGGATGAGCCCAAAGTTGCTCAAGAGCTGGATATGCCCTAGGCTAGAGGCGGGGAAAAGCATCTCGAAGATCTCTGGGGCAAAACGCCCGAGGAGCGAGGGGCCTAGCATAATGCCTGCACAGATCTCGCCAATAACGGCTGGCTGGCCAATGCGCTTGAAGAGCCAGCCCATCATACGCGCCACGAAGAGGATGATGAGTATCTGTAGCAGTAGCAGGCCTATCGTGCTCCCGAGGTGATGCTGTACGCTGTGGCTGAAGAGGTCGAAGGCTGCCTTGAGGTCGGTCGTCTGACCCTGAGTATGCAGAGGGTCGAGCTCTGCCCCGACGTGTGCAGTGTAGCCGATAGCCCCTGCAAAGAGCAGTAGCAGTACGATATAGCAGACAATAGATGTGTAGCCTCGTTTCTTCGTCATCGTTAGTTGGGTGGAGCTGTTATCCAGTTGTTTCGAGGCTAAAGGTACTAAAAAAATGCGAGCCCTCCCCATGCTGTCGCCTCCGCTCTTCAGATAGCTACAGGCAACGAGTGAGGTCTGTCCAGCACTCTAGGGCAGACTTCATCTCGCATACCATGCCCACGAGGCCAGCCTCTGACGATACCGCTTACGAGCCTTTCCTCTATCTCGTCTCCCCTAGGCTGTCCACTTCGGACGCCCTAGGGGAGAAATATTTTTGCCCTAGGGTGAACGCCTCGTTCACCCTAGGGCTTCTGCTGAGTCGCCTCACACGACAGGGAGGCGAGGCAGCCGTATATTTCGTATCTTTGTGTATAGCTAATTATTATCACCCCTCTAACACCTCATCTCTATGAGTACGATCACTTCTTGGCTCCAGCGCACGCTCATCGCTCTGGCTCTCGTGGCCAGTACGCACACCATGGCGCAGACGGGATATCAGCCATCGCCCGACAACCTCAAGGCGCGCGAACTATTTCGCGACAGAGGCTTCGGTATCTTCCTCCACTGGGGTATCTACAGCATGTTCGCTCAGGGCGAATGGTATCTCAACAACCCTACGCATCGGATCAACCACCTTGAGTATGCCAAGGCGGCTGGCGGCTTCTATCCAGCGGCCTTCGATGCTGCTCAGTGGGTGTCGGCCATCAAAGCCTCTGGAGCAGGCTACCTCTGTATCACCTCTAGGCACCACGACAGCTTCTCTCTGTGGGATACCAAGTACAGCGACTACAACATCGTCAAGGCAACCCCCTTCGGGCGCGACGTCCTAGCCGAGCTACGCGACGAGTGCCGTCGCCAGGGCATTGGCTTCCATATCTACTACTCGATACTCGACTGGGCGCGCGAGGATTATTATCCCCTCGGGCGTACAGGACACACTACGGGGCGCACCAAGCATGGTCAGTGGCGCACGTACGATGAGTTTATGAACAACCAGCTCGCCGAGCTCGTTACCACCTACGATGCCGATGCCATTTGGCTCGATGGCTGGTGGGACCACGACATACACCCCGACTTCGACTGGGGGCTCGACCGTATGTATGCCAACATCCACCGCCTCAAGCCCTCCTGCCTCGTGGGCAACAATCACCACACGACCCCCTTCGCAGGCGAAGACTTTCAGATGTTCGAGCGCGACGTCCCGGGGGCCAACACCGCAGGTCTCTCAGGGCAAGCTATCAGCACCCTGCCTCTAGAGACCTGCCAGACGATGAACGGCATGTGGGGCTATAAGGTCGCAGACCAAAACTACAAGAGAGCCTCCGAACTCATCCGCCTCCTCGTGCAGACCGCCGGACGCAATGCGAACCTACTGCTCAACGTAGGGCCCCAGCCCGATGGACGCCTCCCAGCCCTTGCCCTCGAGCGCATGGCCGACCTAGGTAAGTGGCTACAGACCTATGGCCCTACTGTCAAGGATGGCGTGCGTGCAGGGCTACTGCCACCGCAGGAGTGGGGCGTTACGACACAGCGAGGCAAGACGCTCTATCTACACATCCTGAGCTGGCAGAGCCGAATGCTCTCTATTCCTCTCGTGGACAAGGTCCGAGACGTACGGGTATTCGCTACAGGTCGGCGCGTCCCCTACACGCAGACGTCTGTAGGGCTTACCATGACTTTCGACCAAGCCCCCAGCGTAGCCGACCCCACCGACTACGTCATCGAGGTTACGCTCCGCTAGCCCCACCTTACTACAGAACAAAAAAAGGAGGTCGCTCTCGTGAGAGCGACCTCCTTTCTCCTATTTCATCAAGGTGAGAGTCCTAAGTGTTTTCGCAGCGGAATAATCCTTGCTGTCGGAGGGCAACGGCTAGAGGGTGAGCAGGATGAAGATCTGAGCGAGGAGTACACGCAGAAACATCGTCAGCGGATAGACGGTGGCGTAGGCCGTCGACTGTGCTTGCACAGGGGCAATGCCGTTGGCAAACTCGAGTGCAGGGGGATCGGTCATCGATCCGGCTATACAGCCACAGATCTTGAGGTAGTTGATCTTGAGCAGACGCCCTATGATGCCGACTAGTAGGATAGGGATCAGTGTGATAGCTGCGCCGTAGATCATCCAGTGCCAGCCCCCATTGAGTATGGTCTCTACGAACTTACCTCCCGAGAGGAGCCCCACGCAGGCTAGGAAGAGGATGATACCAAGCTCCTTCATGAAGAAGCTCGCCCCAGGAGTCATATAGAAGCTTAGGCCTCCTACGCGTCCCTTGTAGCCGAGCAAGATAGCGATGAGCAGAGGGCCACCAGCTAGGCCTAGCTTGGCTGGTGCAGGCAGGCCAGGCAGGAAGATAGGGATGCTCCCCACGAGGATGCCGAGCAGGATACCGACGAAGATAGATACGATATTGGGCTTGGCCAGCTCCTTGACCGAGTCGCCTAGCTCACGGCGTATGTCGCGCAAGACGTCCTTTTTGCCCACCACCTTGACCGTATCTCCTAGCTCTAGTGTCGTGGTGCGTGTGGGCAGTATCTTGTTGCCACTACGCAGGATGCGTGTGATGTTGGCAGGATAACGGCGGTAGATGCCCACCTGCTCGATAGTCTTGCCCACTATCTTGGGGTTGGTTACTAGGACGTTGATCACAGCGAGTGGCCCCGCTATCTCGGCTTGGTTGGAGGTCGTCTCCACCTTGCCTATCTTGAGCTCTAGGCTCTCTATCATGTTGCGCGACGATACACCGAAGAGGATGTCACCCTCTTGGAGGATCTCGTCGTCGCTTGCCAGCAGGCAGTCGCCATTGCGGTAGATGCGCGATATGACGAGCTCGCGGTCGGTTACATGGCTGACGTAGCTGATGCTACGGCCAAAGAGGTTGGGGTTGGTTACGGTGATGCTGACACGCTCTAGCTTGGTCTCGGTACCACTTAGGGAGTCGTGGTACTCCTGCACCTCCTTGTCCACCTTGATCCTGAAGAAGACGCGTATCAGTAGCATGGTGATGATGATCCCCACGATGCCGAAAGGGTAGGCAAGGGCATACGCCATACCTGTCTGTGCCGACAGGGCGGCCATCTCGCCTCCCTGCTCGGTGAGCACCTGCTGAGCCGCCCCGAGGCTAGGCGTGTTGGTAACGGCTCCGCTTAGGATACCAGCCACGACGGCCGCGGGGGTGTCGGTGAGGCGATGGATGAGGTAGGCGATACCGACGCCAGCTACGACGGTCGTCATGGCCAGCAGGTTGAGCGCGATGCCATCGCGCCTGAAGGAGGAGAAGAACCGTGGCCCCATATCTATGCCTATGCTATAGACGAAGAGGATAAGGCCAAAGTCGCGGATGAAGTGCAGTACGTGCTCATCGATCGGTGCACCTAGGTGAGCCACTAGTAGCCCACTGAAGAGGACGCCTGCGACGCCGAGCTTAACGTTCTTGATCTCTACCTTGCCCAGTAACAGCCCCAGCAGAGCCGCTAGGCAGAGGTAGATCACCGTGGAGGTGATGCTTTGTGTGGTGAAGAGAGTCTTGAAATACTCCATAATTGATTGTAGTTAGCTATCTGACTTTCTAGATCAATAGGTAGCGCAAAGGTAGGCAATAAATCTCGTAGAAATCTGAAAAGCGATGAGAAAAAATGCCCTCCCCTCTACGACCTCTACTAGCGTCTCTCAAGGCCGCCTTTGTGGCTCCCCTAGGGTGTCTGGTACGAACACCCTAGGGGAGAAATATTTTTGCCCTAGGGTGAACGAGGCGTTCACCCTAGGGCTCCTGCATGGTAGACTTGTGGGGAGGTGGTCGAGGGGAGAGGCGGGGGTGCTGGTAGGCTGTAGGGAAATGTGTACCTTTGCGCTACCTATTGATCTAGAAAGTCAGATAGCTAACTACAATCAATTATGGAGTATTTCAAGACTCTCTTCACCACACAAAGCATCACCTCCACGGTGATCTACCTCTGCC
>JBHACB010000066.1:0-27267 GCA_041854325.1 Porphyromonas sp.
AAGGCTCACATGCCCTGCGTGCAGCGCGCCCATAGTAGGCACGAAGCCTATAGAGTGTCCAGCTTCGCGCTCGCTAGCCACGAAAGCCTGCACTCCTGCTATATCATCAAATATCTTCATCGTCTTGCTGTTTGTTTACTTCGAGAGTTTCCTGGATTAAGTCTCCTAAACCGACACTATCGAGGGCGACAACGAGTTCTCTCGCTACTCCGTCCGAGAAATACGTCATCTTATGCATCGAACATAGCATTGCTGCCTCTTGATACGATATTCGGTGATAAGCGCCACCATTGATTTTCGTTTGTAAGATATGCGGTAGACAGTCGTTGATTATGGGACAGTTGTAATCTCTCCAATACCCCTCGATCATCTCTTGGAAATAGATTTGAAAAAAGAAATACTCTGTGATAGCAGATCGTTCTTTCCAATAGTTCAAGATAAGCGCATATAGTGCCACTAGGAGCTCGTTGTTGGGGCGAGCGAAAATGATGCTATTAAGCAGACGTACCTTGTAGCGCTTGTCCCACCCATAGTAGTAGACATAGCTTCCACGCCAGTAGAGTTTGTCGGGCTCATCGTTCGATCTTTGGAATGCAAAGAAAGGCATTTTGCAATATTTTTGAGATAGAGGAGCTGTGAGCAGGATTGTGGCATCTAGCCACACGCCTCCATAAGTAGTAAGCAACGCCAAGCGAAGTAGGTCGGAGAAGAATGTACGAGTGAAGCTATCATTGTTTCGGAGTTTGTCATATACAAATGATGGCAATGCAACGTACTCTGCGATAGTTTCGTCCGATAGACGTATCACTTGGTGTTCTCCCTTATACCGATCGACAGAAGCAAAACAGATGCGTACAATGTCAGGGAGAGCTTCGGCTCTCGTTCCTTGGCCCCAGTACTGCCATACGATAGGCTTGCCAACTAGGTCGGGGCGAAGAGGCGTAGGGCGCTCATATGAGATTTCCCCAGCCTTCAAGCGCTCTATATCGATACGGCACATCTGAGCTATACGGGCATGCTTTCGGATGATGATAGACTGTCGCAGATCAAGCCACAGTCCTTGAGGGATGAATGTTAGGGCAATGCTCTTGAGTCGTTGTTTCA
The DNA here is from genome assembly GCA_041854325.1 of Porphyromonas sp. Classification (GTDB taxonomy): domain Bacteria; phylum Bacteroidota; class Bacteroidia; order Bacteroidales; family Porphyromonadaceae; genus Porphyromonas. The sequence goes on from JBHACB010000066.1 coordinate 1,105, forward strand.
TACTCTTACTTCCTGCGTAGGTCGCTATGGGCGATAAGCCACTCGGCTATTTGTACAGCGTTGAGAGCTGCACCTTTCTTGATTTGGTCGGCAACGCACCAGAATGCGATGCCATTGGGGTTGGTTAGGTCTTTGCGTAGACGCCCTACGTACACAGGGTCTTTCTCCGCGATGAAGAGGGGCATAGGATAGGTTTGGTCGCTGGGATCGTCTTGGAGCACGATACCAGGCGCATTGCGAAACGCTTCTCGCACCTCGTCGAGCTCGAGTGGACGCTCTGTCTCCACCCATAGTGCTTCGCTGTGGGCGCGAGTAACGGGGACGCGTACGCAGGTAGCACTTACTGCTATGTCGCTGTGCATGATCTTGCGCGTCTCGTGGTACATCTTCATCTCCTCCTTGGTGTAGTCGTTGTCGGTGAAGACATCTATCTGTGGGATGAGGTTGTAGGCGAGCTGGTAGGCAAATTTCTCCACCGTGGGCTCCTCGTCGTGAGCTATCTGTCGGATCTGTCTGTCGAGCTCGTCCATGCCCTTGGCGCCTGCCCCGCTAGCAGCCTGATAGGTCGCTACATGCACACGTCTGATGTGCGAGAGCTTCTCGATGGCCCCTAGGGCCACGACCATCTGTATCGTCGTGCAGTTGGGGTTGGCGATGATGCCACGGGGGCGCACTAGGGCGTCTTGTGCATTGACCTCAGGGACTACGAGGGGGACGTCGGGCTCTGAGCGAAAAGCACTGGAGTTGTCGATCATGATAGCACCATGCTTGGTGATCGTCTCGGCGTACTCGAGCGAAACGCTACCTCCTGCCGACACGAACGCGATGTCGATCCCCTCAAAGTCGTCGCCATGGCGCAGCTCACGCACCATGTACTCACGCCCACGAAACTTGACCACCTTACCTGCCGAGCGAGCCGAGGCAAACAGCTCTAGGCGGTCTATCTTGAATGACGGGCGTTCGCTCAGCACACGCAGAAACTCTTGCCCCACGGCACCGCTCACCCCTACTATAGCTATGTTCATATCTTCGTCTATATTATTTGGTTTCGTTTGTCTACTACGACCTACAAAGATAGTACTTTACCCCGACCTGCCCACAAGGAGTAGCGTTTTGCTCACGCCCCGCTGAGCTAGGCACTGGAGTGGGGGGCAGAGGCTTTGTGTATTAGTACGATGTTTTTAGCCAAAAACATCGAAGGTTTTGAGTAAAAACATCGAACTTTTTGGCCAAAAATATCGATGTTTTCTGTCGAGAAGTACGATGTTTTTTTTGATACATACAGGACGAGTGCTTGCGAAGAATTGACTAACTTTGTGGGTAGAGCATATTATCACTATCAAAACAAAGTAATTATGGCAACTGTACTTGTAGCATTCGACACCGTCGACGAGGGCTTCGAGCGTATCAGCGCCGAGCACGACCTCATTCGCCCACCCAAGGGGCGCGACTTTGATCAGCAGGAGCTTGCCGAGCTCATCCCCATGGCAGATGTGCTATGCTCCGTCTTTGACATCCCTGTCGGCGAACCCCTACTACGCCATGCGACCAAGCTACGCCTAGTAGCCAACTATGCTGTGGGATACAACAACATCGATCTCGACTATGCTCGCACCCATGGTATCGCTGTTACCAACACGCCACGCGCTGTAGTAGCTCCCACGGCCGAGCTAGCCCTAGCGTTGATGCTGAGCTGTAGCCGACGTACTGCCGAGCTCGATAGGCTAGTGCGTGCCGAGCAGGGGCGCGTGTCGCTCGGTAGGCTGGGGCTACTGGGTACCGACCTCTATGGCAAGACGCTAGGTATCGTAGGCTATGGCAACATAGGCGGAGCAGTAGCAGAGCGGTGCCGAGCCTTCGGTATGCGTATCCTCTACTACAAGCGTACTCGCCTCTCACCCGAGATAGAGGCGAGCCGCGGGCTAGAGTACGCACCGCTCGATGACCTCCTAGCGCGAGCCGATATTGTGTCGCTGCACACGCCCTATTCGTCTGCCTCGCACCATCAGATCGGAGCCCGCGAGCTCGCCCTTATGCGCCGTGGATCAATCCTCATCAACACGGCTCGTGGCTCGATCGTGGACGAAGATGCCCTCATCAACGCGCTCCGAACGGGGCATATCGCCAGCGCAGGGCTCGATGTCTTTGAGGACAAGGATGTGCCCCGCCCAGGTCTACTCTCTCTGCCTCAGGTAGTCATGACGCCACACGTGGGCACGCAGACCTACGATGCTCGTGTCGCCATGGTGCATGAGCTGGCCGACAACGTACTTGGCTTCCTCGCAGGGCGCACAGACATCAGCCGTGTGGTGTAGCCTCACGCCTCACGCCCCTATAGAGATACGCCCCCTAGAGCCGAATGCTCTAGGGGGCGTATCTCTATAGGGGCGTGGATATGTACTAGCGAGTCGAGGCTCTAAGCCTACGCCCCTCGCGATATGCTAGGTAGTACAGCCAGCCGAAGATCAGGGCATAGGCACAGGCCGCGAAGGCGAAGTAGGCGTTGATGAAGTCGAGGAAGTCCAGCCGAGGGGCTACGAGCATGATGAAAGCGACCTCGCTAGCTAGCCTAAAGCTCTGGATGGCTAGGTAGTGCGACTGGCGACGTAGGACGTCGGGGATGAAGTTGAAGATGAAGTTGAGCGACTCCATGAGCAGGAAGGGTAGCATCCAGATGATGATCCCCCCGAGGTCGCTCCACTGCTCGCCTAGGATGAGGCGCACGAGAGGCGTGGCTAGCCACGGCATCACCATCATTAGTAGTAGGGCTAGGGCAGCTACACGCATCACTACGAGCTGTATCTGAGGGGCGAACGACTGCCCAGCAGCCTGAGCCTCTACCATACGGCGTGCATAGAGGCGGCTCGTAGTATCGCTATAGACCTGTACGGGTCGCCGTGTGATCATATAGAGCATGGTGATGAGGCCTATCTGTCCAGGGGCATAGTAGAGAGGGAGGAGGAGTGGCAGGATGTTGGAGATAAGCATGCCCACAGCTCCCTGCCCAATAGTAAACATCGGGAACGAGCGGTAGTGGCAGGCCGCTACACGCATACGCCAGAGCGTAACGGAGCGTCGCTGTGGCTCGGGTCTACGCCAGCGTATGATAGCGATAGCGATGGCCATCCCCGTGTTGAAGGCAACGGCAAAGCCCCACACACCCATCTGTAGCCAGCCACAGAGCACCTTGAGCCCATTGTTGATATAGCCCTGTAGGAGTGTGGCGAGGCTAATGGTACCATAGCGTCCATAGACGTTGGCCCCAGCCGCTAGGTTGGCAAAGAGTGCCGAGCAGAGGGTCGTCAAGGGGACGATAAAGAGGTAGGGGATGAGACCTGCATACTTGGTCGATGCAAGCCATGTGGGTGCTAGTAGGCAGAGGATGACGAGGAGTGTCGTCAGGGAGAGATTGATCAATAGCCCCAGCGACTGTAGTAGGCGCACGCGCCCTCCAGCAGGTGCTACCATAGTGGCCTGCTCGTAGCGTCCGTTGGCTAGTAGCGTTGCTAGCCCTACTAGAGCCATTAGGGTGCCGAGTATGCCGTAGTCCTCCTTGGTGTATAGTCTACCGAGTAGAGGTAGTAGAGCGAAGCCGAGTATCTGTACAGCCGTTACCGAGCCGAGCATCTTGAGCAGGCTCTGCCAGCCATGTGGACTGTCTGTAGTAGAGGTAGCCATGGGCGATATGTTGTGATGATACAGAGAGGCCGTGCCATAGGGGCTCTATGGCACGGCCTCCTAGTGAGGGTGAAGGGTCGATACTACTAGTGCTCTGTGCGTGCACTATCGGGTTCACCAGGGCCTACTATACGTCCCAGCCAGATGTAGCCTACAAGGCCCGAGAGGATAGTCCCAGCGAAGATACCGAGCTTGGCTTGGTTGAGGAGCTCTGGATACTGTGCACCATAGGCTAGACTAGCGATGAAGAGCGACACCGTGAAGCCAATACCGCCAAAGACGGATAGAGGGATCAGACGCTTGAGGTTCATGCCCTTGGGCCAAGTGCATAGCCCTGTAGCGATGGCTGCCCAGGTGAAGAGGGTGATCCCCACAGCCTTGCCAGGGAAGAGCCCGAGGGTAATGGCGAGAGGGACGCCAAAGAGCCCATCGGAGGTGATGCCGTCGAAGTTGACCCCTGCATTGGCAAAGGCAAAGAGAGGCATGATGAGGTAGCTCACGATAGGCGAATAGGCATGCTCGAGGGTCTGCACGGGGCTGATGGCGCGCCCGAGGGTCTTCTTGAGCGAGCTCGTTACGTGGAGCTGGTCGTGCGACAAGACGAGCGCACCGCGGTTCTCGCGCTGCTCATCGGTCGAGAGCCTCTCAAACTGTCTCTGTAGCTGTCTCTGTAGTCTATCGATGCGCACCTTGCTCGTCATCGGTACACATAGAGCCACCAGTACGCCTGCTATAGTGGTGTGGATGCCAGAGATGAGGAAGAGCTGCCAAACCACGAAGAAGCCGAGCATATAGAACAGCGGATGCTCTGCCCCGAGACGCCCCAAGAAGAGGATCAGCATTAGCACCCCGAAGGCGATGAGCAGAGGGAGCCACGCCACGCCCGAGCTATAGAAGAGAGCGATGATGATGATGCCACCTATATCATCGACTACCGCTAGTGCCATCAAGAAGATGCGTAGAGAGCTAGGCACACGCGAGCCGAGGGCGGCGATGAGGGCTAGGGCGAAGGCAATATCGGTGGCCATAGGGATCGCAGCCCCATTGGAGCCAGGTGCTTGGTGCTCGACAGCGAAGAAGAATAGCACAGGCACTATCATTCCGCCCATGGCCGCTATGACGGGGAGCAAACCCTTCTTGACCGTACTCAGCTCCCCGACCGTCATCTCCTGCTTGATCTCGAGCCCCACGACGAAGAAGAATATCGCCATGAGGAAGTCATTGACGAAAGTGCCGAGAGACATCGTCTCGCCGTGGTGTGCAAAGAGCTCGAAGCCGAGCACGCTCACCTCGATAGGATAGCTAAGGAAGTCTTGGTACCAGCTATTCCAGGGAGAGTTGGCAATAGCTACGGCCAGCACAGCCGCAGTGAAGAGGAGTACCGTCGCATTGGGGCGAGGTAGCGACACCCGTCTCAGGGGGGCGAGGAATGTATTGAGGTTTGCCATCTAGTGTATGAGTAATAATTGCATTGGAGAGGGTCTAGCCTAGTCGGCTCACGTGCTTGAGCATATCGTGGTTGATGATACGTATCCTACGCTTGTCTAGGGCGATGATACGTTCGCTAGCGAAGAGCGATAGCGTACGGCTGGCGTTGCTCGTCGTCATATTGCTCAGGGAGGCTAGGTCGCTACGGCTTAGGTTGATGGCGAGTGTCTCACCATCGGTCTCGTAGCCATAGTGCTCGCCTAGCATGAGTAGGGTCTCGGCAAGGCGTCCGCGCAGATGTTTCTGCATGAGGCTCATCATACGAGCCTCTTGTATGTCGAGCTCTACAGCGAGGGCGTTGAGGAAATAGCGGCTAATGGCGGTATTGGTCTCTAGTAGGCTACGGATAGTGCTCACGGGGATACGTATCACTACGGCTTCGCCACAGGCGGAGGCACTGCTAGGGGCGTTGTGCCCCGAGAAGAAGGGACGCATACCGAAGAACGTCCCTACCCCAGCCATACGTACGATGTGCTCGCGCTGGCCGATGCCATCGCGGTAGAGCTTGACCTTGCCACTATGCAGATAGTGTAGGTAGTCGATGGGGTCGCCTTCGTTGATGATCTTATCGCCACGAGACAGATCAAGACGCACGAGCGTGCTCTTGAGTAGCGTTCGCTCTGCATCCGTCTCCACTAGGTCCCATAGAGGGCTTAGGGGATGGTTATCCAAGTCCAATTGGGTCATTGCCTCCTATCTGTTAATGAATATACTACGTCAGTAGCTGTTTCTTAGCACACAAATATAGTATAATTTCTGTAACTATCGCCCTCTTTCGCCCTAAGGAAACGGCATAGAGTAGATTAGACGACGCAGATCAGAGCGCAATGGGTAGGCTATGCCTCGAGATCATCTCAGTTTGTCGCGCAACGCCTGCCGTTCACGCTCGTGAGGTATGGGGCGCTCTAGGGCTCGTTGCCATGCCCTGCGGGCTAGAGCATGCTCGCCTAGGCTGTGGTGATAGTCGCCTAGGAGAGCGTGTGTGTAGTAGTAGTGCGGATTGGATGCCTCGAAGCGTGCGAGTAGCCCAGGCTCTAGAGCCCTGCCCTCGTCGATCGCCTTGCGTAGCACAGGTAGTAGCTCTCTATAGGTGAGTAGCTGGCCATACTCAGGGCTCTGGAGGAAGGGGTCGCTACCTATGCCTAGGCTATCGGTGGCTAGGGTGGGATAGGGCTCGGCTGTGGAGGCGAAGACGTGCTTGAGGTCGTAGGCCACATACGCTCCACACTGCCAGGGGGTAGTCGATACCCACATACGGCGTGCCTCGGGCTCCAGGATAACGCTATGGTGTGCGATGAGCTGATTGAGAGCCAGCTCGTTGGTCATGCCTAGCTCGCTGTCGCCCTCGCCCTGCCTATCGCGTAGTATAGAGGCTGTGTGCTCGGGGGTCAGGGGGCGGTAGCGACGTGCTAGCTCGCCAAGGCGTCGGAGCCGGTAGGGGCTGTCGGAGGTGCGGATGTTGGCTACGTTGCGCTCATCGTGAGCGAAGGTGGCCGACTGGTAGTGGTTGGTACAGCCTATCAGCTCGTCGCTCGGCCTATATAGGTCGATGCGCTCGGGCGACTTCTCTATGATCGCAGCGCGTCCATCGCGTGCCGATCCTATCAGGATAGACTCCGAGACAAAGGTCTGCCGACGCTGGGCGATCGCATAGGCCTCGTCGATCGTAGAGGCATACTGTAGGATCTCGCGCGTCAGTATAGAGATAGGTGTAGCGGCACTGGTAGGGATGTCGGACTGCGAGGCATTGATCGTAACCGTCAGACCAGCCTCATTCATCCCCGACAGTACCCCGATCATGCCTGGCCATGTTACCGAGGCAAAGCGATAGCCCGAGTCGGGCTCCACGAAGAGGACTATCTTGTGCCGAGCGAAGTCGTCGCCTACGTAGAAGTCGAAGTTGCGCCCGATGAGTAGCTTGCCACTGGCTGTCTGTGCTCCACGTGCAGCGAATGAGCTACAGCCTACCATCATGTAGTCTTGGAGGGCATGTCCGAGGTCATGGGCTGCATGGTAGTTGAGCTGACGCTCGTAGGGAGTACCGATGGCATCGAACTCGTGCGAGCAGTACTGCGAGATACCGTAGATCTCACGGCGGTACTCCTCGGGGACGTGCTCGCCTAGGTGGCGATTGAAGATCACGACAAAGAAGCGCAAAAAGCGTAGATAGGCATCCGAGGGGACGATGGTACGTATCTGGTGCACGAACACCTCCTCCTGATAGTGAAGGAGGTCGCTCGAGAGCACGCCCATAGCCTGCCCGCGCTCTAGAGGAGAGCCCTGCACCTTCATCTCCCAGAGCCCCGAGGGGGTGAGGCGTAGCCAGTTGGGGCCATAGGTGCGCAGGCTATCGCCTTGGAGGGCTAGGGTGTAGCGGTTGGGAAGAGGCTCGTTGGGCGACTTCATGTCGGCCGACAGGTAGAGAGCCCCTGCGGCTACTACCAGCACTATCACGAGAGCTAGTAGGGTCAGTGATATGTATTTGATAATTCGTCCGATCAGTCTCATAGAGTGGCTAGTCTTGGGCAGGTAGAGCGTCTACCCTCCTAGGGGGCAAAAGTACATCTATTTCTTGGTATGGGCCGCATGGGCGAGCTCCGCCAATAGAGCGAGCTCCACCGACCGCGTGGTCGATGGAGCTCGCTGGTAGCCCATAGGGGAATCGAACCCCTCTTTCCAGAATGAAAATCTGGCGTCCTAACCGATAGACGAATGGGCCAGCCGAAGCACCCTAGTAGGGGGTGCGATAGCCTTAGGCCAGCTTGGCGAGCTGCTTGGCGAGCTTGCTCTTGAGGTTGGCGGCCTTGTTCTTATGGATGATATTCTTACCAGCCAGACGGTCAAGCATCGATGCAAGCTTTGGCAGCATCTCAGTAGCTTGAGCACGATCTGTCAAAGCGCGAAACTTACGCACTGCATTGCGAGCAGTCTTTGCGTAGTAGCGGTTGTGCAGACGACGCTTGGCCGACTGACGTATCCTCTTGATCGATGACTTATGATTTGCCATTTGTACTTCTATCTACTTTGTTCTTATTAGTAGCCCATAGGGGAATCGAACCCCTCTTTCCAGAATGAAAATCTGGCGTCCTAACCGATAGACGAATGGGCCAGCCTTGGAGGCAAGCTGAGAGATAACTCTCAATTGCGACTGCAAAGGTAAAGCAAATATTTCATTTACACAATACCTCGAGGCAAAAAAGTTTGGCGACTCTCACTCCTGCCGTTGGTCTCCGCTACTTCTTCTCGGGCGCGTCGGTCGTGAAGATGAAGTAGCTCCCCTTGTGTATCGTAAGCTTCTCGCCCCGGTCGGTGGGCGTCTGAGCGATGAGCAGGATGTCCTCCATGGCGGTGAGCACCATGATCTCTGCACCCTCTATCGACTGAAACGAGCGCTTGAGCCCCTGGGCATGCCCGCCAGCGAAGATGTTGGCGTGGTAGACGTCGCCATCTACGTGGAAGAGGAGGGTGTCGGCGAGCTCCGCGATCTTGTACTCGACCTCGATGCTCGAGCTCCGCCCATGATAGTGCTGTAGGTTGGCCGATGCACCCTCGGGGCGTACTACGTTGAGCTCGGCCTTGGGGTCGTACATGAAGAGGCGGCTCTTCTCATTGGGGCGAGCGAAGCTAATCTTGGATACGAGCGTGCTTAGGAGTCGCTTACCTACAGGGAGGTCGTCGTATCTCGACGCTATGCGTGCCTCGCTCGCTGTGGCAGGGGAGGGTATAGGCATTGCCTCGGGGCTTGAGGGGAGCTCGGGGGCTGGAGGTGTCTCTACGGAGCGGCTATCGGCATGCTTGGTAGGTCGAGGGCTGATGGCTTCTTCTGCCTGAGGTGTAGCTCCTTGGGTAGTCTTGGCCACGGCAGTAGCCATGTCTGAGGCAGCTTCCTTGGCCTGTGCTTCCTTGGCTTGTGCCTCTCTCGCAGGGGCTGTCTCCTCCAGCTTCTTCGTCTCTTGCTTGGCCTCGGTCTTGGCGGCCTCTCTCGCAGGCTCTACCGCAGGGGCTGTCTCCTCCAGCTTCTTCGCCTCCTGCTTGGTCTCGGCCTTGGTGGCCTCTCTCGCAGGCTCTACCGCAGGGGCTGTTTCCTCCAGCTTCTTCGCCTCTTGCTTGGTCTCGGCCTTGGTGGCCTCTCTCGCAGGCTCTACCGCAGGGGCTGTCTCCTCCAGCTTCTTCGCCTCTTGCTTGGTCTCGGCCTTGGTGGCCTCTCTCGCAGGCTCTACCGCAGGGGCTGTTTCCTCCAGCTTCTTCGCCTCTTGCTTGGTCTCGGCCTTGGTGGCCTCTCTCGCAGGCTCTATCACGGGCGTGGCTTGCTCCTGCTTGGCTACCTCTTGTTTGGGTTCACTTGTCTTGGGCGTTTCCTTGCTTGCCTCCTTCTTGGCTGGCTCTTCCTTGGTGGGGGTACTCTTACTCTGTCCTGCACTCTTGAGCGGGATTGATGCCTCTTCGCGTGGTCGTCCGAAGGGGAAATACTTATCTTTCTTCTCTGTCTGCTCCTGACGCTTGGGGTCGCGGAGCTGAGCGTAGGCCTTTTCGTAGAGGCCACTCGTAGCGAGGATAGCGATGAGCACCGTTAGGCGCAGTAAGATGATACTCCGCCTGGGATGTAGGGGGCGTGCCCCCACGTAGCTTGTTCGTTCCATTGCTATATACATTAGTTTTATTCTAGCGTCGATTGTCTTCAAAGTTGTATAAGACGCAACAAATTCGGTGTAAAGATATAAGTATTTATTAAATACAGCAAATTTGCTTGCTCTCCCCTCTTTGAGGCTGGCTAAAATCCTTGGAATATAATCGTATATAATTCTTCTATTTGAAGGATCCTAGGCACCGAAAGTCAGTGATAAAGTGCTCGTATATAACACGAAAGTCTAGGAATCTGCAAATAAGTGTTGTGCGTCTAGATGCGTTGTCCTAGCTACGGGCGATTATCCCCTCTAGGCCATGTAAGGCAATATTCATAGAGGTTATTTCCCTTCGAGTAAGCCTCCCCCCTCCGATCCGAGCAGGCCCAGCGCGAGACGAGCTGATGCTCGAGAGGGATCGGATAGGGTGGAGCCTCCGTTTGCCCTAGGGTGTCAGCCTCATACACCCTAGGCGATCTGCCCTTCTCATGTAGCCTAACTAAAGCGAGAGGCTCACCCCCATGCATGGAGGTGAGCCTCTTATCTATTGTCTGTCAGACAGCGTGTAGCCCTAAGGCTTAGTCTTCGTTCTGCTGAAGCTGCTTAACGTAGATAGCCTTCTGCATCTTCTTGCGGTTGACCACAGATGGCTTGGTGAACTGCTGGCGAGCGCGGAGCTCACGTACAGCACCCGTTCTCTCGAACTTTCTCTTGAAGCGCTTCAGAGCCTTCTCGATGTTTTCGCCTTCTTTTACTGGAACTACGATCATAATTCTTGTACTACTTTATTATTGTTATTATTACTTTCCTTACCGATGCCCATGGTAGGGCCATACCTACTCTGGGCGTGCAAATTTAGCTATACTTTAGCGAATTACCAAACTTGCCACTATGGCAGACCCCATATCCGCCTGCCGATCTGCGCTGTGCGCCTAGCCGAATGCCATCCTCTAGCCTCTAATCTTCACCTCCCATCCTCTGCTTTGTCGCTTGTCTCCTCTGTGCCGATCGTTGCCACTGTAGCCATGGCCACTCTAGGGCTTGGTGTGTGAAATATGCCCCAGCGATCGAGAGCCCGATCACCGCGCAGGCAAAGAGATAGTCGTTGTCGATATAGATATGTCGGCCTCTCAGCATCACGATAGCCACACCATGCACGAGGTATAGCTCGTACGAGATCTGTGATAGCTTGCCGAGCATGATACGCCACACCCCTCCTCGGCCAGGCTGGTCAATCCATCTGCTATAGCCGAGCCGATCGAGTAGCACTATCGCTGTGATAGGGATGAAGATGTAGGCCAGTGGGAGCAGGAGCTCCTGCCCCGAGGCTACAATGCCTGCTACGACCACTGCGCTCGCCACGATAGCCCACCCACGGTGAGCGATAGAGTAGATGCGCCATTCGCTCTGAGCATACACGACGCCTGTGCAGAAGGCGAGGTTGGATACCCACCAAGCTCGCTCATAGCCTAGGGTATAGCAGACAGCGATAGCTAGTATCGAGCCCACGCATAGTAGTCCGCTGGCTAGCTGTGGTCGACGACCGAGCCAAGAGAATAGTATGGCGAAGAGGAGGTAGTGGTAGAGCAAGACGAAGACAAACCAGGAGTTGGGCAGGAGCGTGTGCCCATACCTTAGCAAGGCATAGGGTGAGTAGCTTGGTAGGGCTCCCGTATCTGCCCACACGAGGGCTATGTATATCGCTAGTACCATGAGGTAGGGACGCCCGATCCCCCACAGCCGCCGAGGTAGGGTGGATAGAGGCCGCTGGGCACCCGATCGGCGAAGCCCGACCGCCAGCCCATACCCCGACACGAAGAAGAACATCGCGATGATGCTCGTCCCCAGTCTATTGCATAGCATGAAGAGCAATATCCCCGAGGTCGCATAGCTAAGATGCGACATCACGATGCCCATCTGCATGGCTCCTCTCAGCGAGTCGGCTACGCCCTTGGGGAAGGATTGTTGGTGGCTCACGCTACTAGTGCTAGAGATGAGGGGTTACTTTTCGCGGATGAAGATGTTGATGGGGGTACCAGAGAAGTCCCAGTGCTCGCGGATCTTGTTCTCGAGGAAGCGCTTGTAGGGCTCCTTAACCCACTGAGGGAGGTTGCAGAAGAAGGCGAAGCTAGGCACAGCCGTAGGGAGCTGCATCACGTACTTGATCTTGATGTATTTGCCTTTGTTGGCAGGGGGAGGCGTGGCCTCGATGATCGGGAGCATGACTTCGTTGAGCTTGCTCGTGGGGATACGTGTACTACGGCGCTGGTAGACGCTCTGTACGGTCTCGAGCACCTTGAAGATACGTTGCTTGGTTAGCGCCGAGATGAAGAGGATGGGGAAGTCCGTAAACGGAGCTAGACGCTCGCGGATAGCACTCTCGAAGGTCTTGATGACCACTTGGCTCTTGTCCTCGACGAGGTCCCACTTATTGACACAGACGACGAGCCCCTTGCTATTGCGCTGTATGAGGGAGAAGATGTTGAGGTCTTGTCCCTCGATGCCACGCGTGGCATCGAGCATCAGCACGCAGACGTCGCTATTCTCGATGGCGCGTATAGAGCGGATGACAGAGTAGTACTCGAGGTCTTCGTTTACCTTACCTCGTCTGCGGATACCGGCGGTATCGACGAGATAGAAGTTCATCCCAAACTTGTTGTAGTGCGTATAGATCGAGTCGCGCGTGGTACCAGCGCGGTCGGTAACTATGTTGCGCTCCTCACCGATGAAGGCATTGACGAGCGAGCTCTTGCCCGCGTTGGGGCGCCCTACGATGGCGATACGAGGGCAGTCGAACGCCTCCTCCTGACTAGCCTCCTCGGGGAGGTTCTTGACGATCTCGTCGAGGAGGTCGCCCGTGCCACTCCCATTGACTGCAGAGACGCAGATGGGGTCGCCTAGCCCGAAGCCATAGAACTCGGCCGCAGCATAGTGCTGGTCGTAGTTGTCAGCCTTGTTGGCTACTAGTAGGATAGGCTTCTTGGAGCGACGTAGCTTGGCCGCCACCTCATCGTCGAGGTCTGTCGCACCATGCCCCACGTCTACGACGAAGAGGATGACCTCTGCCTCCTGCATGGCTATCTCTACCTGCTTGTTGATCTCCTCCTCGAAGACGTCCTCGCTACCCACTACCCAGCCTCCTGTGTCTACGATCGAGAACTCCCGATCGAGCCACGACACACGGCCATACTGGCGGTCGCGCGTCGTGCCAGCCTGTTCGTTGACTATGGCTTGGCGCGTCTGCGTCAGCCTGTTGAAGAGTGTAGACTTGCCCACGTTGGGTCGGCCTACTATAGCGACTAAGTTGCTCATTGTCTTATTATTCTTGGGGGATGCGATAGTCCCGATTTCCTAATCTAGTTGGTATCCGTAGCGCCTGAGCATGTTGTCCCTATTGCGCCAGTCCTTCTCCACCTTGACGAAGAGCTCGATGAAGATCTTCTTCTCAAAGAATCGCTCCATGTCTTTGCGTGCCGAGGTGCCGACACGCTTGAGGGCGATACCCTTGGGGCCGATGATGATGCCCTTCTGGCTCTCGCGCTCTACGATGATGAGGGCGCGGATACTGATGCGCCCAGCCTCCTCCTTAAACTCCTCGACGACCACCTCTGTCGCATACGGTATCTCCTTCTGATAGTACAGCAAGATCTTCTCGCGGATGATCTCCGTAACGAAGAAGCGCGCAGGGCGGTCGGTGAGGGCGTCCTTGTCGAAGTAGGGGGGGGAGAGAGGGATAAGGCTCTCGATGCGCCGGCGCAGAGGCTCTACGTTGAAGCGGTTGAGTGCCGATATGGGTACTATCTCGGCCTGAGGTAACTCGGCATGCCAGTAGTCTACCAGACGCTCCAGCTCCTGTTGGTTGCTTAGGTCGAGCTTGTTGATCACCAGTAGCACTGGGCACTCGACACTGCGCACACGGGCTAGAAACTCGTCGTTCTTGTCGGGGCTCTCCACCGTGTCCGTCACGTAGAGGAGTACGTCGGCATCGCCGAGAGCGGACTCGCTAAACTCCAGCATGCTCTGCTGTAGCTTGTAGTTGGGGCGCAGTACGCCTGGGGTGTCGCTGTACACGATCTGCATCTCGGGCGTATTGACGATGCCCATGATGCGGTGGCGTGTCGTCTGTGCCTTGCTCGTGATGATCGACACCCGCTCGCCTACGAGGAGGTTCATCAGTGTGGACTTGCCTACGTTGGGGTTGCCTACGATATTGACGAAGCCCGATCGGTGCTGAGAGTCTTTGGTTGTCATTGCTATAATTCCTCTGCTAAGATACCAATTAGTAGAGAATAATCAGCTCACGCCCTAGGGCGTCGGGCCGATTATTCTCTACTACGTGGGGATAGAGCCTATGGCTGTCTACTGAGCGTCGTAGCCCCACTTGACGTAGACGGCCCCCCAGGTGAAGCCCGCCCCGAAGCTCGTGAGGATGAGGTTGTCGCCCTTCTTGAGCTCTTTCTCCCGCTCCCACAGCAGGATGGGTATGGTGGCCGAGCTGGTATTGCCACAGTGCTCTATATTGACCATGACGCGGTCCATAGGGGCCTCCATCTCGCGAGCCACAGCATCGATGATGCGCATATTGGCCTGGTGGGGCACTACCCAGTTGATGTCGGCATACTGTAGGTGGTTGCGCTCCATGACGGCCTTGCAGCTCGAGGCCATGGCGCGTACAGCATGCTTGAAGACGGCAGCCCCCTCCTGATACACATAGTGCTCGCGGCGCTCTACCGTGTCGCAGCTGGCAGGGCTAGCCGAGCCGCCCGACTTCATGATCAGGTGTGGCTTGCCCGAGCCATCGGTACGGAAGTGAGCATCGAGCACCCCGCAGGCCTCTGTAGTAGGCTCTAGGAGCACGCAGCCAGCACCATCGCCGAAGAGAGGGGCTGTGGCGCGGTCGGTATAGTCTACTGCGGCCGACATCTTCTCCGTGGCTACGATGAGCAGGCGCTGATAGCGCCCCGAGCGGATGTAGTTGGCTCCAGTCTCTAGGGCGTAGAGGAAGCCAGGGCAGGCCGAGGTAATATCGAATGTGAATGCATTGACACAGCCCGTCTCATGCGCTACGATCGACGACGTCGTGGGGAAGTGGTAGTCGTGCGTATTGGACGCCAAGATTACGCCCTCGATAGTCGTGGGGTCGATGTGGTAGCGATCTAGGAGATCACGCACGGCCTGGATGGCGAGGTACGAAGCTCCCTTGTCGGGATCCTTGAGTATGCGACGCTCCTTGATACCTACGCGCGTCATGATCCATTCGTCGTTGGTATCTACCATCTGCTCTAGGTCGGCGTTGGTGAGCTTATCCTCTGGGAGGTAGCCCCCTACGGCCGTTATCGTTGCATTGATTGTGCTCATAATTATAGTTAATGTTGAAGTTTTGTAGAGAATGTATTGCTCCAAGATGAAGAAGAGCCCCGAAGCACTCCTGCCTCGGGGCTCTTGAGCGGGGAGACCTTGCGGCTTAGAGTGCTAGGTCCTTCTCGATAGCTAGCTTACCGCGGTAGTAACCACAAGCTCCACATACGGTGTGGAAGATGTGCCACTCACCACAGTTGGCGCACTTGGCTAGTGTTGGGGCTACGGCCTTGTCGTGCGTACGGCGCTTGGCTGTTCTTGTCTTGGACTGTCTTCTTTTGGGATGTGCCATTACTTTATTTGTTTTTAATTATCAATCTTTCTTCAACTGCTTGAGGGCGGCCCAACGCTGGTCCATGCCGTCCTCATCGCGCTCTACCTCGTGGCTGTCCTCAGCGACCTCATCGGTAGCGAGGCTGTGGTAGAGCTGCATCATCGAGCTATCGCACTCGCCGTCTTGGTGGAGGCGTTGTATGGGGAGCGACAGGGCCACATCCTCGTAGAGTAGCCAGTGTAGGTCGAGGACGCCCTCTCGCTCGGGGATGATGAGGATCTCCTCGCTCTCCTCGCGATACTCGGCTCCGAACTTGACCACTAGGTCCCGCTCCGTCTCGACGTCGATCTCTATCTCCTCGAGGCAACGGTCGCAGGCCACCACTACGTAGCCCTCTAGCTCGATATGTAGCTGGTGCAGCTCTCCACGCTTGAGGCAAATGACCTCGGCATGCACCTCACCACCCGATATATCAGAGTCTATATCAGCGAAGTAGTCGTCATCGAGGTCGTAGGCGAAGCGATGTTCGCCATCCTTGAGCGACTTGAGGTTGAGCTTGTACAAATCTGTATGCACCACTACCTATAGCTATAAAATCCGTGCAAAGGTAACAAAACTTGCCCACCTACACAACAATCGCGCACCCCCATGCCTGCAAATCGCTCATTATTATCTACAAAGATTTTGCCACACGCTCCCGCCCCTCTATTCGCTCTCTTCTCTCCCTTCGGGTATCTAGCCCCTCCCCGTCTATGCTCTCCTCTCATATTCGTCCATATATACGTGGTCACCTTGGTCGATATTCAGTATCCCTATCCTATCGGTATCGAATGATCGATTTTTGGTGGACAGAGGGCAAAGCGAGAGGGGCGTAGGGTCTGCGCTGGGCGTAGTGCTGGTGTTGCGGCAAGCCTAGGGCTGACACATTTTATCCCTAGGGTGAACGAGGCGTTCGCCCTAGGGGTACCACCTCGTTCACCCTAGGCTTTTTTAGGGGGCTATACGCGTTACTCGCAGTCGGCCTACGATGGCCCTCTCTTAATATATAACTTCCACTGTCTATCCTCGAGATGCTAACCAAGCGACGGCTCTGCAGGAGACTATTGGACATGAGGGGCCCAAGGGTTGGTGCATGCTGTTGGGGGAATACCAGCTACAGAGCCAACTACATTCTAGTACCTCTCCCCTTGGTAGAGCAGAGATTACTGGCTCATAATTCGGGATATAATTGCTATATTTGTGGCCTATGTGTTATCGTTATTGATTAATTTATATGAAGATCAAGTCTTTCATTTACTCGCTACGCACGGCTCTGCTGGCCATGGTAGCTCTAGGTGCTGGTGGCGTACTGCACGCACAGCAAATGCCACCGTTGCCTATCGACACTGCCCTACGTATGGGCAAGCTCGAGAACGGCCTCACCTACTTCATTCGCAAGAATGCTCTCCCCGAGGGACGTGCACACTTCTACATAGCGCAGAAGGTCGGTTCGATGCAGGAGGAGGAGAGCCAGCGTGGCCTTGCGCACTTCCTTGAGCACATGGCCTTCAACGGCACGACCAACTTCCCTGGCAAGAAGATGATCAACTGGCTCGAGACGATCGGGGTACGCTTCGGTACCAACCTCAACGCCTACACGGGCTTTGACGAGACGGTGTACACCATCATGGATGCCCCCGTGGCACGCACCTCTACGATCGACTCATGTATCCTGATACTGCGCGACTGGAGCGCAGGCATAGCCCTCGAGGAGAAGGAGATCGACAGCGAGCGTGGCGTGATCCAAGAGGAATGGCGCTCACGCGAGAACGGTAACCTACGTGTCATCACCGAGGTGCTACGCCGTGCCTACCCTGGTAGCCGTTATGGCGAGCGTATGCCTATCGGTCTGATGGAGGTGGTGCGCAACTTCAAGTACCAAGAGATCCGCGACTACTACAAGCGTTGGTATCGCCCCGACCTCCAGGCCGTCATCGTAGTGGGCGACATCAACCCCGATCAGGTCGAGGCCAGCATCAAGCGTATCTTCGCTGATGTGCCCAAGCCCGTCAATCCTGCCGAGCGTGTCTATCTCCCTGTGGAGGATCACAAGGGCGTACAGGCCTTCGTCGTTACCGACCCCGAGGCTGTGGGTACACGTATCGCGATTGACTTCAAGCACGATGCTCTACCTCGCGAGGTCAAGGAGTCGCAGTTTGGGGTCGTGTACGACTTCATCCAGTCCATCGCCACGAGCATTGCCAACGAGCGTTTCTCTGACATCGTTCGCAAGCCCAATGCTCCCTTCATAGCCGCTTCTATGGGCATGGGCGACTTCCTCGTGTCGCCCACCAAGAGCGCGGTGTCGTTCTCTGCCGTAGCAGCCGATGGCCAGTACAAGCCTGCCCTCGATGCCCTAGTGGCCGAGATAGAGCGCATTCGCCAGCATGGCTTCACCGAGGGCGAGTACAAGCGCGCTGTGGCCGACTTTATGGTGACGTTCAACAACGGCTACAAGGAGCGCGACAAGCGCAAGAACGAAACCTTCGCCCAAGCCTACTCGCACTACTTCACTCAGGGGGGCAACCTCGCCGACCTCGATACGCACAAGGCTATCCTCGATCAGCTGTCTACTCAGCTCCCTGTAGCTGCCCTCAATCAGGCGATACAGCAGATGATCACCAAGGACAACATCCTCCTCTACCTCACGGGCCCCAAGAAGGATGGTCTCACCTATCCTAGCGATGCAGAGCTCAGTGCACAGTTCGCAGCTGCCTGCGCTGTGCCTGTGGAGGCCCTCAAGGATGCCGTGAGCGATGAGAAGCTCATGGACAAGCTCCCCAAGGCCGGCAAGATCGTCAAGGAAGACAAGGCCGGCAAGTACGGCTCTACGGTATGGACGCTAAGCAACGGTATCAAGGTAGTGGTGAAGGCTACGGACTACAAGGAAGACCAGATCTTGATGAGCGCACGGCGCCCTGGAGGTACCCTCCTCTTCGATGCCAAGGACCTGCTCGAGGCACGCGCTATCAATGGTGTGATCAACCTCGGTGGGGTTGGCAAGTTTGATGCGACGGCTCTACCCAAGGTGCTCTCGGGTCGTATCGCCAACGTTACCCCTATGATAGTACCCACAGGCCTAATGGTGCGTGGCAACACGACGCCTGCCGACCTCGAGACGATGATGCAGCTCCTATACCTCAACTTCACCGCCAAGGGGGTAGATGCCGAGGCCTTCAAAGCCTATCAGGAGCGTACCAAGAGCTCTATCAAGATGCGCGAGAGCAACCCTCTGAGCTCCATCGGTGATAGCATTAGCTCTGCCCTCTATCCAGACGATGCCTTCGCCCGTAGCCTCTCTGTAGAGGATGTGGACAAGATCAACTATCAGCGTGCCATGGAGCTATATGCCAAGCACTTTGGTGATGCCTCTGGCTTCCAGTTCTACTTCGTGGGCAATGTAGACCTCGCCAAGCTACGTCCTCTCGTGGAGCAGTATATCGCTTCGCTCCCCGCGACCAAGAAGAAGTATGTGGCAGGCTACGACAAGCTCCACACCATACGCCGAGGGGCCTACACCAACCACTACACCAAGAAGATGGAGACGCCCATGGGTCTCGTCTTCGACCTCTACTCTGGCAAGCTCCCCGTCAATAGCCGTTCGCGTCTATCGTTCGAGATCCTAGGAGATGTGCTCACGCAGGTGTACACCGAGACGCTCCGCGAGGAGGAGGGTGGTACCTATGGCGCTCAGGTAGGCTCGTCTATCAGCTACCACCCCGAGGGCGAGTCGTCGCTTCAGATCATCTTCCAGACAGACCCTGCCAAGGCCCAGCAGCTCAATGCCGTAGTGGCACGCGAGCTCGACAAGGTGGTACGCGAGGGCCTCGACAAGGAGAAGTTTGACAAGGTCATCGCCAACCTCGAGAAGGAGTATGCCGAGAGCGTGAAGGAGAATAGCTACTGGCTCAATGCCGTCAGCACGTTCTACTACGACCAGCGCGACATCTACACCGACTACCTCACTACCCTCAAGGCTATCACGCCCGAGGAGGTGCAGGCTCAGCTCAAGGAGCTCCTCAAGCAGGGCAATCGCATCGAGCTGATGCTACTACCCGAGCAGACGGAGACCAAGAAGTAGCCTCTGCCTAGACAGACGACCGCCCGACGTGCACACTGGCACGTCGGGCGGTCGTCGTTTGCGCTCTAGGGGGCTACTCGTTGATCATGCTAAAGAGCTCCTCGGCTGCTGCTCGAGGCCCATCCTTGGCCATGCCTGCCACGGCTAGGCCGGTGTGCATCTGCCCGACCTTGACGCCCTCGGCAAAGAGGGCTGTGAAGTACTGGCGGATGAGCTCTGCGGCACGCTCTCGCTCCTGCACGGGGCCAAAGGGGTTGGCGAAGTACGAGGTTACTAGCCCCTGCTCTGTCGTGGTACCCTTGGCGCGCCTAGCTCCCGCCTCGAAGACGGCTATAGCAGGCTCGAGCTCGTCAAAGAGCTGTATCTTCTGCTCCACCTCCTCGTAGTTGTTGGCATAGAGCACGTAGTCGAGCTTGTAGCCCTTGGAGATGATCTCGTAGGTCGATACGGGTATGGTTACGCGGGCGTTGATCTTGTCGGGGTTGGTATAGATGCCCTTGTCAAGCTGCTCGAAGGCGTAGGTCGGGTCGAGGTCATCGGTACGTACGAAGGCCCCGATCTCCGTCCCATAGGCACGTATCAGCCCATCCTCGCCCATCTGTAGGTAGCCCATGTCGTCGAATATCACACGCATGTGGCGGATATACTTCTCGTTGAGCGTGCGGAAGGCCTCTAGGCTCTCGCTCTTGCCGGCTCCGCTGTCGCCCATGATCACGATGTTGGCTTCGCGTCCGTTTTTGAGGGCGATATTGACCATAGCGCCGTGGATAGGGAGGCTGCCCCGCTCCATCTGTTTGATGTTGTGCAGGGTGAGGAGCATCTTCTTCATGTAGCCAAAGTAGTCGATCTCATCGCTATAGTTGGCATAGCCGATGAGGATGTCGTTCTTCTTGTCCTTGTGGTAGAATGTGCGACGCTCGTCCTGCCCGTCGTTGTAGCCGAAGACGTATATCAGGTCGGGCTTCTTGCCCACATACTCGCTGGGCTTGGCGAGCTCGAAGAGGTTGGCGAGCCCTAGGCCATGGCACATGAAGTCCTTATGAAAGTAGACAAAGGCCAGTAGGTTGCCCACCTTGGCTGGGAAGAGGAACCACTCGTCCTCGCTGAGCACCATATGCGCTAGAGGGTTGGTGCGTTGCTCCACGAAGAGCCCATCGCGCGTGTTCTTCTTGGTGTACGACACGTATGGTGGATTGATGACGATGGCGCTGATGAAGGGTATCGACGACAGGCCGATGTACTCGGTCGGGTAGTTCCAGCTCACGTCATTGAGTATGAGGCCAGCATCGACGCCTGCCGAGGTCATGAGGTAAACGCCCGACTCGTAGCCCTTGACTACGCTCTTGGTGCGCCGATAGATCGAGAGGATGAGCTCGTTGAAGAGCTGATAGGCCTGCACGAAGCGCACGTTTTGTAGCCCCTCGCCCACACGGCTATTGTGCACGATGGCCACGCGCTCTAGCCTACGCCAGTAGTCGTAGAGGATCTCTATGAGCTCGATGAAGAGGTCTTTGTCGCGAAAGAATGGGGCGTACTTGTTGTTGACGGCCACCACCTCCTCTACCTCGCAGACGCTGAGGAAGCGGATGACCTCCATGAGCGATATGGCGAGGTCGTCGTCGGTGCCGAAGTCGGCGATGAATGCCCCATAGATGATGGGGTTGTCCTTCTTGATACGTAGGATAAATGACTCGATCACGCGAGCATAGGCATAGCTCGTGAGGACCTTCCTGCGGTTGTCGCAGTACTTGGAGGTAAAGTTGATGATCGCTCTACCTCGGTTGAGGGTGAACTCCTGTCTCATCAGTTTTTGTTTTTGCGTTTGACTTGTTGCTTGGCTATGAGGCTTCTTGGCCCCAAGCATCACAAAGGTAAGCAAAAACAAGTTTCCCTCTATGAGGCCATTGTATGGCCAAGCTCCACCTGTCGTGAGCCTATATTGCACGATCCGCATCTCCTCTAGACGAGGCGTTAGCTGTAGCGTGCCGAGGCGATAGGATGGCCGAGAGGTAGAGCAGATGGCGATGGTACTATATTTGCGGAGCTTGTAGACAGTCGCCCTGTGCAGAGCATGTGGGTGCGCCCATTCATTAGA
Organism: Porphyromonas sp.; assembly: GCA_041854325.1. Taxonomy (GTDB): domain Bacteria; phylum Bacteroidota; class Bacteroidia; order Bacteroidales; family Porphyromonadaceae; genus Porphyromonas. The sequence goes on from JBHACB010000066.1 coordinate 22,740, forward strand.
TAGCAAAAACAAGATTAGATAGGACTTATGAACGAAGAAACGAACACGGCCCCTCTAGAGGACGAGGTGCTACACACCGCTACAGAGGACAGCGCAGAGCTAGAGGACTGCCAGACGGCTGACACTACGGCAGAGACAGCTGACACTACGACAGAGGCTACACCCTCTATAGAGGAACAGCTAGCGCGCCTGCAGGATACCCACCTGCGCCTAGTGGCCGAGTACGACAACTACCGCAAGCGTACCCTCAGGGAGAAGAGCGACCTCATCCGCAATGGCGGAGAGAAGGCCCTGCGCGACCTGCTACCCGTGGTGGACGACCTCGATATTGCCCTCGCCAACATAGCCGCGACAGACGACCTCGAGGCTCTGCGCGAGGGGGTGCGGCTGATATACAGCAAGTTTGTAGACTACCTGTCGCGTCAGGGAGTCAAGGCTATAGAGACGGCAGATGCTTCATTCGACGAAGAGCAACATGAGGCCATAGCCACCTTCCCAGCTCCTACGCCCGAGCAGCGTGGGCGTATCATCGACTGTGTCAAGAAGGGCTACACGCTCCACGACAAGGTGCTACGACACGCCAGCGTAGTCGTAGGCCAATAAACAACGAATATGGCAACGAAGAGAGACTATTACGAAATACTCGGTGTAGACCGCAATGCAAGCGAAGATGCACTCAAGAAGGCATACCGCAAGCTCGCCATCCAGTATCACCCCGACAAGAACCCTGGCGACAAGGAGGCTGAGGAGAAGTTTAAGGAGATCGCTGAGGCCTACGATGTGCTGAGCGATGCGCAGAAGCGTGCTCAGTACGATCGCTTTGGTCATGCAGGCCTAGGGGGTAGTGCTGCTGGTGGAGGCTTCGGTGGCGGTATGAGCATGGAGGATATCTTCAGCCGCTTTGGCGACATCTTCGGCGACGGAGGCTTCGGGAGCTTCTTCGGCGGTGGGTTTGGTAGCGGTGGCGGAGGTCGCCGACGCCAGCGCGGCTCGGATCTGCGTGCTCGTGTACGCCTTACTCTAGAGGAGATCGACCAGGGAGCCGACAAGAAGCTCAAGGTCAAGAAACATATACCCTGCTCGCACTGCCATGGCGCGCAGACCGCAGAGCCCGATGGCAAGCAGACCTGTACCACCTGCCACGGCACAGGCGTGGTGATGCAGGTACAGCGCACCATGCTCGGGGCTATGCAGGTGCAGACGACCTGCCCCTCGTGCCAAGGTACGGGCGAGATGATTACCAAGCCCTGCAAGCACTGCCAAGGACGAGGTACAGAGGTGGGCGAGGAGATCGTCTCCTTCCACATCCCCGCTGGTGTGGCCGAGGGCATGCAGCTCACCGTGTCGGGCAAGGGTAATGCCGCCCCTAGCGGAGGTGTCAATGGCGACCTACTCGTCGTGATCCAAGAGGAGGAAGACCCCAACCTTATCCGCAATGGCAACGACCTTATATACAACCTACTCATCGCCCTGCCAGTGGCAGCTCTAGGCGGACAGGTCGAGGTACCCACAGTGAGTGGTAGGGCTCGTGTCAGCATAGAGCCAGGTACGCAGAGTGGCAAGATACTGCGCCTGCGAGGTAAGGGGCTCCCCGATGTCAATGGCTATGGGCGTGGCGACCTGCTTGTCAATGTCAATGTCTTCACGCCCGAGAAGCTGGGCGACAAGGAGCGTGCCCTGCTCGAGCAGATACAGCAGGCCGAGGGCTTCCAGCCTACCGAGGAGGCTCGCCGAGAGCTCGACAAGAAGTATCGCGAGATGCTCCGATAGCTACGCGGTGATACGAGGCATAGGGGTAGGGCTTGGTCAGTTGGAAATAAAGTACTACCTTTGCGCCACGATCTGAAGCCGTTCGCTGTGTGCGGGCGACGACAGTATTAAGGTTTCATTATAAACAAAAGAACAAATGTATCTAACCTCAGCCAAGAAGACTGAGCTCTTCGAGAAGTATGGTAAGAGTGCTACCGATACGGGTAGCCCCGAGAGTCAAATCGCTCTCTTCACCTTCCGCATCCAGCACCTCACTGGCCACCTGCAGAAGAACCATAAGGACTACAGCACTCAGCGTGCCCTCAAGATGATCATCGGTAAGCGTCGTCGTCTGCTCGACTATCTGATGAAGAACGACATCGAGCGCTACCGCGCTATCATCAAGGAGCTCGGCATCCGTCGCTAATCGTCGGGACAAAACTATAGAAGGGAAGCACTCGGAGCAGTGCTTCCCTTTGTCATTATTCACCTCCTCCCTCCTCCTCTCGGCTATGACCAAACCCCAACTCCTCATCGCTGCCACCAGCTCGGGCTGTGGCAAGACGACCTTCACGCTCGGGCTACTGCGCCTGCTACGCCGCCGAGGGCTATCGGTAGCGGGCTTCAAGTGTGGGCCCGACTACATCGACCCGAAGTATCATCAGCTGGCCTCGGGGCAGCCCTCCACCAACCTCGATCTCTATATGATGAGTCCCCAGCATGTACGTGAGGTCTATGCTCGCCATAGCTCTCGAGCCGATGCCTGTGTCGTGGAGGGTGTCATGGGGCTCTTCGATGGAAGCCGTGGGATGCAGGGCTCCTCGGCCGAGGTCGCACAGACGCTAGGCCTGCCTGTGGTGCTCCTTGTCAATGCCGCTTCGTCGGCCTACTCGGTGGGGGCCATCATCTATGGCTACAAGCACTGGAAGCCCGATGTGAATGTCGTAGGCGTGGTCTTCAATCGTGTGGCGAGTGCCAACCACTACAGCTTCCTCGCCGATGCTGCTCGCGATGCAGGCGTCCCAACGCTTGGCTATATACCACGCACCGATAGCCTCGATGTGCCTAGTCGCCATCTAGGCCTATCGCTTGAGGAGCTGGAGCGTCTCGATCACTTCCCCGATCGCGTGGCCGACCTGCTCGAGCAGTATGTCGAGGTCGATCGCCTGCTCGAGCTGACCTGCGTACCCTACGCACCTGCTGAGGCTAGTCGCGAGGTACAGCCTGCTGGGCAGATGCGCATTGCTGTAGCTCGCGACGAGGCTTTCAGCTTCATCTACACAGAGAATATCCGTGCGCTCGAGCACCTTGGGCAGGTTGTTTACTTCAGCCCATTGGCCGATGCCACTCTACCCCCTGCGTGCGATCTAGTATATCTGCCTGGGGGCTACCCCGAGTTTTATCTCGATCGCCTAGCTGGCAATGCCTCGATGCGCACCTCGATACGAGCCTTTGCCGAGTGTGGAGGGCGCGTCCTAGCCGAGTGCGGTGGCATGATGTACCTATGCCGAGCTATCATCGATGAGGCTGGGGTAGCGCATAGCATGTGTGGAGTACTCGACAACGAAGCCACTATGCAGCAGATGAAGCTCACGCTGGGCTATCGACGTCTAGTATTGCCCGATGGGCGAGAGTGGCGCGGGCACGAGTTTCACTACTCCCGCCTTCTGCATCCTGGCTCCGAGCCCTCTATAGCTCAGCAGTATGGTGCATCGGGTGGAGCCGTGGCGACAGCACTCTATCGCCGTGGCGATGTGCTGGCAGGCTACACACATCTCTATTGGGCGGAGCAGGATCTGCTCAGTTTGTGGGATTAGGGGGCGAACAATCGACTCAAGGCTCGTGTTATTGGGGTAAAGAGGCACTTCTCTGAGGGTTTCTCTCGCTCCCAAGGCTGTGCCGATCATTACTTAAGCGAGTTTAACAGGTACAAATAACATTATTACGATTATGAAGCACGAACTAATCGCGCTCCCCTATGCTCCCGACGCTCTGGAGCCTGCTATCAGCGCCGAGACGCTATCTTTTCACCACGGCAAGCACCTCGCGGGCTATGTGTCTACGCTCAATACGCTCATCGAGGGCACCGCGTTTGAGGACGCTCCCCTCGAGGAGATCGTGAAGAAGAGCGAGGGCCCAACGTTCAACAACGCTGGCCAGATCCTCAACCACAATCTCTACTTCACTCAGTTTGCACCCGGTGCTGGTGGTGCTCCCACGGGCAAGCTCCTTGCTGCTATCGAGGAGAAGTGGGGAAGCTTCGAGGCGTTCCAGGCCGAGTTTCTTACGGCTTGCACCACGCTCTTCGGGTCGGGCTGGGCGTGGCTTGCAGCTGACGAAGCTGGTAAGCTCGTTATCACCAAGGAGCCTAATGGTAGCAACCCCGTAGTGCATGGCCTCAAGCCCCTAATGGGTATCGATGTGTGGGAGCATGCCTACTACCTCAGCTACCAAAACCGCCGTGCCGATCATATCAAGGACGTGTGGAATATCATCGACTGGAATGTAGTGGCTTCTCGCTATTAGTCCTCCATATCCCCTCTAGATACTAACGCACCCCCTCGTCGCCCTGCGCTACGAGGGGGTGCGTGTTTTTTGATGTGGTGGCCCTGCGTCCCCTCCCTCCGTCTCTCTACCTGCAACGCGCATCGCTCATCCGTCGCTTGACTAGGTCTGCTTCTTCTTTGGATCAGATCGTTCGATGTTTTTGGGCAAAAACATCGAACGATTTGCCTCAAAACATCGAACTTTTTCCAAAAAAACATCGAACCTTTTGCCT
>JBHACB010000067.1:0-15343 GCA_041854325.1 Porphyromonas sp.
GATGCTTGCCCTACGTCAGGGCTCTGCCACTGTAGTGGCTCCTAGCATAGAGCTACGAGCTACGCCCCACATCATATCACCCCTAGTCAAGGACGGCAATGGAGCCATGGAGCTGACGCTAACCCTCAAGCCTCAGGCTGCCCAGCGTGTCAACCTCGACCTCGCCAACAGCCTTGGGGAGGTAACGAGCATCTACCTCGACCTCGAGGCAGGTAAGGTCGTTATGGATCGGACCAAGAGTGGCATTACAGACTTTGGCACCAAGAGCGAACCCCATCGTATCGAGACGCACGACCACCGCAAACGCAACTCGATCAACTATGTGAATGACTTTGCTCTAGCCACTTGGGCTCCCCTCTCTCTGGCCAAGGGCAAGGACGAGTACGAGCTACGCATCTTCGTGGACAAGTACACCATAGAGCTCTTCGTCGATGGTGGCCGTATCGCTATGACCAATCAGGTCTTCCCTCGCGAGCCCTACAATAGTCTGTCGCTCTCGAGCGATGCCCCCTCGCTCGCCTGCGATCTCCACGTCTATAGGCTCGGCCTCTAGCTACCTAGCCCTCACGTCAGTTCTCTCTAGAGCTGTGTGAGGGCTAGCCTTTGTCCCCCCCTCTCTGCGCTCCTCGAGTGGAGGCTCCCAAAAAACATCGATGTTTTCTGCGAAAAACATCGATGTTTTTCATCAAAAAGGTCGATGTTTCTGACAAGAAATATCGATGTTTTCCGCAGAAAACATCGATATTTTTTCGCCTACTCATAGCCTGCTCTTGCATTAGGACTACTACTATGGCGATGTGTACTACAGGACAGATGAGGCGAGAGGTGGTAAGGAACTAAACATTTGGGGGCATTGAGGAGTTATGGCACTATATATCGCAAACTAGACGAACGAAACAACGACGATGCCTATTCAGATAATTATCGCCCTAGTGGCCGCTCTCATCGGCCTAGGCTATAGCGGACTCCGTATATGGACGATACTGCCCGTGTCTATCTCCCTCAAGGTGCTGGCCATGGTGCTGTGGGTACTACCACTCCCCCTAATGCTACTACAGCGGATGCCTCTAGGCTTCGTACGTGTCGGCTACGTCGTCGGCTCGGCCTGGATCTTTGTCTTGATGTATGTGGTGATGACTTTCTTGGTACTCGATATAGCCAAGATCTTCATTCCTGCCCTACGTACCTATCTCTCCAATAGCCTTATGGGCTCTCTCGGTGTGGGGCTGTTTGTACTAGCCATATTCCTCTACGGCAATGCTCGCTATCACGACAAGGAGCGCGTAGAGCTCACCATACACCCGACACATCCCCCCAAGCGCGACTACAAGATAGTCGCCCTCTCGGATCTGCACCTAGGCCTAACTATCGGCAAGGGCGAGCTGGCGCGCTGGGTAGAGATGATCAATGCCGAGCGTCCCGACCTCATCCTCATAGCCGGCGACCTCGTAGACGGCGATACTCGCCCCCTCATGGCTGACAGCGTCTACACCGAGCTCAATAAGCTCCAGGCTCCACTAGGCGTGTACGCCTGCCTCGGCAACCACGAGTACCTAGGTGGCGAAGCAGCGAGGCGCACCTTCCTGAGCAAGACCAACATCGTGCTACTACAAGACTCCGTAGCCACGATAGCCGACGACCTCTATATCGTGGGGCGCGATGATCGCTCCAACCCCGCTCGCAAGGCTACGGCCGACCTCGTAGCGGGGCTCGACCGCAGTAGGTCGATTATACTGCTCGATCATCAGCCTCACGACCTTGCCGAAAGCGAGCATGCGGGCATCGATCTACAGATCTCGGGGCATACCCATCGTGGACAGGTCTTCCCGATCAACATCATCGTAGATCAGCTCTATGAGCAGTCGCATGGATATCACAGACGAGGCAATACCCAGTACTACGTCAGCTCGGGGCTAGGGCTATGGGGCGGTAAGTTTCGTATCGGTACGCAGAGCGAGTACGTAGTGATCAACTACCGCCACAGCTAGCTGTGCGGCTATGGTGGTAGCTAGAAGGTCTCTATCGGGCTACGAGGCTACTGTCAAGCATAGGGCGCAGGCCTGCCCATACGGCATCTACGGTGATGCGGTCAAACTTCTCCGCGAACGACAGCTCCTCGCTATCGGCAGCCTGAGGGTCGAGATCGCGTAGCTCTATGCCCTGCACGCGCTCACTAGGGTTGGGTAGCCAGACGTGCTTGGAGGTCTTGGGCGGATAGATTGCATAGCAGGGCACTCCCATAGCCTGGGCGATGTGCCGAGGCCCGCCCTCGTTGCCAAACATAAAGGTAGTGCACGACAGTAGGGCCAGCATCTCTCGAAGCGAAGTCGCCTCGAGCTCTATGAATATACGCTCATCGCACCCCAAGGCTTCGTAGATCTCGTAGGCATTGGCGCGCTCGCGCTCGCCAGCATAGTTGAAGACGAGCTGCACCTCGGGATAGCGCATGAGGACACGTCGCAGAGTCTCGACCATCTTGTCTCGGCTCCAGACCTTGTGCACGAGGCGTGCCGTAACGGTACAGAGCATGATAGGACGATGTAAGTCTATACCATGCTGGCGCATCTTGGCGATGAAGTGCTCGCGCTCGCCATCGGTGGTGTAGAGCCTAAAGTCGCGCACCAGCGTCATAGGGTAGGCACGCTCTAGGGGCTCTAGTAAGCGTAGGGTGTTGGTAACCTCGTCTTGGTAGCCTATGGGAATGCGGTGGGTATGCAGGAGTGCATTGTAGGCCTTGCGGCGTCCTATGCGCCAGGGCGACCGCAGCGAGCAGAGGCTGAAGGGTAGCGTCTTGACCGTAGAGCGTGTGTCGATGATGAGATCGTAGTGCTCCGATCGCACCGTGCGCCACACCTTGCAGAGGTAGCGCACTAGAGAGGATTGGTCGTGGTCCGAGAAGGTGATGAGCTTGTCTATATCACTATGCCCCTCGAAGAGTGGTGCAATACCACTATTGAGCACATAGTGTATCTCGGCCTCGGGGAAGCTCCGCCTAAGCGATGAACAGAGCACCGACGATAGTACCGCATCGCCGACACGGCGGAAGCGGATGATAAGGATCTTGCGGATAGGCTTTGCCATAGATAGAGTATCTGCCATTGTCTACCGAGGGCCTAGTAGGGGCCTTCGTTGGCACAAATTTAGAATAAATACTTGAAGCGAAATATTTTCTCTATTTTTGCTCTATCGCGCCTTAGCACTAGGCTACCGCGCATGGTATAGCAAGATCATCAAGAGAGAATGAAGCAACGATCGGACCTCCCCCTAGTCTTCCTAGAGGCCCACAACATACAGAACCGCAACAAGGGCCTAGGCGTATTCAACTATCAGCTCATCAAGGCTATGAGCCAGGTCAATACCGACTATCGGCTGATGGTCAATATGGCAGACAAGGGGCTGATGGGCGAGTTTGACTCGCCTCTCGTCCTCTTCCACCGCTACCGCGAGTGGCAACGCCACGCCCTCTTTCGTATCCGCAAGCGTGCCGATGTGTGGCATAGTCTCAACCAAAACATCAAGGTAGAGCCACATCACCGCCTGCCCTACGTCCTGACCATACACGACACCATAGGCCTAGAGACCAATGCCAAGGGCCTAAGCCGGCTACGCGACAAGGTAGCACGCTCCTGGGCGATCACCTATATCTCGGAGGCTGTCCGTCAGCAGACACACCAGCTCCTCGACCTCCCTAGCCACGTCCGCGAGTATGTGATCTACAACGGCAACCCGATCACTACCCTACTCGACACCTCTAGCTTCGTGCCCGTAGAGATGGCGCGTAGACCATATATATATGCCATAGGTGACTTTCAGGAGCGTAAAAACTTTCATGCACTCATCGATATGATGCGCCTAGAGACCGACCTCTGCCTCATCATATCGGGGCAGACCAAGAGCCCGTATGCCGAGCGTATCCGACAGATGATAGCAAGCTATGGTCTAGGCGATAGAGTGTGCCTAACGGGTGTCGTGTCGGAGGAGGGCAAGCAGTACTATATGCGCCATGCTGAGGCCTTCGTCTTCCCCTCTACCGAGGAGGGCTTTGGGCTACCGATCATCGAGGCGATGAAGTTTGGTAAGCCTGTACTACTCTCCCCCCTCTCGTGTATCCCCGAGATAGGGGGCGAGGATGCCTATTACTTCGATGGCTTCGAGCCCGAACAGATGCTACGCTCGCTACACCATGGGCTGGAGCACTACCAAGCCCATAGCGAGGAGGTATCGGCCAAGATGCGTGCTCGCGCCGATCGCTTCACTTGGGAGCGCGCAGCTCGTGCCTACCTAGGCGTCTATGCCGATCTCTTGGGTCTATCTGCCCCTACCTCGTGTAGCTGAGGCAAGAAAAAGCACCACAATAACATCACTTCACAGCGTAGAGATACGCAAATTACACCACAAAGCAGACACAACGGCACTTCTTTGAGGATCGGGGGCTTGGATGTAATGATAAATTTCCTAACTTAGACACCAAGAATAGGCGTTACCCCAATGATAGGTACATCAGACGACAGATATTGGAGGTATAGAACGATTGGATAGGTATCACTTAATGTATAACATCAAATAGGTTTGGAATGTTATGAGTATTTTTCTTTCTCTACTACCGATCTTGTTGCTGATTGCCCTCATGGTAGGCTTCAAGATGAGGGGCGACTGGAGTGCCGTATGTGCGCTACTATGTGCTGTGGCGATCGCCCTCTTTGCCGTTCCCAACATGAACGGATTTGGTGCCGTAGCACCCGACTATGGGGCCTCTACCGTTTGGTGGGCGTTCGTCGAGGGTGCGCTCAAGGCGATCTTCCCCATTCTGATCATCATCATGATGGCTATCTACAGCTACAATGTACTGCTCGAGAGCAAGCAGATCGAGGTGATCAAGCAGCAGTTTACGGGTATCTCTAGCGACAAGCGCATCCAGGTACTACTCATCATCTGGGGCTTTGGAGGTCTACTCGAGGGTATGGCAGGCTTTGGTACCGCTGTGGCTATCCCTGCAGCTATTCTGATAGGCCTTGGCTTCAAGCCTGGCTTCTCTGCCCTCGTTGCCCTCATCGGCAATAGTGTGGCTACAGGCTTCGGTGCCGTAGGTGTACCCGTCATCACCCTAGCCAAGGAGGCTCATGGGAGCGAGGTATCGGAGGCTCTGACGCGTATCGTAGCAGGCGACGTAGTGATACAGCTCGCAGTGCTGATGTTCATGATCCCCTTCGTCATCCTTTACCTAACGGATACGAGCAAGAAGTACATCGTGCCCAACCTATTGCTCACGCTGATGGTCGGTGGCATCTCGCTCGCTACGCAGTTTGCCGCAGCCTACTGGATCGGGGCTGAGACACCTGCTATCATCGGTAGCGTGGCTTGTATCATCTTCCTCGTGATCTATGCTCGTATCACAGAGCCCAAGAAGAGCGAGAGCAAGTTCACTGGCAAGCAACTTGCCAAGGCCTGGGCAGTGTATGGCTTCATCCTATTCTTCATCCTATTGGCTAGCCCACTATCGGGCCCTATCAGCGACTTCCTCAAGTCTACTGCAGTATCCAAGATCCACCTGCCTATCTATGCCGAGGGCAAGACGTTCAACTTCGGCTGGCTCTCCAACGCGGGCCTCATGCTCTTCCTCGGAGCCTTCCTAGGAGGTCTAGTGCAGGGAGTAAGCGTTGGTAAGCTGTTCAAGATACTGGGGCAGACCGTTATGAAGCTCAACAAGAGTGCCGTTACCATCATCAGCCTAGTGGCGATGAGTGCGGTGATGTCTCACGGTGGTATGATCGAGTGTATCGCCAATGCCCTCGTAGCAGCTACGGGCGAGTACTATCCTCTCTTCGCTCCACTAGTAGGGGCTATCGGCACATTCGCCACGGGTAGCGATACGAGCTCCAATATCCTCTTCGGTAAGCTACAGGCCAACGTAGCAGGTCAGCTCAATATGGACACCTCATGGCTCGCGGCAGCCAATACGGCTGGAGCAACGGGTGGTAAGATCATCTCGCCACAGAGCATCGCCATCGCTACTGCCTCGTGCGATCAGCAGGGTCAGGAGGGAGCCATCCTACGCTCAGCTCTACCCTATTCGCTAGTCTATGTGATCATAGCTGGCATCACGGTGTACTGCTTCGCATTCCTCGCCCTCTAGGGCTCTCTCCACTACGCTAGAGTAGCTGTCGCCTCCCAAGTAGAGGCGACAGCTACTCTACGTTTTGCCCCTACGGCCAGTGCTCTTCTCTCCCGAGTAGCCCCTGCTCTAGCCACTAGCGAAGCCCTGCTATACAAACAGAGGATATGGGAGATTGGGGCGAAAAGCGTACCTTTGTGGCGACTCTGGAGGCTGGGGCCTAGATCGCCTCGAGGCTGGACGACAATCGTACAAAGCGAAACGTATGGTGTGGCTAGACATCGTAATATACATCGTACTCATCGCCGCTGTGGTGCGTGGGGCTATCGCTGGGGCAGTGCGACGCATTGCGCTCGTTGCGGCTGTGCTCATCGCTTTCTCCGAGAGCTGGCGCCTGTCACCGTGGGTATGTAGCGAGATACTTCCCTATCTCGATGTAGAGCCTACTACGATCAAGCAGCTCTTGATCCCCGTCATTGCGTTCGCTCTAGTCTTCGCAGGGCTGTATCTCGTAGGCAGGCTGGTGGCATCGTTCTTTGAGGGTGGGCTACTAGGTATAGCCAATCGCATCGCGGGCATGGCACTCGGGTTCGTTATTGCCATATATGCCCTAGGCTATTCGTTTAGCCTATTCGATACGCTGGTGCCTATACGTAGCACCACGGCCTCTATGCCCCCCGAGGCGATAGACGTCCGCATACGCAGCGAGCTCTATGCTCCGATACGTGGCTCCATTACCGACCTAGAGGCCATTAGGGTCTATCTCGTCGAGGCATGGCAGAGGAGATGAACAAATGTAATGGGAGATTGTTTTATCACTAGCAAGATATAACTATACAGACAACTTAAATGGTAGATAACGATCAGATACTAGACGAGGTAACGTCTAGCGAATATAAATACGGCTTTGCCACGGAGATCGACACTGAGACGATCGGTAAGGGGCTGACGGAAGATACCGTGCGCCTCATCTCCGCCAAGAAAGAAGAGCCTGAGTGGCTACTCAACTACCGCTTAGAGGCCTTCAGGGTATGGCAGAGTATGCCTATGCCCGACTGGGCTCAGCTCAAGATCCCCGCCATAGACTATCAAGACATCATCTACTACGCTGCCCCCAAGAAGAAGGACGGCCCCAAGAGCCTCGAGGAGGTAGATCCCGAGCTCCTGCGCACCTTCGAGAAGCTAGGCGTACCCCTACACGAGCAGAAGATGCTTAGCGGTATCGCTGTAGATGCGGTGATGGACTCGGTGTCGGTCAAGACGACCTTCAAGGAAAAGCTCGCAGAGAAGGGTATCATCTTCTGCTCCTTCAGCGAAGCTGTCAAGGATCACCCCGATCTCGTGCGCCAGTACCTAGGCACAGTAGTGCCTGTTAAGGACAACTTCTTCGCCGCGCTCAACTCGGCCGTCTTCTCCGATGGCTCCTTCGTCTACATCCCCAAGGGTGTACGTTGCCCCATGGAGCTCTCGACCTACTTCCGCATCAACGCGATCAATACGGGACAGTTTGAGCGTACCCTCATCGTAGCCGACGAAGGCTCGTATGTGAGCTATCTCGAGGGCTGTACAGCCCCACAGCGCGATGAGAACCAGCTCCACGCTGCTATCGTAGAGATCATCGTAGAGCAGGATGCCGAGGTCAAGTACTCGACTGTACAGAACTGGTTCCCTGGCGACAAGGACGGCAAGGGCGGTATCTACAACTTCGTCACCAAGCGAGGCGTCTGCCGTGGTGCACGTGCCAAGCTCAGCTGGACGCAGGTCGAGACGGGGTCGGCCATCACGTGGAAGTATCCTAGCTGCGTCCTCAAGGGCGACGACTCCGTGGCAGAGTTCTATTCCGTAGCCGTTACCAACAACTATCAGCAGGCCGACACAGGCACCAAGATGATCCACCTAGGCAAGAATACGCGTAGCCGTATCGTATCCAAGGGGATCAGTGCAGGCAAGAGCCAGAACAGCTACCGCGGCCTCGTGCAGGTGGGCAAGCATGCCGATGGTGCACGCAACCACTCGCAGTGCGATAGCCTGCTCCTCGGGAGCACTTGTGGGGCCCACACCTTCCCCTACGTACAGGTAGACAACGACACGGCTATCATCGAGCATGAGGCCACGACGAGCAAGATCAGCGAGGATCAGATCTTCTACTGCCAGCAACGCGGTATCGGTGTCGAGGAGGCCGTAGGGCTTATCGTCAATGGCTATGCCAAGGAGGTGATGAACAAGCTCCCCATGGAGTTTGCCGTAGAGGCACAGAAGCTACTAAGCATCTCGCTCGAGGGCTCTGTGGGCTAACCAACCAAACCATACTCGTCAGCACTAGCCCTATGTATCGTTCGACAACGACCATCACCACGCTGATCGCAGCTCACATACGCTCGCTCATAGCCCTCGTGCTGTGTGTCTGCTCGACTGGGGTACTCGTAGCTCAGGACTACGACGACAGTCCATATCTAGGCGGTCGGCGTGTCTTCTCTACCGAGATCAGCTATCGCCGCTCCTATCACCCCACGGCCCTAGGGCAACGTGAGTGGGGGCAGGGCTATGCTATCATGGGCGAGTATGCCTTCCCGAGTAGCCACTTCGCCCTACGTGGTGGGTATCAGCTCGAGCACTTCGAGCTCGACGGACCTTCCTTTGCCCTACAGCTCGAGAGCCTCGAGCTAGGAGGGCGGTACTACTTCACCAAGCCCGATCACCTGCTACAGCCCTACGTAGGGCTATCGGCTGGGTGGATCTTCTCGCACAGCTTCGAGGGCAATAGCTTCGGGCGCGATCGCCAGTTTGGCACCCATTACTTCGGTAGCTTCAGTCGCCCTAGCTTCAACGTCGCCCCCTCTGTGGGTGTCGATATACACCTCGGCGCAGGGTTCTCTCTAGGGCTAGGCTATAGCTATCGCAGTAGCATCGGTAGTCCCATCTACGTGCGGAGCTACGTCAGCGACGATGTCTTCCGATCCTCTGCTCTAGGACGCCACGAGGTGTCGCTCTCGCTCAAGGTAGCCTTCCCTCGTCGGTGGGGGCCCGAGCAGATAGGGAGCGACATCTTCGACATGCTGATACACGTCTTCGATGCTATCATCCGACGCTAAACTCAAAGAATAAGTAACAACGACATATATGCTAAAGATACAAGACCTACACGCCAACATTGGCGACAAAGAGATAATCAAGGGGCTCAACCTAGAGGTGCGCCCAGGCGAGATCCATGCTATCATGGGCCCCAATGGTGCAGGCAAGAGCACGCTATCGTCGGTGCTCGTAGGGCACCCAGCCTACGAGGTAACGAGAGGCACTATCGAGTTTGAGGGGCAAGACCTCCTAGAGCTAGAGCCCGAGGAGCGTGCACACCTGGGGATGTTCCTCAGCTTCCAGTATCCAGTAGAAATCCCTGGCGTGAGCATGGTCAACTTCATGCGAGCAGCCCTCAACGAGACACGTAAGGCACGTGGACAGGAGCCTATCTCTGCCACTGACTTCCTCAAGCTCATGAAGGAGAAGCGTGCCCTCGTAGAGCTCGACAACAAGCTCGCCAGCCGTTCGGTCAACGAAGGCTTCTCGGGCGGTGAGAAGAAGCGCAACGAGATCTTCCAGATGGCTATGCTCGAGCCCAAGCTCGCTATCCTCGACGAGACCGATAGTGGCCTCGACATCGATGCCCTGCGCATAGTAGCCAGTGGAGTCAATGCTCTGCGTAGCCCCGAGCGTAGTACTATCGTGATCACGCACTACCAGCGTCTGCTCGACTACATCAAGCCCGACTACGTGCACGTCCTCTACAATGGGCGTATCGTCAAGAGCGGTGGTGCCGAGCTCGCCCTAGAGCTCGAGCAGCGTGGATACGACTGGATCAAGGACGAAGTAGGCGAATAGGGAGCTATGACGACTATCCAGCAGAACCTCATCGCCCTAGCTCGTGCCCAGGGGGAGCTTACCCCAGCGCAGGAAGTAGCCCTCGCCCGCTTCCAAGAGCTTGGCCTGCCTAGGTACAAGAGCGAAAACTACCAGCGTACCGACCTGCCCTCGATGCTAGAGGGTGCATGGGCTCGTGCCGAGGCTAGCGTCTCGTGCACACCTAGCGAGGCCATACCCTACTTCAGCCTACTCGACGAGGCCAAGGCCCCTGCCATACCCTCGACCGAGCACGGATCGCTCGTACAGCTAACGCGTATGCTAACCCCTGCCTCGGGCTACCTACACCTGCCTCGGGGAGTGAAGCTCGAGAAGCCTATCGAGATCACCACTACGCTACAGGCTAGCGAGCGTAGCCTTGCCTCGGGGCGCCTCGTCATCGTCGTAGAGGACGAGGCAGAGGTGGAGCTCGTGATCCGTGACAACAATGTGAGCACGGCCGAGTGCCTAGCCCTACAGTGCTACGAGGTGCACGTAGGCCGTGGTGCCAAGCTCCGCCTCACTGATATCGAGATGAGTAGCCCTATGGCGCGTCGCATCAGCACCCTACACCTACATCAGGAGGCGGATAGCGAAGTCTACCTCAATACATTCTGCCTAACGGGAGGCAAGACGCGCAACAACTTCCACTGCGACCTCCAGGGCGAGGGTGCTTACCTCTCTCTCGGTGGGCTTGTAGTCAGCTCGGGCGACGAGCACGTGGACAACCACTCGTATATCGCCCACAGCGTACCTCACTGCACGAGTAGTGAGCTCTTCAAGTACGTACTCATGGATCGTAGCTACGGGGTATTCACTGGGCGTATCCTAGTGGCCATAGATGCCCAGAAGACGCAGGCCTATCAGAATAACCGCAACCTCCTCTTGAGCTCCGAGGCACGCATGCAGGCCAAGCCTCAGCTAGAGATCTATGCCGACGACGTCAAGTGTTCGCACGGCATGACGACAGGCCAGCTAAGCGAGGATGCTATATTCTACATGCGCCAGCGTGGCATTGCCCACGACGAAGCCAAGCGCATGCTTTCGATAGCCTTCGCCGAAGACGTGCTACAGCTCATCGCGCGTGATGAGCTCCGCGATAGCCTCCGCGAGGTGGTAACGGCACGCTTCGCCTACTAGGCATACGAGCCTAGTCGCAGACAGACGTCTAGAGCCCCACATCCGTACGATGGATGTGGGGCTCTAGACGTTCTTAGCTCTCAGCTAACCATGAAAAATAATTAGGCGAAGCACCCTCCTCGGCATGCTTCGCCTATCTGTAGCGAGAGGGGGACTTGAACCCCCGACCTTCGGATTATGAATCCGACGCTCTAACCAGCTGAGCTATCTCGCCTCCTTTGTTAAGACGGTGCAAAGATACTACATTTATCCGAACCTGCAAGCCTCCGTCCAAAAACTTTGTGCCCTGCCTCTACTCTACCGCCCTAGGGCGAACGCTTCGTTCACCCTAGGGCGGACGTTTTTTACCCCTAGGGTGTCTGCCTCGTTCACCCTAGAGGTACCGGTATCGAGAGTGAGGGCTAGCACTGGATCTTGGCCTCCGAGAGGCAATCGGGCACAAAGGCGAGGGGTCGCCATCACCCCTCTCTAGTCGGTAGGGATAGAGCACTAGCTTGGGGCGTGGGAGCTGTTTGAGGATTTAGGGCTATATTTGTAGTTCGGTAGAAACGACGATGATGATGAATATCAAGCATATCTTGGGCGCCACACTCGCGCTCGCCATGTCTGTCGCCTCATGTACTGGGGCACAGCAAAAGGCTTCGAATACAGCCACAGCCTCGACTACGGCCACCGTAGAGCTAGAGGCACAGCCATTTGATGCCGATAGTGCCTACAGCTATATCGAGGCACAGGTAGCCTTCGGCCCTCGAGTACCAGGGAGCCGTGGGCATCAGCTCTGTGGCGACTGGATAGCCAACAGGATGAGAGGCTGGGGCTATACCGTGAGCGAACAGCCTGTACAGGGAACCGATTACTATGGCAAGGCGGTAGCAGGGCGCAACATCATAGCGTCTCTAGCCCCCCAAGCGACCGATCGTATCCTGCTCATGGCCCACTGGGACACCCGCCCCGTGGCCGACCACGATGCCAACCCTAGCCGACGCGATAGCCCTATCCTCGGTGCCGACGATGGTGGTAGTGGCGTAGCCGTACTACTCGAGATAGCCCGCCAGTGGCAGAGCCGTGCGCCTGGGGTGGGCGTAGACTTCGTCTTCTTCGACCTCGAGGATGGAGGGCACTCGGGCGACGACGACAGCTGGTGCCAAGGCTCTCAGCACTGGGCCAAGCACCCCCACGCGCCCAGCTACAGAGCTCTGTACGGCATTCTACTCGACATGGTCGGGGCACGGGGTGCACGCTTCTATTGGGAGTATTACTCCAAGCGGTCTGCTGCCCCTATCGTACGCGAGCTATGGGATACGGCACGACAGCTAGGCTGGAGTAGCTATTTCGTACCACGCGATGGAGCAGGCATCCTCGACGACCACCTCCCCGTCATCGAGCATCGTGGCATTCCCTCGGTGGACATTGTCAATTACAACCCCGAGGGCGCATTTGGCCCTCACTGGCATACCCACGCTGACGACCTTGCCAATATAGATCGCGAGACCCTCAAGGCTGTCGGCCAGACTGTGATAACTATGGTGGAGCGCAAGCATCCACCCCTATAATAGGAGAAGATGACAAAAGACAACATAAAGACCACGGAGCTCTGCTCGACGACGATCAAGGCAGGGCATAGGGTGTACTTCGTCGATGCCAAGGAGGATAGCCGTGGCAACCGCTACCTAGCCCTCTCGGAGTGCAAGAGCTCGCCCAAAGGAGGTGGGCGCGACAGACAGCGTATTCACATCTATGAGGAAGACCTCGTGCGGGTCTTCGAGGCCCTAGGCATAGCGCTACAAGGTATGGGATACGATATAGCCCTGCTCCCCGTTAGGCGTGAGGATCAGCCCGAGGCGACTATGCCCGAGGACTACACCTCGCCTGCCGGAGTCAATATCCCTTCACTCGACGACATCCTATCCGACGATGCCCAGGATCTCTAGCCCCTCTCTAGGCCATAGGGGGCTGTACTTACTGGCCTCTAGCCTATGGTGTGTCGCCGGTATCAAGGTGCTCAGCATCGGTATCGGTGCTGCCTACGATGCCTCGCTCTGGATCTCTGTAGTGTGGCTCGTAGTGGCATTGGCGTTCTTCTCGGGCTTCGTCTTCCCTCGTGTGGCTGTGCACAACATTGATGCGATCCGATCTAGCCAAGCCGATACATTGCCATTCTATCGGTGCTTCACCCCTACCTCATGGGCCATTAAGATCAGCATGATCACCTTCGGTATCACGCTACGCTATAGTGGGCTACTAGGAGCCGACTTCATCGCAGGCTTCTACGTCGGGCTAGGGCTATCGCTCCTACTCGTGGTACGGCATTACATACGTCCTATTAGGCTAGGGCGTGCGCTCGCCTATGACAGATCGTAGCATCTTCGAGCACAAGACTGCGGCCTACTATACCCTCGGGTGCAAGCTCAACTTTGCCGAGACCTCGAGCATCGGGCGTAGCCTCCTCGATCAGGGTGTACGTACAGCTCGCCCCAATGAGCGTGCCGATGTGTGCATCATCAACACCTGCTCGGTAACGGAGCTTGCCGACAAGAAGTGCCGGTACATGATACGCAAGGCACAGAGGGAGCACCCAGGGGCATTCGTGGTCGTTACGGGCTGCTATGCTCAGCTAAGCCCCAGCGAGGTATCGGCCCTAGAGGGGGTGGATCTCGTCGTGGGCTCGGAATACAAGCTAGACCTCGCTCAGCACCTAGCGAAGCGAGATAAGCAGGCAGGCGATAGGCTCCTCGTGGGTCGATCGGGCGATATACAGAGCTTTCGAGTCAGCTCGTCGTCGGACGAGCGCACACGTTACTTCCTCAAGGTGCAGGATGGGTGCGACTACCACTGCACCTACTGCACCATTCCGCGTGCCCGAGGGCGTAGTCGCAACGGTGCCATAGCCGACCTCGTAGCCGAGGCAGAGCGTATAGCAGAGGCTGGAGGGCTGGAGATAGTGCTCACGGGCGTCAATATCGGCGACTATGGGCGTAGCACAGGCGAGACCTTCATCGACCTACTGCGTGCCCTAGAGGGTGTGGAGGGTATCGACCGCTATCGCATCGGGTCGATCGAGCCCAACCTGCTGACCGAGGAGATCATCGACTTCTGCGCCAGTAGCCAACGCTTGGCACCCCACTTCCATATCCCACTACAGAGCGGTAGCGACGAGGTCCTGCGGCTCATGAGGCGTCGCTACGACAGGGTACTCTTCGATAGTCGCATCGCCTACATACGCGATCGGCTACCCGAGGCCTTCATCGGGGTAGACGTCATCGTGGGTACCCGAGGAGAGCTACCTGCGTACTTCGAGGAGAGCCTGCGCTACCTCACCGAGCTCGACTGCGCCCAGCTACACGTCTTCAGCTACTCAGAGCGTCCAGGGACAGCAGCCCTGCGCATTCCCCACAGCGTAGATGGTCGCGAACGTCACCGCCGTAGCCAAGCCCTACAGAGGCTATCGGAGCAGAAGCTACGAGCATTCTATCAAGCTCAGATAGGTCGGCCTATGCGGGTGCTATGGGAGCAGGGACAGACCGAGGATGGCTATATGACAGGCTATAGCGCCAACTATATACGCGTAGGTCGTCCCTACGATGCCCGCCTCATCGGCACTATCACCGCCCTAACCCCTACGAGGCTCCCCGACCACGAGCTCTTCCTCATCGAATAAGGAGATATGAAATACTGGCTATACAAGACCCTCTTCGCCCTAGTGGCAAGGCTCCCCTGGTGGCTCATCGGGCTACTAAGCCGAGGTGTGGCCTGGTGCCTCTATCACGTGGTGCGCTACCGCCGATCCACTGTCGAGGACAACCTACGCCTCTGCCTGCCCGAGCGCAGTGCCGAGGAGCTACAGCGCACGGCGCGCGACTTCTACGAGCACCTAGCACATCAGTTCCTCGCCTCGCCCAAGATGCTCGCCTCGTCGCCCACCACGATCTGCCAGCAGTACATACAGCTCGAGGGAGTAGAGGAGCTAGCTCACACTACCCTAGGTCAGGGCAAGCGCATAGCTATCATCCTCATGGGGCACTGTGGCAACTGGGAAGTCTTCAGTGCCGCCAACATCTACTTTCGCCAGCAGGGTATGTGGCTCGAGCAGCTCTATCGCCCACTCAGGGATAGTGCCCTCGATGCCGTACAGCGTCAGATGCGCATGAGGCATGGCTCTATCACTACCCCCAAAGGGGAGGCCGGCAAGCGTATCATACA